>JAGRMT010000199.1:12928-13259 GCA_020441125.1 Roseivivax sp.
TGATGAACAACCTGCACCCGGACGTCGCCGAGAACCCGCACGAGCTGGTTGTCTATGGCGGCATCGGCCGCGCCGCGCGGACATGGGAGGATTTCGACCGGATCGTCGCGGCGCTGAAGGATCTGGAGGCCGACGAAACGCTTGTCGTCCAGTCCGGCAAGCCCGTCGCCATCGTTCGCACCCACACCGACGCGCCGCGCGTGCTGATCGCCAATTCCAATATCGTCCCGCACTGGGCCAACTGGGCGCATTTCAACGAGCTCGATCGCAAGGGGCTGATGATGTACGGCCAGATGACCGCAGGGTCCTGGATCTACATCGGCACCCAAGG
>JAGRMT010000200.1 GCA_020441125.1 Roseivivax sp.
CTCGACTTCATCAACATGTTCATGTTCCTGCTGCAGTTCCTGGGCAATCGCGAATAATCTGCGCATCGCGCACGATACGGGGGCCGGTCTTCTGACCGGCCCTTTTTCTTTGCGCCGGGGCCTTTTCCTGCCTCACCCGGGCGCCGGCAAGTCCAGCACCATCGCCACCGCCGGAAAGACAATGCCTGGCCCCAGCGGCACGTCCGTCGGGCCCAGCGTGCGAAATCCCAGCGCGGCATAGAACGGCACCGCTGTGCGCGTGCTCAGGCAGTTCAATCGCCGCAGCCCCTGTCCCTGCGCCTGGGCGATGGCGCGCTCCAGCAGACCGCGTGCCAGCCCGCGGCGCAGATGCGCCGGGTCGGTCGCCACGTGGCGGACATGGCCGGTGTACGCGTTCCCGCCACTGCCTGGCCCAGTGCCAGGCGCGGTGGCAGTCCAGCCACCGGCGGCAATCACAGTGCCGCCCTCTTCGGCCAGCCAGTAGCTGCCAGAGGCCAGCAGCGCCGGCTGGGCATGCACGATGCGCGGAACCGCGGTGACCAGTACCGAGGGCGGGTAATCGGCCTTCAGCAAGGCGGGGTAACTGCGCCCCAGCAGCGTCTCGACCGCCGCCAGATCGCCGGGCGTGGCCAATCGGAACAGCGGAGCCGCACTCATGCCATGGCCCCTTCCAGCCGGGCGCGCAGCGCCTGTGCCGTGCCCCGCAGCGCCGCGGCGCTGGCCAGTGGAAGCTGGGCAAAGCGCGGCGTCTCTCCGGCGATGTAGCGGGCCGAGGTGATGTCGGTGCCGGCATGCATGGGCACCAGGTGCGCATGGGCATGGGCCACGTCACAGCCGGTGAACACGAAGGCCACCCGCGCCACGCCGAACTCGGCCTTCTGCGCTTGTGCCAGCCGCTGGCCCAGCTTGACGATCTGCGCCGCCAGCGCCGGCGGCAGCGTATCGAAACTGTCGTGATGCGCGCGCGGCAGTACCTGCAAATGCCCCGGCCGGATCGGCGCCGGATCGGCCACCGCCAGCAACGCACGGCTTTGCGCCACCACATGCGCCGCGGTGCGGCCGGAGGCAATGTCGCAGAACAGGCAGGGGGGGTGGTCATGGCGGGCTCCTGGGCGATCGGCCGCACCGGCCCCCCAAGCCTGGCCCGCCCAAAAGCAAAAGCCGCGTCAGGGAACCTGCGCGGCTTGCTGTCGGCGTGCGAGGGAAGATCTTACTTGATCTTGCCTTCCTTGTACTCGACGTGCTTGCGCGCAACCGGGTCGTATTTGCGTACGGTCATCTTCTCGGTCATGGTGCGGGCGTTCTTCTTGGTCACGTAGAAATGGCCCGTGCCTGCGCTCGAGTTCAGGCGGATCTTGATGGTGGTGGGCTTCGCCATGGGTCGTCTCCTGCAGCGGACCTGTGGCGGCCCGTGAAATCTTGAAGTCCGCCTTTTACCGATCCTTGAACCCGAGTCAACCGGGTTCGGGTGGACTATTCCGAAAACCGCACCGACCTGACGTGGAACGGGGCGGAGGACTCGAAATCGACGGGATCCTTATAGGTGCCGTCGGTATCCGGTCCGCCATCATAACGCAAGTCGGCCCGGTCCCCGCCATAGTGCACCTCGGAAAACAGCTCCCAGTTTCCCGACACGGCGATGGCCGACGCGAAGGTGAAATCGTCGCCATTGGCCGTCAGGCCCGGATCGTTGCTACGCAATTCCTTGACCGGGCTGCCATAGCCGATCCCGGCGAAAATCAGAAGCTTTGCCATGATGCCCTCCATGGCGCCAACCCAAGCAAAGGATGCCACCAAAGGCCGTTATGAACAACCATGGCCTGAAGAAACGCGCGGAGAGCCTGTAAGCCGGATTCTGTCTGCGGCAGGCAAGCCTGCCGGAGATGACCATTCCTCTGGGCCGCATGTTGCCACGCGGCTCAAGCTGCCAACCCGGACCCCTCGGGCAGAAGCGGCCCTGCGGCGATATCCCCGAGGGGATCAGCCCGCGCGGGGTCCCTATTTGGCATTGCTCCCGGTGGGGCTTGCCATGCGGGCGCTGTTGCCAGCCCCCCGGTGGGCTCTTACCCCACCGTTTCACCCTGACCCGACGCAGGCTCCGGAGACGAGGCTCCGGTGCGGCGGGCGGTCTGTTCTCTGTGGCGCTTTCCGTCAGGTTGCCCTGCCCGGGCGTTACCCGGCACCGTTGCTTCTGGGAGTCCGGACTTTCCTCGCGGCCGCCGAAGCGGCCACGCGGCCATCCGGCCCTCCGCGCGCCACTCAGTTAGGCAGTCTCGGGGCCCGGGTCAATGGGCAGGCGCGCGGCGCGCCGGCCCGCCGCATGCACCAGCGCCGCCCCGGCCAGCGCCATCGCCGCGCAGGCCCACATCAGGGGCTGGTACGTCGTGCCAGTATTGGCGCCGAAGATCAGCGCAGCGACCAGCGCCGCGATCACATGCGCCACGTCGACCAGCGAGGTGGACAGGCCCACCCGCCCGGTCAGCGCGGTCTGCAGGTAGCTGACCGACAGCGTCAGGTAGGCCGACACGCCGATCGCGGCGACCATCATCGTGGCGATGGCCTGCCCCACGCCGCCCGCCATGGCCAGAAGCGCCATGTAAAGCGCCATCGCCGCGCAGCCCAGCGCCAGCAGCGGCTCGCGCCGGTGGCGCGCGGCCATGTGGCCCCAAAAGATCATCAGCGGGATTTCCAGCCCCGCCGACACGGCGGCGGCGATGCCGACCACAGGCAGGCTGCCGCCCAGGTCGCGCAGGATGACCAGCGGCACCACGGTCATGTTCAGCGTCAGCGCCGACTGCGCCAGCACCAGGCCGGCAAAGCCCAGCCGCTTGTCGGGGGCCAGGCGCAGGGGCGCGGACAGGTCCGGCGCGCCGGGGCTCTTGACGCCCTGCCGCGCGTCGGGGCGCCGCCACAGCAGGCCGATCAGGATCACCGCGCCGACATAGGCCAGAGCCGACATCAGGAAGGTCAGCACCGGGTCGCCCTGCGCCGCCACCCAGCCGCCCAGCGGCGGCACGATCACCCAGGCGGCGGCGAAGTTGCTGCGCAGGGCGGCCATGCTGACCTCGGCCCGGGCCGGGGCGATGCGGGTCAGATAGGCGCGCGAAAAGGACAGCGATTGCGACAGCAGCGCCGTACCGAAGGGCACCAGCCCGCAGATGGCGACGACAAAGCTGGCCTGCGTGGGCAGCGCCCAGACAAGGCCGAAGCCGAAGACGCCCATCACGGCACACAGCGTCATCAGCGTGCGGCGGTCCTCGACCCGGTCCGACAGCCAGCCCAGCGCGACCGAGGCCAGCGCCGTGCCCAGCGCACTGAGGCCCATGACAACTGCGAAGGCGGTGTTGGACAGCCCCAGCGTCTCGACCCCGACAACAGCGCGATAGGGGCCCGAGGCGCCAAAGGCGAAGCCGATCAGGAAGATCGTGCCGCCCATCAGGGCGGTGGTGCCGGTCGGGCGCTGCATCTCTCGGGGGTCCGTCTGTCCTAGCCTCGGCACCCTAGCAGCGCGCCTGCGCGGCGCAAGCCGCCCCGTGTCAGGCCTGCGCCACGGGATACCGCGCCGCCAGGTCGGCAATCAGGGCGCGGTCCACATCGTCCAGCGGCCCGGTCGCCCATGGGCGGAAGCGTAGCCGGAACGCCGGCAAGACGCGGTCCTCTTGCGCTTCCGCCGGGGCATAGCCGAAGCGGCGCGCGTTGGTCAGGAAATCGCCGGACCCGCCCATCCCGGGCCAAACCGCCAGCCCCAGCCGCGCCAACCGCAGCCAGTCGAACCGCGCGCCCGGGTCGATCTTGCGCCCAAGCGCCATGTCGGAATGGCCGATCACCCGTTCGGGCCGGACCGACCAGCGGTCGACGATCCCGCGCAACAGCGCCTCAAGCGCCGCCATCTGCGGCTCGGCAAAGGGCTGGGTGCCCGTGTTGGCCAGTTCGATCCCGATCGAACGCGAGTTGACATCCGTCACCGCGCCCCAGGCCCCTGCCCCGGCATGCCAGGCGCGCTCGGCCTCGTCGACCAGTTGCCAGACCCGGCCGCGCGGGCAGATGACGTAATGCGCCGAAACCTGTGCTGCCGGGTCGCACAGCCAGTCGCGCGCCCGCTCGGCGCTGTCCATCGCGGTATAGTGGATCACCACCAGGTCGGGCCGGGCACCATCGCGCCGCGGCCCGAAATTGGGCGAAGGGTGCCAGATCGGGCTCAGTTGCCCGCCTGCCGCGCCAGCCGGAACGGCGCCGGATCGAAGGCGCAGGCAAAGCCATCGCCGTCCGGGTCCAGCCCGTAGCGGTCGCGCTCGGGTCCGCCTGCTGCCAGGAAGTCCTCCTGCGCCAGTTCCGGCGTCAGGTACTTGGCGCAATTCCGCTCGAACCGGCCTTGCGTGGAAAAGGCGCTGCGCTTGTAAAGCTCGGTGCCCACCGCATGAGTGGTCTGCAGCGCGTATTCCACCACGTTCGGCTCGGACGGCCCGCTGCGGCTGGGCAGGTCGGTCGGCTGAACCTGCTGATAATTCGCGCGGTTTTGCGCGATCAACGCCGCATCTTCCTGGATCGACCGCTCGCCCGAAACGGCGGCAAAGTCGTTCTCTTCCGAAATGCCGGCGGCATTGGTCACCACTTGGGGCGCCGGGTTGCCCGGCGACGCTTCCAGCGGCGCCACGCCCGAGTTCTGCGCCGCCGCAACCGCGGCAGCCTGGCTGTCCGCGGGTTCGAGCGGAACCTCGGTCACCGCCTGCGCCCCCGGCATCGCCTGCGCCGCCTCGCGCTGTTGCTGCGCCTGGTAGCTGTCATAATCGTTGAACCCCACGCCCGCACCGCTGTCGGGAACCTGCGGTTCACAGGCCGCCAGCGCGATCAGCGCGGCACAGCCCATCAGGACACGCTTCATCGTGTCTGCCCTTTCGAATTGCCTCGCGCGGGGCTTACCACCATTGCGCAGGCTTGGCCACAAATCCCGCCGCGCGCTCCAGCGCATAGGCGGTATTCAACAGATCGCCCTCTTCCCAGGGCCGGCCGATCAGTTGCAGCCCCAGCGGCAGCCCCTGCTTGTCCAGCCCGGCGGGCACCGCGATGCCGGGCAACCCGGCCAGGTTCACCGTCACGGTGAACACGTCGTTGAGGTACATCTGCACCGGATCGGCATCGGCCATCTCGCCCAGCCCGAAGGCGGCAGAGGGGGTCGCGGGCGTCAGGATCGCATCCACGCCCTGGGCGAAAACCTGTTCGAAGTCGCGTTTGATCAGCGTGCGCACCTTGCGGGCACGGTTGTAATAGGCGTCGTAGAAGCCCGCCGACAGCACATAGGTGCCCACCATCACGCGGCGCTGCACCTCGTGGCCGAACCCTTCGGCGCGGGTCTTTTCGTACATCTGCACGATGCCCTCGCCCTGCGCCAGCTTGGCGCGGTGGCCGTAGCGCACCCCGTCGTAACGCGCCAGGTTGGACGAAGCCTCGGCCGGCGCGATCACGTAATAGGTCGGCAGCGCGTATTTGGTATGCGGCAGGCTGATGTCGACGATCGTCGCACCGGCATCCTCCAGCATCCTGCGCCCCTCGGCCCACAGCGCCTCGATTTCCTCGGGCATTCCATCCATGCGGTATTCACGCGGGATGCCGATGGTCTTGCCGCGAATGTCGCCGGTCAGCATCGCCTCGAAATCCGGCACCGGCAGGTCGGCGCTGGTGGAATCCTTGGGATCGTGCCCGCACATCGCGCCCAGCATGATCGCCGCATCGCGCACGTCCTTGGCCATCGGGCCCGCCTGGTCCAGCGACGAGGCAAAGGCCACGATCCCCCAGCGCGAGCAGCGCCCGTAGGTCGGCTTGATCCCGACGATGCCGGTGAAGGCCGCCGGCTGGCGGATCGAGCCGCCGGTGTAGGTCCCGCTCGCCCCGAGCACCAGATCCCCAGCCACCGCCGCCGCCGACCCGCCCGAGGATCCGCCCGGCGCCAACCCGCGGTTGACCCCCGCCCG
>JAGRMT010000028.1 GCA_020441125.1 Roseivivax sp.
ATGTTCGAACTGCCGGGCATGGAGAATGTCGACGAAGTGGTCGTCAACGAAGAGGCCGCCAATTCCGATGCGGCGCCGCTGATGATCTATTCCGACCAGAAGAAAGAACCGGCCAGCGCAGGCTGAGCCGACAAAAAACCCAAGGTACGGGGCGGGGCAACCCGCCCCTTTTTTCGTGGAGAGACCATGACCATCAAGCGCATTTCCTCGGGCGGGGCGTTCGAGCCCAAGATCGGCTACTGCCGCGCCGTTGTGGCCAACGGCTTTGTCTTTGTTGCCGGCACCGTCGGCCAGGGCGAGACCGTGACCGAACAGTGCCGCAGTGCGCTGGAGGTAATCGGCGCGGCGCTGGAAAAAGCCGGCAGCAGCTTTGCTGACACAGTGCGGGTCACCTATTACCTGCCCGACCGTACCGAGTTCGAACCGTGCTGGCCGATCCTGGCAGAGACTTTCGGCGCCAACCCGCCCGCCGCCACGATGGTGGAATGCGGCCTGATCGACCCGAAATACCGGATCGAGATCGAGCTGACGGCGGTGGTCCGATAGGCGCTGCGGCGCCCGCGCCACTGGACCTTTCCGGACGCTTGCGCCATACACGTCGGTGATGCTTCGAAGGAGTTTCCCATGAGTGGTCTGAGCAAGGTGCTGCGGTTCTTTACCTGGTGGAATGGCGCGACCCTGAACACCCAGATCTACACCCGTCGCAAGGGTCAGAAAGTGGGCGAGGACGAGCAGGGCAACGTCTTTTACCAGACCGCCGATGGCAAGCGCCGGTGGGTGATCTTCAACGGCGAGACCGAGGCAAGCCGCGTGAGCGCGGATTGGCACGGTTGGCTGCACCACACCTTCCAGGAACCGCCGACCAAGGCGCCGATGGCGCACAAGAGCTGGGAAAAACCGCATCTGGAAAACCTGACCGGCACCACGCTGGCCTATGCGCCGGCTGGCTCCATCCGCCGTCAGGTTCCGGCAGAGCGCCGGGATTACGAGGCCTGGCAGCCGGAATAACCCATGTCCCAGACCACGACTGAAGTTCTGGTCGGCGCGGGTGTCCTGGCCATTGCAATTGCCTTCGGCACCTACATGGCGCAGTCGGCCGGCATGTCCTTTGGCACCACGCAAGGCTATCCGCTGACGGCCAGCTTCCGCTCGATCGAGGGGATCACGGTAGGCTCTGATGTGCGCCTGGCCGGGGTCAAGGTGGGCACCGTGTCGGACATCGCCTTGAACAGCGAAACCTACCGCGCCGAAACCACGGTGACCATCGACCAGGGGGTCCAGATCCCCGATGACAGCGCCATCGTGATTTCCTCCGAAGGGTTGCTGGGCGGTAATTTCGTGGAAATCTCGCCCGGCGCTTCGCCCTTCTTCTTTGCTTCCGGCGATGAAATCCTCGATACCCAAGGCGCCGTCAGCCTGATTTCGCTGCTGATGAAGTTCGTCAGCGGAGACGGGAAATGATCCGCGCCGTCGCGCTGGCGCTGCTGCTGGCGCCTGTGCCGCTGTTGGCGCAGGAAACCGTCACCCCGGGCACCGGCGCCATCATTCGCGCACTGGACAAGCTGACCGGCGAGGTGGTCGACCTGAGGATCGCCAACGGCGCCTCGGCCGTTTTCGGCCGCATCACCGTGTCGCTGCGCGAATGCCGCTATCCCGAGGGGAACCCCTCGGGCGACGCCTATGCCTTTGTTACGGTACAGGAAAAAGACAAGGACGCGCCGGCGTTCGCGGGTTGGATGGTGGGCTCTTCCCCGGCGCTGAACGCCATGGACCATCCGCGCTACGATGTCTGGGCGTTGCGCTGCACGATTTCCTGACCGCTGCTGGCCAGCGGCACGACGCCAAATTCGGCTGCCTGGTCCAAGGCCACCTCAAGCCGGCGCAGATAAGCGGCGCGAGAGATTTCCACAGCCCCCAGCGATGCCAGGTGCGGCGTCAGGAATTGCGTGTCGAACAGGGTAAACCCGCTGCGGCGCAGGTGATCGACCAGATAGGCCAGCGCCACCTTCGAGGCATCGACCCGGTGCGAGAACATCGACTCGCCGAAAAAGGCGCCGCCCATCGTCACGCCGTAGACGCCGCCGATCAGCGTGCGGTTTTCCCAGATCTCGATCGAATGGGCAAAGCCACGCGCGTGCAGCGCGTTGTACAGCGCACGAATGGGCGTGTTGATCCAAGTCTCCGCCCGGTCGGCACAGCCTTCCATCACGGCGCCAAAGGCGCGGTTCAGCGTCGCCTGATAGCAGTCTGAGCGCAGCCGCCGCGCCAGAGAGCGCGAGATGTGAAACCCATCCAGCGGAAAGATGCCCCGGCGCCGCGGATCGACCCAGAACAGCTCTGGGTCGTCGCGCGATTCCGACATCGGAAACAGCCCGCGGCTATACGCGGTCAGCAGCAGCTCTGGCGTCAGCTCCATCACCCGGGCTCAGCCCTGGGGGGTCTGCCGTTCCAGCCACTTCTCCAGCCAGTGGATGTTGTAGGCGCCCGAGTGAATGTCGGGCTCTTGCAACAGGGCACGGAACAACGGTGTCGTGGTCTCTACCCCGTCGACGATCAACTCTCCCAACGCCCGGTGCAGACGCGCCAGCGCCTCTGTCCGGTCGCGCCCATGCACGATCAGCTTGGCGATCAGGCTGTCGTAATAAGGCGGGATGCGATAACCGTCATACAGCGCGGAATCCATCCGCACGCCCAGCCCGCCGGGCGCATGGTAATGGGTGATCTTGCCGGGGCAGGGCGCAAAGTTGGGCAGCCGCTCGGCGTTGATGCGTGCCTCGATCGCGTGCCCGTTGATCTTCAAATCCTCTTGCGTGAAGGACAGCGGCATTCCGGCCGCCACGCGGATCTGCTCTCGCACCAGGTCGACGCCGAAGATCGCCTCGGTCACCGGGTGTTCGACCTGAAGGCGGGTGTTCATCTCGATGAA
>JAGRMT010000201.1 GCA_020441125.1 Roseivivax sp.
TCGGGCAGGCACAGGATCGCCACGTCGGCCTCTGCCATCGCCTCGGCCCGGGCGCTGGCCTCCTTGCGGCGGGCGGGATCGACCTGCACCAGCGCGATGTCGCTGCGCGGCGCCAGGCGCTCGCGGATCTGCAGACCCGTCGTGCCAACCTCACCGTCGATGAACACCTTCCAGGCCATGTCCGCCTCCATCAGGGAAAAAACGTCGCCGTCCTAACACGCACGCGCGCGAATGCAAAGCGCCGCGCCGCGGATGCGATTCACCTGCCCCGGCGGTCAGGCCAGCGTCACGTCCAGCACCATCATCAGGATCAGCCCGACGATCAGCCCGGTCGTGGCGCGGTCCTGGTGGCCGTTGCGGTGAGTCTCCGGCACGATCTCGTGGCTGATGATGTAGAGCATGGCACCCGCCGCGAAAGTCAGCCCGAACGGCAGCAGCGCTGCGCTGACCGACACCGCGACAACGCCCAGAAGCGCGCCCACGGGCTCGATCATCCCGGTCAGCGCGGTATAAAGCAGGGCCTTGCGCCGCGCATATCCCAGCCCCACCAGCGCCACCGCCACAGCCAGCCCCTCGGGGATGTCCTGCAGCGCGATGCCGGTCATCACCGACAGCCCGTTGGCCCGGTCGACGCCGAAGGCGACGCCGATCGACAGCCCCTCGGGGAAGTTGTGAATGGCGATGGCCAGCACGAACAGCCAGATCCGCGCCAGCTGCGCGCTGTTCGCCCCGCCCTCGGGGCCGGTCTTGAAATGCTCGTGCGGGATCGCCCGGTTCAGCCAGGCGACAAACCCGGCCCCCGCCGCGATGCCCAGCGCCGCAATGCCTGCCGCCAGCCAGATCGAGCCGTATTGCCGCTCTGCCACGTCCAGCCCCGGCAGGATCAGCGAGAAATAGGCCGCCGACAGCATCACCCCGGCGGCAAAGCCCAGCATCGTGTCCGAGGTGGCCTGAGACATCCTCCGCCCGACCAGCGCCGGCGCGGCGCCCAGCGTCGTTGCCGCCGCCGCCACCAAGCCGCCGGCCAGTCCCCAGTAAATGCTGTCCATTGTGCCCCCGGCCCCGCCTTCGGCCACTAAAGTCAGCCGCGGCGCCATTGGCAAGCTCCGCCGATTGTTTCGCCTCGTCATGGGTGGTAAGGAAACCTGACCACGACGTCTTGCGAAGGAGCGCCCCATGCCCGCGATCACCAATATCGAGGACCTCAAGCGCCTCTACCGCCGCCGGGCGCCGAAGATGTTCTACGATTATTGCGAATCCGGCAGCTGGTCCGAGCAGACCTTCCGCGAGAATAGCTCGGATTTCGACCAGCTCTATTTTCGGCAGCGTGTCGCGGTCGACATGTCGGGCCGCTCGACCCGCACGCAGATGATCGGGCAGGACGTGGCGATGCCGGTGGCGCTGGCGCCGGTGGGCCTGACCGGGATGCAAAGCGCGGACGGCGAGATCAAGGCGGCCCGCGCCGCCGAAAAGTTCGGCGTGCCCTTCACCCTGTCCACCATGTCGATCTGCTCGATCGAGGATGTCGCCGCCCATACTTCCAAGCCGTTCTGGCTACAGGTCTACACGCTCAAGGATGACGACTTCATGCAGCGCCTGTTCGACCGGGCGAAGGCGGCCAAATGCTCGGCCGCGGTGATCACGGTCGACCTTCAGATGATGGGCCAGCGGCACAAGGACATCAAGAACGGCCTCTCTGCCCCGCCCAAGCTGACGCCGAAGTCGGTGGCCAACATGATGACCAAGGTCGGCTGGGGGCTTGAGATGCTGCAAACCAAGCGGCGCTTCTTCGGCAATATCGTCGGCCATGCCAGCGGCGTGACCGATCCCTCCTCGCTGTCGGCCTGGACGGCCGAGGCCTTCGATCAGGCGCTGAACTGGGACCGCATCCGGCAGTTCCGCAAGATGTGGGACGGCCCGCTGATCATCAAGGGCATCATGGACCCGCGCGATGCGCGCGAGGCCTGCAACGTCGGCGCCGACGCCATCGTGGTGTCCAACCACGGCGGCCGCCAGCTTGACGGCGCGCTGTCCTCGATCCGTGCCCTGGAGCCCATCGTCGAGGCGGTGGGAGACAAGATCGAGGTGCACATGGACAGCGGCATCCGCTCAGGCCAGGACGTGCTCAAGGCCATCGCACTGGGCGCCAAGGCCACCTATATCGGCCGCGCCTTCGTTTATGGGCTGGGCGCCATGGGCGAGGCCGGCGTGACCCGCGCGCTGGAGGTGATCCACAAGGAGCTCGACATTTCCATGGCGTTCTGCGGCCATACCGACATCAAGACGGTCGACCGCGATATCCTGATGGTGCCCAAGGGCTTCTCCGACGGGTTCGACGCCTGAGGATGGGGCGGCCCGCCCCCGCCACAGGCGCGCCATCGTAGGGTGGGGTTTCACCCCACCGCGGTCTGCCCCGCCACCACGCGGCGCGCCACCAGCGGCACCAGCACCAGCGGGATCAGCAGCAGCAGCCCCGCCACCGCCGCGAAAGAGGCATGCAGCCCGAACAGCTCGCTCAGCCCGCCCATCATCGGCGGGCCGACGAAAAAGCCGAAATACCCCAGCGCCGCCACCCGGCTCAGCGCCAGCAGCCGCAGCCGCGGCGGCGCCAGCCGGCCGATCCAGGCAAAGGCCATCGGGCAGGTTACCGATACGCCCAGCCCCAGGATGGCAAACCCCAGGTAGGCCACCCACAGTGCCGGCGCGAAAGCCGCGATCAGCGCCCCGGCAGCCGACATCGCGGCGGCGATGCGCAGAACCGAGGCCTCGCTGAACCGCGTTGCCACCATCTGCCCGGAAAACCGCCCCAGTGCCATGGTCATGCCCAGGATCGCCGGGCCGAAGGCGCCTTCGGCCGCCCCGGCGCCCAGGCTGCGTTCCAGGTGCAGCGCCGACCAACCCTCGGTGCCCTGCTCGGCCATGAAGCCGATCAGCGCGATCAACGCAATCGGCGCCACCAGACCCATCGGCAACCGGCCGCGCGGCGTTCCGTCCGCCGCCTCGGCCTGCCCGCCCGGATCGCGCGCCATCACCGCCGTCAGTCCCAGCGTCACCACGCCCATCGCGACGAAGGCCGCCAGCGGTGGCAGGCCCAGCTCGCGCGCCGCCCCCGCGGCCAGTGCCGCCACCGCGTAGCCAACCGAAAACAGCCCGTGGTTCAGGCTCATCAGCGGCCGTGCATGCGCCGCCTCCAGCGCGCTGACCCGTGCATTCATGATCACGTCCAGCGTCCCCGACACGACCGAGGCGGTGAACATCGCAACGGCGAAAACCGCCGCGTTCTGCGCCACGCCGGGCAGCAGGAACGCCGCCGCCAGCAACGCCGCCAGCACCGGCATCGCGCGCCGGCGCAACACCCGGTCGACCGCCGGCGCCATCCACATCGCCGCCACCGCGCCGATCGAGGCAACGAACATCGCCGCGCCGAAACCGCCGTCGGACAATCCGGCGCGCGGCTTGAGCACGGGCACATAGGCGGCAAACGTGCCCCAGAACAGGCCGACGGCCACAAAGGCCACCGCCGGCGCGCGGCACAGCCAGGTATCGCGAATGAGTCCCATGGCGCCGGGGTGGCACAGCGCCGCGCCGCGTTCCAGCCCAATTGCGACCGCCAGGTCGCGATTCACACCTTGCCAACCGCACCGATCCGGGCTATCGCGCGGGCTCTTGAAACAGGGGTGGCAGCCTTGGAGGCACCCCGAACAGATGGAGAATACAATGGCTGGAGAGATCCCTGATCTGATCTGCCAGGAACGCACGGGGACGGGCAAGGGCGCCGCTCGTGCAGCACGTCGTGCCGAGATGGTTCCTGGTATCGTGTTTGGTGGCGAAAAAGAGCCCCTGCCGATTCAGATGCCGTTCAATGCGCTGCTCAAGATGCTGCGCGCGGGCCGGTTCAAGTCGACCCTGTTCAACCTCAAGGTCGAAGGCCAAGAGGATGTCCGCGTGATCTGCCGCGATGTGCAGCGCGATGTGGTCAAGGACCTGCCGACGCATTTCGACCTGATGCGCCTGCGCCGTACCTCGAAGATCAACCTCTACATTCCCGTGGAGTTCATCAACGAAGCGGCAGCGCCCGGTCTCAAGCGCGGCGGCGTTCTGACCGTGGTGCGCCCCGAGGTTGAACTGGTGGTCACCGCCGGTGACATCCCCGAGAAGGTCGTGGTCGACCTGACCGGTCTGAACATCGGCGACATCGTCCACATCCAGGACGTGACCCTGCCGGAAGGCGCGACGCCGACGATCGACCGCAACTTCGTGATCTGCAACATCTCCGCGCCCTCGGGCCTGCGGTCCGCGGATAACGAAGAAGCCGGCGACGAGGACGAAGCCGAAGAATAAGCCGCCCTGCTGCGGCAAACCGGACGGGGCCCCTCGCGGGCCCCGTTTTTCTTTGCGCTGCCCCCCCTTTTCACGTCCGTCCTTGTCCGTTCGGACGGCGCCGGGCAGGCGCGCGCGCCTTGTCTTCTTCTTGCCGAAAATACCCATCGGCACCTGGCAAGGCGCACCGCGCCCGGGCAGGCGCGCCTTGCCCCCGGCTTGCCCCGGGCCGGCGGGGCGCGTATCTCTGCGCGCAAAAGGAGACGCGCGTGCAGATATTCGTGGGCCTGGGCAATCCGGGCGGGAAATACGCCCGCAACCGGCACAACATCGGCTTCATGGCGCTGGACCGGATCGCAGCCGACCACGGCTTCGGCCCGTGGAAAGCCAAATTCCAGGGTCAGATCGCCGAAGGCGTTCTGGGCGGCGACAAGGTGCTGCTGCTCAAGCCCGAAACCTTCATGAACCTTTCCGGCCAGTCGGTCGGCGAGGCGATGCGGTTCTTCAAGCTTTCCCCCGCCGACCTGACCGTCTTCCATGACGAGCTCGACCTCGCCCCGGGCAAGGTACGGCTCAAGCAGGGCGGCGGGCACGCCGGGCACAATGGCTTGCGCTCGATCCACGGCCATGTCGGCGATGCCTATGCCCGGGTGCGCCTGGGTATCGGCCACCCCGGGCGCAAGGAGCTGGTGGCGGCCTATGTGCTGCACGATTTCGCCAAGGCCGACGAGGGCTGGCTCGACGATGTGCTGCGTGGGCTGTCGGACGGCGCCCCGGCGCTGGCGCAGGGCGACGGCGCGCGTTTCCAGAATGCCGTGGCTCTCAGGGTCGCGCCGCCCAGGCCGGGCAAGCCCGCGCCCCAGGCGGCCCCCGCCGCCGACCAGCCCCCTGCCGAAGCCGCGGATGACCGCAGCCCGATGCAGCGGCTGATGGACAAGTTCAAGTGACCCCCCTCGCCCGCGCCTTTGCCGAACAGGCAGAAAGCTGCGGGCGGCTCGGTTCGCCCTTCATGGCGCGGCTGTGCGGTCTGCTGTCAGGCCAGATGCCCGCCGGGCCGGCGCTGACTGAGGTCTGCGCCGGTTTTTCCGGCGATCTCGGCCCCGCCGCCGCATCGCTGCCGCTGCGCATCGCCGGCGGGCTGCATGCGCTGGTGCTGTCGGGGCGCGATCCGGCTCTGGCCGCCGCCTATCCACCCGCCAATGTATCCGATGCGACGTTGACCGCCGCCCTGGCCGGCGCGATGGCCGCGCATGACCGGTTCCTGGCCAGCTGGATCGCTTCTCCGCCACAGACCAACGAGATCCGCCGCTCGGCGGCACTGATCGCCGGGGCGGCGGTCGCGGCGTCGCGGTTCGCGCTGCCGGTGGTGCTGAGCGAGCTGGGCGCCTCGGGCGGGCTGAACCTGTGGTGGGACCGCTACGCGCTGGCCCTGCCCGGCCGCACCGACGGTCCCGACCGGCCGGTGGTGGTCCTGGCGCCTGACTGGCACGGCCCGCTGCCGCCCTCCACCCGCCCGCACGTGGCGCAGCGGCGCGGGGTCGACCTGATGCCGCTCGATCCCGGCGATCCGGCGGATGCGCTGCGGCTGGCGGCCTTTCTCTGGCCTGATCAGCCGCAGCGGCTGGAGATGACCCGCCGCGCCGCAGCGCTGGGATCTCCCGGGATCGACCGGGCCGACGCGCTGGACTGGCTGGAGCGCCGCCTGCACAGCGCGCCCCAGGGCCATCTGCACCTGGTACAGAACACGGTCGTCTGGCAGTATCTTCCCGCCCCGGCACAGGCGCGCGGCGCGGCGATGATGGCCGCGGCCGGGGCGCGGGCCACGGCGGCGCGGCCACTGGCCTGGTTGCAGATGGAAAGCGACGGCAATGCCCATGGCGCCGGGGGCGCCGCGCTGACACTGCGGCTGTGGCCGGGCGACGTGACGCTGAGCCTGGGCCGGGCGGATTTCCATGGACGTTGGATTGATTGGACGGCAGATTTGTCCCAGACGTGACCGGGAGGAACAGCATGTCAGATACGCCGATCATCGCCCAGAAGGGCTCGTACCCCGTCGAGGTGCAGGAAGGCAAAACCTATTGGTGGTGCGCCTGCGGCCGCTCCAAACGCCAGCCGTTCTGCGACGGCTCGCACAAGGCGCTGGAGGGGATCGAACCCGTCACCTACACGGCCGATGCCAGCAAGACGGTGTATTTCTGCGGCTGCAAGCAATCCGGGCGCGCCCCGCTGTGCGACGGCACGCACAAAAAGCTCTGACCCCGGCGCTGCGGCCGGGCCCGCTGAAGGAGGCGGTGGCGAAATGGAAAAAGACCCTCAGATCAACGTTCTGGGCGGCGTCCTTGAACCCTGCTCGCAAAAGCCGCTGACCGGCTTCTTTCGCGATGGCGCATGCAACACCTGCGCTGCCGACACCGGCAGCCATACCGTTTGTGCCGTCATGACGGCGGAATTCCTGGCTTATTCGAAATATGTCGGCAACGACCTGTCGACACCGCGGCCAGAATTCCGCTTTGCCGGGCTGAAGCCGGGCGACCAGTGGTGCCTTTGTGCCGGGCGTTTCCTGCAGGCGCATGAGGAAGGCTGCGCGCCGGACGTGCGGCTGGCCTCGACCCACCGCCGCGCGCTTGAGATCGTTCCGCTTGAGATCCTGCGCGCCTACGCGGAGTGACAGCGGTCAGGCGGCGTCGGCCGGGCGCGGCAAGCTGGCCGCGCCGGTGTCGATGTCGATCAGTTCCTCGATGAACAGGCTCAGCAGCTGCGCCCGCCCGGTGACCCCTGCCTTGCGGTAGATGGCGGCGGACTGGGCCTTGACCGTCCCTTCGGACGTCTTGCGCAGTCCGGCGATCTCGGCCATCGACAGGCCCTTGAGCGAAAAGAAGGCGACGTCGCGCTCAGCCGGGGTCAGGCCCCAATCCGCGAAGTGCTGTTCCAACACCTCCATGAAGGCACCGGATGCCATGCGCAGCTTGTGTTCGGCATCGGCCTGCCGTTTCAGCGCGCGGCGCAGCATGGTGCCGGTGACCGCCACCCCCACCACGAGACCGACGCCTGCGCCCAGCTCGATCAACTCGTACAGTGCCCAGGCGATCGGACGCTTTTGCAGGCCCAGCATCGGGGCGAAAATCTGCCAAAGGAAGAAAAACGCACAGGCCAGCTGAAAAGCCAGGAGCAGCGCAAAGGCCCAAGGTCTGTTCATCGCGCTGTTCCGGCCTTTTTAGTCATCGTCGTGGTCGTCGTCGTCGTGATCGTCGTCATGATCCGAGTCATCCGACCCGGAACTGCCAGAGCCCGAGTTTCCAGAGCCGGAATTGCTCGACCCAGAACCCGAGTTGCTGGATCCCGAACCCGAGTTGCTCGACCCTGAGCCCGAGTTGCTGGAACCCGAGCCCGAGTTGCTGGACCCTGAGCCCGAATTACCCGAGCCCGAGCTTCCGGAGCCGGAACTGCCAGAGCCGGAGCTTCCAGAGCCTGAGTTGCCGGAGCGGCGATCGGCGCGGCGGTCGTCGTCTTCCTCGTCGCGGTAGTCGCGAAGGATGGTGCCCGTCGTCGGATCAAGGACGATCTCGCGTTCGATCCGGCCTTTCTGGGCCTCGATCCGGACGCGGCCCAGAAACGTGCGGCGCACCTCGATATGGGTATAGCCCTGCGCGCGCAATTCGGCCACGACCCGGTCTACCGGGGCGGCCGTGGCCATGGTTGCGCTGACCATGCCCGCCATTACCAGAAGCCACATGCGTCGCTTCATCGTCACACTCCTCTGGCCCCCCGCATCGCTGCGGAGGGGCCTGTTATACAAGACGCGGACGTATCAGTTGTCGTCGTCGCTGTCGTCATCGCTGTCGTCGTCGCTGTCGTCGTCATCATGCCCGCCGCGACCGCTGTTGTCATCGCGCGAATCGTCGTCCCGGCCGCCACGGCCGCGATCATCATCGCTGTCGTCGTCCGCGCCACGGCCACGGCCGCGATCATCATCGCTGTCGTCGTCCATCGAGTCATCGGACGACGAGCTTCCGCCACGGTCGTCGCCTGCCTCGGTGCGGGTGCGGCTGCGGTGCTGGCCGTCGTCATCGTCGGACAGGCCGGCCTGGCTACGCTCGCGGGTGCGCTCGAAATCGCGGTTCACCGAGCGTTCCTGCACGCCGATGCGGTTGGTGTCGCGGTCGTCTGCGATCCCCATCTCGCGGCTGATTTCTTCGCCGGTGGAGCGGTCAAAGACCAGTTCCAGTTCTTCCGAACCGCGGATCGCTTCGATCTTGGTCTGGTTCGGTCCGGTCTTGACCTCGATGAAGCTGTAGCCCTGCGCTTGCAGGTCGGCGACGATGGGATCGCTGAAGGCATCGGCCCAGGCGGCGCCGGCAATCAGGCTGGCAGTCAGGGGGATTGCGTGAATGAGTTTCATGGGTCTTCTCCTGTTTTCTCGGCGGCGGATTAGCCGCGACAAGCCCTTCTTGCGATTCCCACCCATGCCGGACTAGTTGCACGAAGTTTAGGCAGCGCGCGATAAACCTATGTCAGAGCGCCATAAACTTTCGTTTAGATGCGCCGGAAACACGAACGCCCGCCAGTGGCGGGCGTCGTTTCCTGAGGTTTTCAACGGATTCAGCTGGCCGGGCGGCCTTCGGTGATGCCCATGTTCACACCTAGGTGCTTGGCCACGGTGAAGATGTCCTTGTCGCCCCGGCCGCACATGTTCATCACGATGATGTGGTCCTTGGGCAGGGTCGGGGCGATCTTCATCACATGCGCCAGGGCGTGCGACGGCTCCAGCGCGGGGATGATTCCCTCGGTCTCACACGACATCTGGAAGGCGGCCAGCGCCTCCTTGTCGGTGATCGCCACGTATTCTGCCCGCCCGATGTCATGCAGCCACGAATGTTCGGGCCCGATACCGGGATAGTCGAGCCCGGCGGAAATCGAGAAGCCTTCCAGGATCTGCCCGTCATCGTCCTGCAGCAGGTAGGTGCGGTTGCCGTGAAGCACGCCGGGGCGTCCGCCGGTCAGGCTGGCGCAGTGCTGCATCTTCTCGTCCACGCCCTTGCCGCCGGCCTCGACGCCGATGATGTGCACGCCCTTGTCATCCAGGAACGGGTAGAACAGGCCCATGGCGTTGGACCCGCCGCCGATGGCGGCGATGATGGTGTCGGGCAGACGGCCCTCTGCCTCAAGGATCTGTTCCTTGGCTTCCTTGCCGATGATCGACTGGAAGTCGCGCACCATCGCCGGATAGGGGTGCGGGCCTGCCACGGTGCCGATGCAGTAGAAGG
>JAGRMT010000202.1 GCA_020441125.1 Roseivivax sp.
CCACACCTCGATGGAGGCCGGGCCGTTCAGCCGCAAGGACTTCATCAAGCGCAAGGCCTGGATCACCGGCTACGAGAACCAGAACGTGGACATCGGCCTGGAATGCGGGCTGTCGGGCCGCGCGCAGATCGGCAAGGGGATGTGGGCCGCACCCGACCTGATGGCGGCGATGCTGGAGCAAAAGATCGAGCATCCCAAGTCTGGCGCCAATTGCGCCTGGGTGCCGTCGCCCACCGCTGCTACGCTGCATGCGTTGCACTATCACATGGTGGATGTGTTCGCGGTTCAGGCGCGCCTGGCCAAGGGCGGACGCCGCGCCTATGTCGATACGATCCTGGACATCCCGCTGGCCAGCTACCGCAAGTGGTCGCCCGAGCAGATCCGGCGCGAGGTCGAAAACAACGCCCAGGGCATCCTTGGCTACGTGGTGCGCTGGATCGACCAGGGCGTTGGCTGCTCTAAGGTGCCGGACATCAATGATGTCGGCCTGATGGAAGACCGCGCAACCTGCCGCATCTCCTCGCAGCACATCGCCAACTGGCTGCACCACGGCGTGGTCTCTGCGGCCGAGGTGATGGAAGTGATGCAGCGCATGGCGGCTGTGGTCGACCGGCAGAATGCGGGCGATCCGGCCTATGTTCCCATGGCGCCTGGTTTTGACGGCATCGCCTTTCAGGCGGCGTGCGATCTGGTGTTCCAGGGCCGTGTGCAGCCTTCGGGCTATACAGAGCCGGTGCTGCACCGCCGTCGGCAGGAACTGAAAGCGAAGCAAGGATAACGCCATGACACTGACCCTGGACCACGCGCGCACGATCGTGCGCACCACGCTGGACACCGGCCGCGCGATGAAGCTGAAACCGTTGTCGGTCATCGTTCTGGATGCGGGCGGCAACGTGAAGGCGTTCGAACGCGAGGACGGCGCCAGCCCTGGCCGCTATCAGATCGCCCACGGCAAGGCCTATGGCGCGGTGATGCTGGGTATGCCGGGCAGCGCCCAGATGGCGCGCGCTGAAAGCCAGGCCTATTTCATCGCCGCCGCCAACGGCGCCTTTGGCGGCGCACTGATCCCGGTGCCGGGCGGAGTGCTGGTCAAGGACGCCGCCGGCGCGGTGATCGGGGCTGTGGGCGTGACGGGTGACACCTCTGACAACGATGCCGCCGCCGCGAAAGCGGGCATCGAAGCCGCAGGATTGATGGCGGTGATCTAAGTCATCTTTTCGACACCGCGCCTTTGTCTTATGACTGTTGCAAAGAACTCAAAGAGGCAGCAGTCATGACGCGGCCCGTCGTCGGCATAATAGGCAACCAGCACCTGCTCAACGACCAGTACCCGGCCCACGCCGGGGGCTCGATGAATTCAGAGGCGATCGCCCGCGTGGCGGGCTGTCTGCCGCTGTTGATCCCCGCCGATCCGCGCCTGGTCACAGTGGCCGAGTTGATGGAGGCCTGTGACGGCTTCCTGCTGACCGGCGGGCGGCCCAATGTCCATCCCGAGGAATACGGCGAGGAGGCGACAGAGGCGCATGGCGCCTTCGACCGCGCCCGCGATGCGATCACTTTGCCGCTGATCCGCGCCTGCGTCGAACGCGGCCAGCCTTTCCTGGGTATCTGCCGCGGTTTCCAGGAGGTGAACGTGGCGATGGGCGGTACGTTGTACCCCGAAATCCGCGATTTGCCGGGGCGGATGAACCACCGGATGCCGCCCGACGGCACGCTGGAGGAGAAGTTCGCCCTGCGCCACACCGTCTCCTTTGCCAAGGGCGGCGTGTTTCACCGGCTGATGGGCGCGCAAGAGGTGATGACCAACACGCTGCACGGGCAGGGGATCAAGACCAAGGGCGCGCGCATCGTGATTGACGGTTACGCGCCCGACGGCACGCCCGAGGCGATTTACGTGCAAGGCGCGCCCGGATTTACCCTTTCGGTGCAATGGCATCCGGAATGGGATGCGGCCAACGATCCGGTTTCGCGCCCGCTGTTCAACGCCTTCGGCGAGGCAGTGCGCGGCTGGGCGGCGGTTCGAACCGCGACCAGCCGGCGCTCGGCCTGAGGGGCCGGCGGTTGACCGGGGCCATTTGACAGGCCCCGGCGATGCATCACAGAACGAAGTCGAACTGATCGCCCAGGGGCAGCCGCCGGGCGCGGGTGCCGGTCAGCGCAAACAACGCGTTGGCCAGCGCGGGCGCGGCCGGGGGCAGACCCGGTTCGCCCACGCCGGAGATGTTCTCTTTGGTTTCCAGGATTCGCACTTCGATCCGCGGCGCCATGTGGATGCGCAGCGAGTCGAAGTCGGGAAAGTTGCTCTGTTCTGCGGCGCCGTCGGCAAAGGTGATCTGCTGCATCATCGCGGCAGACAAGCCCTGGATCAGGCCGCCGGTCATCTGTGCCTCGATGATGCCGGGGTCCAGCGCAATACCCGGATCGCAGGCCATCCACGCCTGGTTCAGCCGGATGCGGCCGTCCTGATCGGCCACTTCCAGAACCACGGCCACCGGCGTTTCAAAGCTGTAGCACAGCGCCACGCCGCGTCCGACGCCGGCGCCGCGCGGACCGGTCCAGCCCGACATCTCGCGCACCGCTGCAAGCACCGCGGCGCCCGGCGCCCATTCGCGCGTGGCCAGGTCCAGCCGGAATTCCAGCGGATCGGCCCCGGCGGCCACGGCCATCTCGTCAATGAAGGATTCCATGAAGAAGCCGTTGTGTGAGCTGCCGACAGAGCGCCAGAATCCCACCGGCAAGGCCAGGTCGGCGATATAGCCGCGCGCGCGGTAGCTGGGAATGGCATAGGGTGCGTTGAACATCCCCTCGACCAGCACACTGTCGGGTCCGCCGGGGGCGAAGCCCATCCAGCGGTTCAGCGCCTGCGCTGCGCAGGATTGGGCCGACACCTGCGCGTCCAGCGCGACCGCGGCGCCGTCCTTGACCGCGCCGCGCATCCGCGCCTTGGCAGCAGGGCGATAGAAGTCATGCGTCATGTCCTCTTCGCGCGACCAGGTCAGCTGCACCGGGGTGCCCGGCATGGTCTTGGCAACCTGCGTGGCATAGACCGAGAAGTCCAACTCTGACCGGCGGCCGAAACCGCCGCCCATGTATGTGGTGATCACCTCCACCCGCGCCGGGTCGATGCCTGCGGCATCGGCGCAGTGGTCACGCACGAAGGTGGGCGCCTGGTTGCCGCACCAGACCGTCAAGCCATCGCCGTCAATCAGCGCGGTGGCGTTCATCGGCTCCATTGTGGCGTGGGCCAGGTAAGGAACGAAATACTCTGCCTCTACCGCAGTCGCCCCGGCGGGAACGTCGTTGACATTGCCGTCGTCGCGCAGGGTCGAGTTCGCCTCGCCGTCAAAGGCTGCGTCCAGCCGTGCCTCGATCCCGGCCATGTCGGCGGGATGACCGGCGTCCAGCCACTCCACCTCGACCGCTTCGGCGGCCTGCATCGCCTGCCAGGTGTTTTCTGCCACCACGGCAAAACCGCGCTTCAGCGTGACGACATCCAGCACGCCGGGCATCAGCCGCGCCGCTGTGGCATCCATCTGCCCGATGCCGCCGCCCAGATGCGGGTTGATCTTGAGCGCGGCGAATTTCATCCCGGGCAGGCGCACGTCCATGCCAAAGGTGGCCGTGCCGGTCGCCTTGCCCACCATGTCGACCCGCGGCAGCGACTTGCCCAGCAGCCGCCATTCGGACCGGGGGCGCAACACGATGTCGGGCGGTTCGAACTGCGCCGCCGCGGCGGCCAGTTGGGTATAGGGCAGCCGGGTGCCGTCCGGCGCCACGACATGGCCCGCCTCGGTGTGCAACAAGGCGATATCGACGCCCAGGCGGTCAGCCGCGGCCATCTTCAGCACTTCGCGCGCTCCGGCACCTGCGACGCGCATGCGTTCATAACCGTCGCGCATCGAGGTGGAGCCGCCGGTGACCTGCATCTCGAACACCTTGCCCAGGGTTCCCAATGCTTCGCCCAGGCTGCGGCGGAAGGCGGATTGGTCGTACCCCTTGCCGGCGGTCATCCCGCCCATCATGGCCGAGTTGTAATAGGCCGCGCCGGCCGGCCCGTGGATCACCGTCACGGCGTCCAGGTCCAGATCCATCTCTTCGGCCAGCAGGGCGGCCCAGGTGGTGCGCACGCCCTGGCCCATCTCGGCCCGCGGCGCAACCAGCGTCACGCCTTCGGCGGTGATCATGACGAACGGGTTCAAACTGGTTTCGCCATCGCCCGGCTTCAGCGGGTTGGGGGCAGGCCGGCTGACGTACCAGGCGCCGAAGGCAACGCCCCCGGCGATGGCCAGCGAACCGAACAGGAAGGTGCGGCGGGCAATGGTTCCGATGCGCGACATGGTTCAGCCCTCCATGGCCTTGGCAGCCGCATGGATCGCGGCGCGGATGCGCGGGTAGGTGCCGCAGCGGCACAGGTTGCCCTGCATCGCAGTGTCGATCTCGGCGTCGGTCGGGCTGGGTGTCACAGTCAGCAGCGCGGCGGCCTGCATGATCT
>JAGRMT010000029.1 GCA_020441125.1 Roseivivax sp.
ACCAACTGAGCTAACGGCCCACTGGAGCGCCTCTCTAAGAAGTGTCGGGCAGAGGGTCAACCGGAAAAATGATGAAATCCTGCGATTTACCTGCGACGTCCCGTCAGCCCGCCGCGGCGCAGCAGATCCGGCTGGAAAACGGGGCCTTCGGGGCGTATATCGCGGCGATGGACTCGCGCGCGCATAACGGTCTGCCCTTCATGAAAATGCATGGGCTGGGAAACGACTTCGTCGTGCTGGACGGGCGTGCCCGAACGATGGCTGTAACCCCGGCGCTGGCAGTCGCGCTGGCCGACCGGCATCGCGGCGTGGGCTTTGACCAGCTGGCGCTGATCGAGTCGCGCGGTGCGGGCGACGCGCACCTGACCTTCTACAACGCCGATGGCAGCACCTCGGCCGCGTGCGGAAACGCCACGCGTTGCATTGCCCGATTCCTGATGGACGAGACCGGGCGCGACGCGCTGGTGCTGACCACGGACCGGGGCACGCTGGCGGCGCGCGACGCGGGCGGCGGTCTGACCGCAGTCAACATGGGGCCGCCGCAGCTGCGCTGGGACGAGATCCCGCTGGCGCGCGAGATGGACACCCTGGAACTGCCGATCGACGGTGCGCCCACCGCAACCGGCATGGGCAATCCGCATTGCACTTTCTTCGTCGAGGATGCCGAGGCAGTGGACCTGGCCACCTTCGGGCCGGTGCATGAACACCACCCGCTCTATCCGCAACGCACCAACGTGCAGGTCGCCAGCCTGATCGGGCCTGACCTTCTGCGCATGAGGGTGTGGGAACGGGGCGTGGGCGTTACGCTGGCGTCGGGCTCATCCTCTTGTGCCACGGCGGTGGCGGCGGCGCGGCGGGGGCTGACCGGGCGGTCGGTGACAATCACGCTGGACGGGGGCGATCTGCGTGTCGAATGGCGCGACGACGGCGTCTGGATGACCGGCGCAACCGCGCATGTGTTCGACGGGGTCCTGACGGAAGACTGGCTGGAGCGCGTGGGATGAGCGCGCCGCGCTTTACCACGCTGGGCTGCCGGCTGAACGCCTATGAAACCGAAGCGATGAAGGCGCTGGCGGCCGAGGCAGGCGTGCACGATGTCGAGGTGATCAACACCTGCGCCGTGACCGCCGAGGCGGTTCGCAAGGCGCGGCAGGAAATCCGCCGCATTCGGCGCGACCGTCCCGGCGCACGCATCGTCGTGACCGGCTGCGCCGCCCAGACAGAGCCCGAAACCTTTGCCGCCATGGCCGAGGTCGACCTGGTGATCGGCAATACCGAGAAAATGGCGCCCGAGACCTGGGCGCGGCTGTCTCCGGATTTCATCGGCCAGTCCGAACGGGTTCAGGTCAACGACATCCTGTCGGTAACCGAAACCGCCGGGCACCTGATCGACGGGTTCGGCACGCGCAGCCGTGCCTATGTCCAGGTTCAGAATGGCTGCGATCACCGCTGCACCTTCTGCATCATCCCATATGGCCGCGGCAATTCGCGGTCGGTGCCCGCCGGGGTGGTGGTGGAGCAGATCAAGCGGCTGGTGGGCGCGGGCTTCAACGAGGTGGTGCTGACCGGGGTCGACCTGACCAGCTGGGGCGCCGATTTACCGGCGCAACCCCGCCTGGGCGACCTGGTGCTGCGAATCCTCAAGCTGGTGCCGGATCTGGCGCGGCTGCGGATATCGTCGATCGATTCCATTGAGGTAGACGAGGCGCTGATGCAGGCCATCGCGACCGAGCCGCGCCTGATGCCGCACCTGCACCTGAGCCTGCAACACGGCGACGACCTGATCCTGAAGCGGATGAAGCGCCGCCATCTGCGCGACGACGCGATCCGCTTTGCCGAAGAGGCGCGGCGGCTGCGGCCCGACATGACCTTTGGCGCCGATATCATCGCGGGCTTTCCGACCGAGACAGAGGCGCATTTCGAGAACTCGCTGAAGCTGGTCGAGGACTGCGGACTGACCTGGCTGCACGTCTTTCCCTACTCGCCCCGCACCGGCACGCCGGCGGCGCGGATGCCGCAGGTGAACGGGCGCGCGATCAAGGAACGTGCGGCGCGCCTGCGCGCGGCGGGCGAGGCGGCAACGGCACGGCACCTGGCGGCGCAGGTCGGGCGCGATCACCGCGTGCTGATGGAAAGCCCCACGATGGGACGAACGGAACAGTTCGCCGAAGTGGTCTTTGACACGCCGCAGACCGAGGGCGCGATTGTCAGTGCCAGGGTTGCCGGGGTGCGGGGGGCGCAGCTTTGGGCTTGATCGCCCGGCTGCCCAGCACCGTGATCGCCCCTGCTGCCACGATGGCCGCCATGCCGACAAAGGCCATTGCGTCAGGCATGACAGAGAACAGGATCGCGTCCAGCCCCAGCGCCCAGATCATCGCGGTATAGTCGAACGGCGCCAGTTGCGAGACAGGCACGCGGGCGGCGGCCTCGGTCGCCAGGATCTGCGCCAGCCCGCCCAGCAGGCCCGATACGGCCAACAGCATCATCGCCTTGGTGTCGACAGGCACCCAGCCGAAGGCGAGAGTGACCAGACCCATCGCAGTACAGACCACCGAGAAGTAGAAGGCGATGGTTACCGCCCGTTCGGTTCTGGTCATGTCGCGCACCTGAACCCGCACCAGCCCCATGGTGGTGGCAAAGCCCAGCCCGGCCAGGATGCCGGCCAGTTGCCCCTCGTCCGGGGCGGCCAGGGCGCTGCCCAGCATCAACAGGACGCCGGCAAAGCCCAGAAGCGCAGCCCAGACGATGCGGCGGTTCAATGTCTCTTTCAGCAGCCAGGCCGCAGCAGGCAGCGAAATCAGCGGGCCGAGAAAGCTGAGGGCGGTCGCATTGGCCACAGGCAGTTTCAACAGTGAGTAGAACGACAGCATCATCGAAACGCCGCCTGCGACCCCGCGCACCAGATGCGCGCGCGGACGGCGGGTCCGCAGGGCTTCGGGGAACTGGCCGCGTGCCAGCATGTAAATCACGATCGGGATCAGAGCGACGGAAGAGCGCCAGAAGATGATTTGACCAACTGGAACCTGGGAAAGGCTGTGCACCACCGCCGACATCGCGGAAAACAGCGCGACAGAGGCGATCCGCAGGAAAATACCATTCAGCATCACGGGGGGTCCGTACCGTCAGCGCGTGCGCCAAGCCTAAAGCGCCGCGTCGCCGGACGCCATCCCGATTGCACGGTCGCCCGATTTGGGGCATGACCTGCCGCATGACACTGAACCAGCGCGCCCTATTCGTTCACTTGCTGACCGCCACGGGTGCGGTCTTTGCCATGCTGGCGCTGCTTGCCGCAGCCCAGGGCAAATGGGCAGTGATGTTCCTGTGGCTGGTGGTGGCCTTCGCCGTTGACGGGCTGGATGGCCCGCTGGCGCGCAAGTACGACGTGAAATCCAACGCACCCCGGTTTGACGGCGTTCTGCTGGATCTGATCATCGACTACCTGACCTATGTCTTCATACCCGCCTTCGCGCTGTTCCAGTCCGGATTGCTGCCGGGTTGGACGGGCTGGGTCGCGATCATCGTGATCACGTTCTCCTCGGCGATGTATTTCGCCGACACGCGCATGAAAACCGAGGACAACTCGTTCCACGGGTTTCCTGGCTGCTGGAACATGGTCATCATCGTGCTGTTCGCGCTGCACCCCAGCATCGGCGTGATCCTGACCGTGGTCGCGCTGCTGGCCGTGGCCATGTTCCTGCCGCTGAAATTCATCCATCCCGTGCGGACCGAGCGCTGGCGCGCGGTGTCGCTGCCGATGGCGCTTGCCTGGACCTTCTTCGCCGGCTGGGCCGCCTGGGTGGAATTCGACCCGGTCAGCTGGGCGCATTGGGGGCTGGTGGCCACCTCGCTTTACCTGATCTGCGTCGGCATCGTGCAACAGATCGTGCCGGCGCGCGATGCAGGGCGCTGATCGGCCAGGCCGCGCCAATCCGCCGCTTGCCGCGCTGCTGACCGTCACCGCATCGGCCTTTGTCGCCGGTACCATGCTTTTGGCCAAGATGATCGGCACCGGCCAGTTCGGCCCGCCGCTGCACCCCCTTCAGATCAGCCAGGGGCGGTTCATGGTGGCGCTGGCGGCCTTTGCGTGCCTTGCCGCCGCGATGCGGCCGCGGCTGACCCGGCCCGCGCTGGGGATGCACGCGCTGCGTTCGGGTTTTGGCTGGGGCGGGGTTACGCTGATGTTCGCCGCTGCGGCCTTCATCCCGCTGTCGGACGCCAGCGCGATCAGTTTTCTGAACCCGGTCTTTGCCATGCTTCTGGCCATTCCGCTGCTGGGCGAGACGGTGGGCCGGGTGCGCTGGTCGGCGGCGTTGATCGCGCTGACCGGGGCGGCGATCCTGCTGCGGCCCACGCCCGGCAGCTTTCAGCCCGCAGCCCTGCTGGCGCTGGCGGCGGCGCTGTCGCTGGGGGCCGAGATCATCGTGATCAAGCGGCTGAGCCGGGCCGAGGGGGCGATGCAAATCCTGTTGCTGAACAACGTGTTCGGCTTTGCCATCTCAACCTGTGCCGCGCTGCTGGTCTGGCAAGCGCCGACCGGGGCGCAATGGCTTGCGCTGATCGGGATCGGGTTGCTGATGGCCACCGCGCAGATCTGCTTTATCAACGCCATCGCCATGGCCGATGCCAGCTTTGTCTCGCCCTTCTGGTACGCCACGCTGGTCTTTGCCACGGGGTACGACTTTGCCGTGTTCGGGACCCGGCCCGGCGCGGTGTCGATCCTGGGGGCGGCGGTGATCCTGGCGGGCGGCGGGCTCTTGGCCTGGCGCGAGGCGCGGCTCAGGCCTTGAGCCGCCAGCCGGTCCGGAACAGCATCCAGGACAGCGCGCTGAACAGCCCCAGCGCCGCGACTGACACCACCAGCCCCAGCCAGGGCGAGGTGTCGGAAACGCCGATCAGGCCATATCGCGCACCGTCGATCAGGTAGAATACCGGGTTGGCATGGGTCACCGTGTTCAGCACCGGCGGCAGCGCCGCGACCGAGTAGAACGTGCCTGACAGGAAGGCCAGGGGCGTGACGACAAAATTTGTGATCGCCGCCATCTGGTCGAACTTGTTCGAATAAAGCCCGGCCAGCACCCCCAGCGCCGCCAGTTGCGCGGCGCCCAGAAGCACGAAGACCAGCGCCCAGATCGGGTGCGCCGGCACGATGCCCAGTGTCAGAGCCAGCCCTGCGGCAATAGCCAGCGCCACCGCCAGCCCGCGCGCCACACCGCCGGCCAGGTAACCGACCACCAGCTCCAGCGGCGACAGCGGCGGCATCAGCGTGTCGACAATGTTGCCCTGCACCTTGGAGATCACGATCGAGGACGAGGTGTTGGCAAAGGCGTTCTGGATCACCGTCATCATCAGGATGCCCGGCGCGATGAATGTGGTGAAGGGCACACCCATCACGGCGCCGCGCTTCTCGCCGATGGCGATGGTGAAGATCACCAGAAACAGCGCAGCGGTCACCAGCGGCGCAAGCAGTGTCTGCGTCCAGACAACGGCAAAACGCAGAACCTCGCGCTGGATCAGCGTGGCCAGACCCAGCCAGTTGAACCGTCCAAAACGCCGGGTTCCGGGTGGCGGTGCGGTCACAGGCGGCATGGTGGCGTCCTTCTTCAGTTGCGGAGCGCTTGTAACTCGGGCCCGAGTGATTAGAATAGGGGTCCAACGAAGAATTTCAGGCGGCCCCCCGTGCGGCCGCTTTTTCCATGAGGATTCCCGCATGTCCTGGACCGACGAGCGTGTCGAGCTGCTGAAGAAGATGTGGTCCGAAGGTCAGTCGGCCAGCCAGATCGCAAAGGAACTGGGCGGGGTGACCCGCAATGCCGTGATCGGCAAGGTGCACCGGCTTGGCCTGTCGAACCGCGCCGGGGCGGCCCCTGCCCCTGCCGCCGCAGCGGGCAAGCCCGAGGCAAAGCCCGCCGCCGAGGCCGAAAAGAAAGCCACCGCCAAGCCCGCCGCGCAAAAGCCCGAGCCGGCGCCGCAGTCCAAGCCGGCCGAACAGCCGGCGGCCGAAGCACGCCCTGCCAGCAGCGCCGTTGCGCGCAAGCAGATCGTACCCGCGGGCCAGCCGCTGCCGCCGCAACCCTCGGCCAACGAGATTTCGCCCGAGGCGCTGGCCAAGGTGAACGAGATCGAGAAGAAGGCCAAGAAGCTGACGCTGATGGAGCTGACCGAGCGCACCTGCAAGTGGCCGGTGGGCGACCCGGCGACCGACAACTTCTGGTTCTGCGGCCTGCCCGCCCAGCACGGCAAGCCCTATTGCGAGGCGCATGTCGGCGTGGCCTTCCAGCCAATGTCGTCGCGCCGCGACCGGCGCCGCTGAGCGGCCCGCCAGCCGACCGACAAACCCCGGCCGCCGCGCCGGGGTTTCGCTTTTCCCGACACTGCCAATCCGCTACAGGACGCCATGCAGAATCCGCCCGACCTTCGCCCCGACCTTGCCCGCGCCGCCCTGACCGAGGACCGGCGCGCCGGCCAGCCGACCATCGGCATGGTGTCGCTGGGCTGTCCCAAGGCGCTGGTGGACAGCGAACGTATCCTGACCCGGCTCAGGGCCGAAGGCTATGGCATCTCGCCCGACTATGCCGGGGCCGACGCGGTGATCGTGAACACCTGCGGGTTCCTCGACAGCGCCAAGGCCGAGAGCCTGGAGGCGATCGGCGAAGCGCTGGCGTCCAATGGCCGGGTGATCGTGACCGGCTGCCTGGGGGCAGAGCCCGAGTACATTACCGGCGCGCATCCCAAGGTTCTGGCGGTGACGGGCCCGCATCAGTACGAACAGGTGCTGGACGCGGTGCATGCCGCGGTGCCGCCCTCGCCCGATCCGTTCATCGACCTGCTGCCGCCTGCGGGCGTCAAGCTGACGCCGCGCCATTTCAGCTATTTGAAAATCTCCGAAGGCTGCAACCACGCCTGCAAGTTCTGCATCATCCCCGATATGCGCGGCAAACTGGCCAGCAGGCCGGCCCGCGCCGTGCTGCGCGAGGGCGAGAAGCTGGTCGAGGCGGGGGTTCGCGAATTGCTGGTGATCAGCCAGGATACCTCGGCCTATGGAACCGACTGGTCCGGGCGCGAGGAGAAGTTCCCGATCGTCAGCCTGGCGCGAGACCTGGGCAGCCTGGGCGCCTGGGTGCGGCTGCATTACGTGTATCCCTACCCGCATGTGCGCGAGTTGATCCCGCTGATGGCCGAGGGGCTCGTGCTGCCGTACCTGGATATTCCGTTCCAGCATGCCCACCCGGACACGCTGAAACGCATGGCGCGGCCGGCCGCCGCCGCGCGCACGCTGGACGAAATCGCCGCCTGGCGCGCCACTTGCCCCGACATCACCCTGCGATCGACGTTCATTGTCGGCTATCCCGGTGAAACCGAAGAAGAATTCCAGACCCTGCTGGACTGGATGGACGAGGCGCAGCTGGATCGCGTTGGTTGTTTCCAGTACGAAAATGTCGCCGGTGCGCGCTCTAACGCCCTGCCGGACCACGTGCCAGACGAGGTAAAGCAAGACCGCTGGAACCGCTTCATGGAGAAGGCCCAGGCGATTTCAGAGGCCAAGCTGGCAGCCAAGGTCGGCCAGCGGATCGAAGTGATCGTCGATCTGGTCGAAGACGACGCGGCCACCTGCCGGACCAAGGCCGACGCACCTGAAATCGACGGCAACCTGTTCATCGACGAGGGCTTCGAAACCTTGTCGCCCGGCGACATCGTTACTGTCGAGGTCGACGAAGCGGGCGAATATGATTTGTGGGGTCGGCTGGTCGGCTGACCCCGGGTCAGCCGCACCTGTCATTTCTTGCAGGGTATCGGCAAATGCCTGCAAGAAATGCCATGCCGAAAATATACATCAAGAGCATCCCGCAAGCTGTTTTTACATTTACGTTTCCGTAAACTGTCGACGCGGATCCGCGTCACTGGTTTCCCACAACGGCCGAGTGACCGAAGAAGCAATTGAGCCGCGGCGCGTCACCCTCAACTCTCGTCGCCGCGGCTCAACGCCAAGGCCGGCCCGTGTTCCTGGGCCGGTCATTTTCATGACCAGACTATTGCACCTAAAGGGGGGCCTCGTGCCCCCCTCCCCCCATGGCCGGGCGGATCAGGGGCGCGTGTTGATGATCAGGTCGCGCCGGGTCCGCGTCTCGCCCGCGTCCATTTCCGCCAGCGCCTCGATCTCGCCTTCCTGCGGGTAGAGCGGGTGCGGCAGGATGCCGATGAACATGGCAAGGGCGGCCAGCTCTGTCCGGCTTTTCATGCCGGTGTTGGCCATCAACGCGTTCAGCCGCTGGCGCACTGCGGAAATCGAAATGCCCAGCATGTCGGCGATCACCTTGTCCTGATGGCCAAGGCCGATCAGCTCGATCAGCTCGGTCTGTTTCGGTGTGATCTGGTTGCGCTCGGTGAACTCGGCCGCGAACAGCTGGGTATAACGCTGGTGGGCCATCAGCGCGGCGGAATGCAATGTCCAGCCATGCGCCTTGATCACCTCTGTCATCTGCCGGCGCGACATCGAGCCGGAGAAGGTCATCAGCGCGGCCTGAGGCGGTGCGAAAGTGCGTAGCGGGATCGAGAAGCCGGCGCGGATACCCTTTTCGGCGGCGCGGCGCAGCACGTCGACCCGCGCCTGCGGAATGTGCCGGTATTCGTCCAGAAACTCGATCCCCACGGCGATGGGGGTCAGGTAATGCATCGCGTGGTGCCGGAAATAGGACCACTGCTGCAAGTCCGGGTCGCGGTTCACGTCCTGCAACCAGTTGGAGTCGTAGGACGTGCGAATGAACAACGTCTTGCGCCAGTCACGGAAGTTGCTGGCGGCGATGAAATCGATGTAGGGCAGGCTCAGTTCCTGCCCGAGAGCAACGATCAGTTGCCAGACCTGGCGAGACCGTTCGGTGCGTTCGAGTTTCAAAATGAACGATTGCAGCAGGTCGGGAATATACCCTTCGGCGGCAACCAGCTCTCTTGGCGGAGCGTTCAGAAAATCAGCCAGCTTCTTCCTCTAGATGCAATTTCATGTCTATCAATACGCGCTGCAACTCCAGCGTTTCACGCAAAAGACGCTTGGCCTCGTTGACCGAGATCACACCATCCTGAATCGATTGTTGGTACTCTGCCATCAGCATCGCAAATCGCTGGCTTAAAGCAATAACATCAGAGTTCACCCCACCACGTCGATCGCTGTTTGTCTTGCTGTCCTCAAAAGCCAGGCTGATGCCTTTCAGTTCGGCGAGGGCCGCGGTGACATGAGGGTAAGAGGCTGCCTCTTCCAGCCGCGCGACAGCGTCAATCGGCATGAACCGGTCAAGATGCTCGTCATGGTCGGAATAATACCGGCCCAGGGTCGCCTTGGACTTGCCCGTGATCTCGCACGCGGGTTCAACGCCCACGTCCTTGACCAGTGCTTCGGTGTGCTTTTTCAAATAACTCGCTACCGCGTCCATTGAGCCCTCTTCATCCGTCCCATGGGGGCCGTTCGCGGCCCGCCTTTTGTCGTCCGTTCTGTATACTGATACGCACCCGTGCGGGAAAGACGCTAACATCTCATTGCGGCACTTGCGTCACCGGGGTGGCCTGCGGCATAGGGCGCGTCATGGCCAAGCTGTATTTTCACTATTCCACCATGAACGCGGGCAAATCGACCCTGCTGTTGCAGGCGTCGTACAACTATCGCGAACGCGGGATGAAGACGCTGCTGATGACGGCAGGGATAGACACCCGCGCGGGAGAACGGCGGATCGGCTCGCGTATCGGCATCTCGGCCGAAGCCGAGGTGTTCGACGCAGCCACCGACCTGTTCGCGCATCTTCAGGCGGCGCTGGCACAGGAAGAGATCGCCTGTATTTTCATCGACGAGGCGCAGTTCCTGACCGACGATCAGGTCTGGCAACTGGCGCGCGTGGTGGACGATCTGCGCGTGCCGGTGATGTGCTACGGGCTGCGCGTCGACTTCATGGGTCACCTGTTTCCCGGATCGGCCGCGCTCCTGGCACTGGCTGACGAGATGCGCGAGATCCGCACCATCTGCCATTGCGGCAAGAAGGCCACCATGGTGATCCGGCGCGATGCCAGCGGCCAGGCGGTGCGCGGCGGCGACCAGGTGCAGATCGGCGGGAACGAGACCTATGTCTCGCTCTGTCGCCGCCATTGGCGGGCGGCCATGGGCGAAACCGTCAACGACTGATCAGCAAAGCCGCGCGCCGTCAGGCGCATCGCGTTCCGGCACGGCCAGCACGATGGCGCCAGCGGCGTCTTCGAACCCCAGGATCAGCACTTCGGACATGAAACGCCCGATCTGGCGGGGCGGGAAATTGA
>JAGRMT010000203.1:0-591 GCA_020441125.1 Roseivivax sp.
GTTGGTCTTGAGGGCCGTGTCCTCGATCGAGCCTTCCTTGCTCGCCCGGCCAGAGTTCACGTCAATCGCTACCAGCGCCTCGGTCACGCCGATCACGATGTAACCGCCGGACTTGAGCTGAACCGTCGGGTTGAACATCGACGACAGGTAGCTTTCGACCTGGTGCCGCGCGAACAGCGGCATCTGGTCGACGTAATGCTTCACGTTCTTGGCGTGGGACGGCATGATCATCTTCATGAAGTCCTTGGCGTTGCGGTAGCCCCGCTCGCCCTCGACCAGAACTTCGTCGATGTCACGGTTGTACAGGTCGCGGATCGACCGTTTGATCAGGTCGCCCTCTTCGTAGATCTTGGCCGGCGCGATGGATTTCAGCGTCAGCTCGCGGATCTGTTCCCACAGGCGCTGCAGGTATTCGTAGTCGCGCTTGATCTCGGTCTTGGTGCGCTTGGCGCCCGCGGTGCGGATGATCAGACCGGCGCCCTGCGGCACGTCGATGCCGACAGCGATGTCCTTCAGCTTCTTGCGGTCTACCGCGTTGGTGATCTTGCGGCTGATGCCGCCGCCACGCGCCGTGTTGGGCATCAGCACGCA
>JAGRMT010000203.1:648-6888 GCA_020441125.1 Roseivivax sp.
TCTTCCTTGACGACCTGGACCAGCATGATCTGCCGGACCTTGACGACTTCCTGGATCTTGTAACGCCGGGCGCGCGGCTTGCGCACCGGGCGGATTTCTTCCTCGATGTCGTGTTCGGAGACGGATTCGATCTCGCTGGCCGGGTCGGCCTCGTCATGCGGCTCGTCGTCCTCGTCATCGTGGTCATGATCGTGATCATGCGCCGGCGCAGGCTCGGCGGCGATGGGCTGCTGCTCGTCCGACGGTTCCTCGACCGGCGTTTCGTGCACGGTTTCCATCGGCGACAGGCCTTCGATGTCAGCCTCGCCCTCGGCCTCGGCCAGATCGATGGTCTCCATCCCGCGAATCTCGCCGGGGGCCTCCTGGGCGACGGTGGCGTCCTTGACGCGCGTCTTTTCGGCCTTGCTGCCACCACGGCGGCGCCGGTTGCCCTTGGGCTTGTCCTCGTCGTCGTCACGCGCCGAGAGAGACTCGGCATAGGCGCGCTCTTCTTCCAGCAGCGCTTTGCGGTCGGCCACGGGGATCTGGTAATAATCCGGGTGGATTTCCGAAAACGCCAGGAAGCCGTGCCGGTTGCCGCCGTAATCGACGAAGGCAGCCTGCAGCGAAGGTTCGACGCGGGTGACTTTTGCTAGGTAGATGTTGCCAGCAAGCTGGCGCTTGTTTTCGGATTCAAAGTCGAATTCCTCAACCTTGTTTCCGTCCACCACCACGACGCGGGTCTCTTCCGCGTGGGTGGCATCGATGAGCATTTTCTTTGCCATTTGGTCCGTTTGCACGGCAAACGCCCCGCGCACCCTGGCGGGCGGGCAGAGGTTGTGCGGTGTCTTGTTCGGGCGAGCGCGCACGCCGACAGCACAAGGGGCGGTGTGCCGCCTGCCGAGTGCCTCAAGTCGATCGCGCGTTTCATCGCGGTTCTTCTCCGACGCGGTTCCGCCAAGCGGTCTGCGCCAATTTATGACCCGTCGCAGAAGCGGTCCGGGCGGTTATTTCGGCCAAAAGGCCGGATATTCCGGTGTCGGTAGCGGTTTGTAGGCCAGCTGGATCGACCCGTGAAAACTCGAAATGCCGCGCGCCACGGGCGCAAGAACGGCTTGTCCAAGATAAGCGGTCACATGGCAAAATGACAATGGGAAATCGTCAGTTGTATTACGATTGCCCCGCGGCAGTTGCTTCTGCGCGGGGCAACCGGGGTGTCGTGCGGACGCAATCAGCCGTCCAGCGCGCGCAGGCGCTTGATCAGCGAGGAGGTGTCCCAACGCCCGCCGCCGATCTTCTGCACCTCTTTGTAGAACTGGTCGACCAGCGCCGTGACCGGCAGCGAAGCGCCAGTTTCATTGGCCGTGGCCAGGCAGATGCCCAGGTCCTTGCGCATCCAGTCCACGGCGAAACCGTGGTTGAACTTGTCATCCAGCATCGTTTCGTAGCGGTTGACCATCTGCCAGGACCCGGCCGCGCCGCCGCCAATGACCTCGACCACCGCGCGCCCGTCCAGCCCTGCCTTCTCGGCAAAATGCAGCCCTTCGGACAGGCCCTGAACCAGCCCGGCAATGCAGATCTGGTTGACCATCTTGCAAAGCTGCCCGGCGCCGCTGTCGCCCAGACGCTTGCACAGCTTGGAATAGGCGTCGATCACCGGGGCGGCCTTGTCGTAATCCGCAGCATCGCCGCCGCACATCACCACCAGCTGGCCGTTCTCGGCACCCGCCTGCCCGCCCGAGATCGGTGCATCGACAAAACCCAGCCCCGCGTCGCGTGCCGCGGCTGACAGCTCTCGCGTGACCAGCGCCGAAACGGTTGTGTGATCGACGAAGATCGCTCCTTTCGCCATGCCGGCAAAGGCGCCGTCGGCGCCGGTGCAGACCGCGCGCAGATCGTCGTCATTGCCGACGCAGGACATCACGAACTCTGCGCCCTGCGCGGCCTCGCGCGGGGTGGCGGCGGCGCTTCCGCCGAACTCGGCCGCCCATTTCGCCGACTTGGCGGCGGTCCGGTTGTAGACGGTCACCTGATGGCCGGCCTTGGCCAGGTGCCCCGCCATCGGATAGCCCATGACCCCAAGGCCCAGAAATGCGACTTTTGCCATGACGGCTCCTCCCTCTTTGCTGGTTTGTCCCGTTGATGCCCGGCAAAGCGCGCCCTTGGCAAGGGGGCCGTGCCGCGTTACGCCCATGTCGCGCTCGGATAGGAAGGGGATACCATGGCCACCGTGTTCCGCTGGTTGCTGCGGCTGACGACAGGGCTGATCGTTCTGGCGGTGCTGGCGATGCTGATGGTTTATTACCTCGGCACCCGGTCCCTGCCCGACTATGACAAGACGCTGCACGTCAACGGCACCACCTCGGATATCGAGATCGTGCGCGACAATTCGGCGGTGCCGCATATCTTTGCCGCCTCTGACCGCGACGTGTTCTTCGGGCTGGGCTATGCCCATGCGCAAGACCGGCTGTGGCAGATGATCGTGATGCGCCGCACCGCCCAGGGCCGGCTGAGCGAGATTTTCGGCGTTCGCACGGTTGAGACCGACAAGCTGTTGCGGCGGCTCGATCTTTATACGCTGGCGCAGGATTCAGTAGCGGTGCAGGACCCGCGCACCGTGGATGTGCTGGAAAGCTATGCCGCCGGGGTGAATGCCCGGCTGGATGAGATCAACGCCGGCAGCCTGGGGCGCGGCGCGCCCGAGCTGTTCCTGTTCAACGCGCCGGTGGCGCCGTGGCAACCGGCGGATTCGCTGGCCATCCTGAAGATCATGGCGTTGCAACTGTCGGGCAACCTGGCCAACGAAGTGCTGCGGGCACGCACGTCGCTGCTGCTCCCGGACGAGGCGCGCCTGGCCGACATCCTGCCCGACATGCCGGGCGAGGCGATCGCGGCGCTGCCCGAATATGCCGCGCTGGTGCCGGGGGCGACACCCGGACTGATGCCCGGCGAAACGCAATTCGCCGATCTCAGCCCGGTGCCCGAGGTGGGCATGGCCGGCGCGTCGAACGCCTGGGCAGCGGCGCCCAACCGTTCTGCCAACAAGGGCACGCTGCTGGCCAACGACCCGCACCTGGGGCTGACCGCGCCGGCGATCTGGTACCTGGCGCGGATGCAGCTGTCGACCGGCGGCGTGATCGGCGCCACCATCCCGGGCGTGCCCGCGGTCATCATCGGCCGGTCCGAACAGCTGGGCTGGGGTGTGACCTCGTCCTACCTCGACGATCAGGACGTGCTGATCGAGCAGATCAACCCGGACAACCCCGAGGAATACCGCACGCCTACCGGCTGGAAGCGGTTCGAGACCCGCAAGAGCATCGTCGAGATCAAGGACGAAGCACCGGTGACCCTGACCCTGCGCTGGACCGACAACGGCCCGGTTCTGCCCGGCAGTCAGTACAAGCTGGACACGGTCACGCCCGATGGCCACGTCGCCGCGCTGTCGTGGACGGCGCTGAGCGCGGCCGACACCTCGATGACGGCGGCGGTGGACGTGATGTACGCCCAGACAGTGGCGCAGGCGATCGAGGCCGGTCGCAAGTTTGTCGCGCCGTCGCAGAACCTGACGCTGGCCGACAGCACCGGGATCGCGCTGCAACTGGTCGGCGCGATGCCCCGGCGCGACGAGGCGCACCAGAGCCAGGGTCGGATGCCAACCCTGGGTTATCTGCCGGAGAACCGCTGGCAGGGTGTCTTCCCCTACGAGGACAACCCCTCGTTCGTCGCGCCGCCGGGCGGCATCGTGGGCAACACCAACAACAAGATCGTGGATCGCCCATTCCCGCGCCATGTCTCGTTCGACTGGGGCGACAGCCAGCGCGTGCAGCGCTGGGAACGGATGATGCAGGGGCGCGAGGTGCACACCCGCGACAGCTTCATCGAAGCACAGCTCGATACCGTCTCGCCGGCCGCGCGCACGCTGCTGCCGCTGATCGGCAAGGACCTGTGGTACACCGGCGAAGCCGCCGCCGAGGGCACGGTCGAGCGTCAGCGCCAGCGTGCGCTGGAATTGCTGGCCAACTGGAACGGCGAGATGAACGAACACCTGCCCGAGCCGCTGATCTATGCCGCCTGGGTACGCGCCTTGCAGGACCGGCTGATCCGCGACGACCTGGGCCCGCTGGCGGACGAGTACCGCCATGTCGAGCCGCTGTTCATCGAGCGGGTGTTCCGCAATGTCGACGGCGCCAGCGCGTGGTGCGATATCATCCGCTCCAGCGCGAAGGAAAGCTGTACCGACATCGCCCGGCTTTCGCTGGACGATGCATTGGTCTGGCTGGGCGAGCATTACGGCACGGCACTGGAATCGCTGCGCTGGGGCGCGGCGCACCAGGCGCTGCACGAGCACCCGGTTCTGGGCAACGTGCCGGTGCTGCGGTACTTCGTGAACATCCGCCAAAGCACCTCGGGCGGCGACCAGACCCTGATGCGCGGGCGTACCTCGGGCAAGATACCCGAGCCGTTCACCAATGTTCACGGCGCGGGATATCGCGGGGTATACGACTTTGCCGATCCCGACAGCTCGGTCTTCATCATATCGACCGGCCAGTCGGGGCACTTCCTGTCGCGCCATTACGACGACCTGGGAAGCCTGTGGCGGCGCGGCGAGTATATCCCGATGTCGCTGGACGCGGGGCTGGCCCGCGCCGCGGCGGTGGGCATCACGCGGCTGGTGCGCGACTGACGGGGCGGTGTGTGCGCCGCCCCGGCACGCTTAGCCGCCGTTCGACAAACGGTCCTTGATCATCGGCCCGACCGCGCCAAAGTCCATCTGGCCGGTGAACTTGCCCTTCAGCACTGCCATCACGCGGCCCATGTCGCGGATGGATTCGGCCCCGACCTCGGCCACGGCGGCCTCGACCGCGGCGGCGATTTCCTCGTCCGTCAGCTTGCGCGGCAGGAATTCCTCGATCACCGTGATTTCGGCCAGTTCCCGCTCTGCCAGGTCCAGCCGCCCGCCCTCTTCGTAGGTCTTGGCGCTTTCCTTGCGTTGCTTGGTCATCTTGTCGAGAATCGTCAGAATCTCGGCATCACCGACGCCGGTATCGGCGCCATCGCCGCGGGCGGCGATGTCCCTGTCCTTGATCGCGGCATTGATCAGCCGCAACGTGGACAGCCGCGCGCTGTCCTTGTCCTTCATGGCCTGTTTCATCGCGTTTGTGACGCGCGCCCGAAGTTCCATGCTGTGCCATCCCCAATGGTTTCACGCAAATGACGACCATATGGCAAAGCGGCTATGCGCGCAATGCCGGTATACGCAGGGTAACCCCCTGATATTTCCCAAAAACTGCAAAAAACCGGTGGACCTTGACCCGGTCCGGCCTTGGCCTTAGGTTCGCGCCGATTTGCCCGCCGCCCCCCGATAGCCGTGAAAATGGAGCCTGCCATGACCCCAACCGCCTGCCTTGCCCTGGCCAACGGGACCATCTTCTACGGACAGGGCTTCGGCGCCACGGGCGATACGGTGGCCGAGCTTTGCTTCAACACCGCGATGACCGGCTACCAGGAAATCATGACCGATCCGTCCTACGCGGGGCAGATCGTCACCTTCACGTTTCCCCATATCGGCAACACCGGGGTGAACCCCGAGGATGACGAAACCGCCAACCCCGTCGCCGCCGGCATGGTGGTCAAGTGGATGCCGACTCAGGCATCGAACTGGCGCGCGGTCCAGGAGCTTTCGGACTGGCTGTCGGCACGCGGGCGCATCGCGATCGGCGGCATCGACACCCGGCGGCTGACCCGTGCCATCCGGCAGCAGGGCGCCCCCCACGTGGCGCTGTCGCACAATCCCGAAGGCAAGTTCGACCTGCAGGCGCTGGTCGCCAAGGCGCGCGGCTTCTCGGGGCTGACCGGGCTGGACCTGGCCAAGGACGTGACCTGCGCGCAATCCTACCGGTGGGACGAGATGCGTTGGGCCTGGCCAGACGGCTATGCCCGGCAGCAGAACCCGCGCCACAAGGTGGTGGCGATCGACTACGGCGCAAAGCGCAACATCCTGCGCTGCCTGGCCTCGGCCGGGTGCGACGTGACGGTGCTGCCGGCAACGGCAACGGCCGAGGATGTGTTGTCGCACAATCCCGACGGTCTGTTCCTGTCCAACGGCCCGGGCGACCCGGCTGCCACCGGCACCTATGCCGTGCCGATGATCAAGGAAATCCTGGACAAGACCGCGCTGCCGGTTTTCGGGATCTGCCTGGGTCACCAGATGCTGGCGCTGGCGCTGGGCGCGCGCACCATCAAGATGAACCACGGCCACCA
>JAGRMT010000203.1:6999-7147 GCA_020441125.1 Roseivivax sp.
CGCTGTTCGACGGCTCCAACTGCGGGATCCGGATGGCCGACCGGCCTGTGTTCAGCGTGCAGCATCACCCCGAAGCCAGCCCCGGCCCGCAGGACAGCTTCTATCTGTTCGAGCGTTTCGTTGCCTCGATGGACCGCGTGACGGCGTA
>JAGRMT010000204.1 GCA_020441125.1 Roseivivax sp.
ACAAGAACCCCTCGGGCGGGATTCATCACGTCTGCTACGAGGTCGAGGACATCCTCGCCGCGCGCGATCATCTGAAGGCAACCGGCGCCCGCGTTCTGGGCTCGGGCGAGCCCAAGATCGGTGCGCATGGCAAGCCGGTGCTATTCCTGCATCCCAAGGATTTCAACGGCTGCCTGGTCGAGCTGGAACAGGTCTGATCCGATGACGATCACCTCGGCCATCGTGCTGTTCGCCGTTCTGTGGTTCATGATCTTCCTGATCGCGATCCCGATCCGGCTGGAAACACAGGGCGACCTGGGCAAGGTCGTGCCCGGCACACAGGCCGGCGCGCCCGAGAATCATCACCTGAAGAAGAAGGCCAAGATCACCACGGCCATCGCCGCGGTGCTGTGGTGCATCATTGCCTACATCGTGACCTCTGGGATCATCACGGTGCGTGACATCGACTGGTTTCAGCGGATGGGCCCGCCGTCGATGCGCGACCAGTAACAGCCGGGGTCGGCGCGTCAGGCGCGCCGGCTCTCAAGCATGTGGAACAGGTGGGTGAAGGTCGCCGCGCCCAGGATCGGGATCACCAGGTTCACCAGCGGAATCGACAGCGGCACCGCCATCAGGATACCGGCCAGCCAGATCGTGGGCATGTGCCGGCTGCGACGCTGGCGCGCGGCCTCGCGCCCCACACGGCGCATCGCGGCAAGGGTGTAATATTCCCGGCCCAGCAGGAACCCGTTCAGCGCCCAGAAGATGAACGGCGCCGCCGGGGCGAAGATCGCGTAGAGGATCAGCGCCAGCAGGTTGGCCCCGATCAAGACGCCCAGAAAATTGACGGTATCTCGCAGCGCGTCGAAGAACGGCACAGGCTTGACCGGTGGCAGCGCGGGATAGTGCCGGTCTTCGACAGCCTGCGCCACCTCGTCGAGGAACATCGACGTGATCGCAGAGGCGACGGGCACCATCAGGAAGATGGACAGAATGACCATCAACAGCAGCGACGACCAGCTGACCAGATCGTCGAGCCATTTGACCTCGCCAATCAGCGGCAGGGTGGCGTCGTCAGGGGTGATCCAGTTCAGAAAACCCAGCGTGACGGCATAGAACGCCACCAGCAGCGCAAAGGTCAGGCCGATGCCCATCATCAGCACGCGGCGAAAACGCGCGTCGCCGATCTGCGACAGCGCCTTGAAGAACGCCGTCAGGATCATGCGTCCATCCAGCGCACGATGGCATCCAGATCGGGCCGCGGCCGGTCGGGCGGCGGGTTGGTTTCGGTGCCGATATGGACAAAGCCGGCAATGCGCTCTTGCGGCTCCAGCCCGAAAACCCCGGCGGCCAGTACCGCGTCATGTGCGACCCAGCCGGTCAGCCAGTTGGCACCCCAGCCCGAAGCTAGCGCCGCGTTCAGCAGCGCCAGGCACACCGCGCCGGCCGAATAGGTCTGTTCCAGCGCCGGCACCTTGGGCGAGTCCTTGGGCGATTCGACCACGGCAACGCATAGCGGCGAGTCGACGAAGGGCAGGCGGGCCTTGTCGATTGCCTCGGTGTCCATGCCCAGCGCCATGGCGCGGTCGGCCACGGCCAGCGCGACGCGCTCCATCGCCGGGCGGGTCAGCACGACAAAACGCCAGGGCTCCAGCTTGCCGTGATCCGGGCTTCGGGCAGCGGCGGTCAGGATCGGCATCAGCGCGTCCCGGTCCGGGCCGGGGGCGCGCAATGTCTTGGCGGGGCGCGACCGGCGGGTCAGCAGGAACTCCATCGCGGCGGTGTTGGGCGTGGGCATGGGGCGGGTCTCTCCTTGGCCTGTCAGGCCTTATGTCAGCCCCGCGGCGCCGGGTTTCAAGCGCAATCGGCGCTGTTGCCACCCTGCGCCCCGTGCTACGCCCACGCCATGGACGATCCGAACCTGACGCATCTGGCCCATCCGGGCACCGAAATCGCTGTGCGCGCCACGCCCCGCGCGGGGCGCAACCGGGTGGTGCCCGAAGACGGCGTGCTGCGGGTCTATGTCACGGCACCGGCAGAGGACGGCAAGGCCAATGCCGCGATCCAGAAGCTTCTGGCCAAGCGCATCGGCATCGCCAAATCGCGGCTGGAGCTGGTTCGCGGCGCCACTGCGCGCGACAAGCTGTTCCGGGTGACGGAGGGCTAGCGCCCCTTGCGGAAATAGACCCCTTCGGGCAGTTGGATCGCCGCGGCCAGATCGCCCATCTGGCCGATCGACAGGGTGATCTTGTGTACCCGGTCCTCGCGCGGATCGTATTGCTCGACGGTGATGCACTCTTCGAAGGCGTTGATGATCACGTCCTCCTGAAGATGGCCGTCGCCCTCGTCCACCAGGGTAACAACCGTGGCGTCGAATTCATGCTCGATGCTAAACATGCCGCCACTCTAGCCACGGCTTCCTGCCTTGCCCAGCGGGATTGCGCCGGGGCCGGCGGCTTTGCTCTGGTGTTCGCGCCGCCGCGCGCTACATTCCGAAAAAACACCCCAGAGAGCAGACACCAATGCGTTTGATAACCCTTGCCGCGCTTGCCGGTCTGGCCAGCCTGGCCGCCTGCGTCGAGGTGACGGTCGCGCCGCAATCCACCAGCCCGGCCGCGCCCGCGCCGCAGACGCCGTCCAGCAGTGCGCTGGCCAGCTTCCGCGCCGTTGCCGCGCGGGTAGAGCCGGTGGCCGAAGCGGAATGCCGCAGCCGTACCCGCGGCGGCAATTGCGATTTCGACATCATCATCGACACCCGCCCCGACCTTCCTGCCAACGCCTACCAGACGCTGGACCGGTACGGCCGGCCGGTTCTGGCGTTCACCACCGCGATGCTGGGCGATTTGCGCAACGAGGACGAAATCGCCTTTGTGCTGAGCCACGAGGCAGCCCACCACATAGAGGGGCACATCCCTCGTAGCCAGCAGAACGCCATGCTGGGCGCGCTGGTGGCCACGGGGCTGGCCGCCGCCGCCGGGGCAGAGGCTAACACGATCCGCGCGGCGCAGGACTTGGGCGCACAGGCCGCCGTGCTGAACTTCTCGCGCGGTTACGAACTGGACGCCGACCGGCTGGGTACGGTGATCGCCAAGCGTGCCGGCTACGATCCGGTCAACGGTGCGGCGTTCTTCACCCGCATCCCCGATCCGCGCAACCGCTTCCTGGCCTCGCACCCGCCCAATGGCGAGCGAATCACTGCGGTGCGCAACGTGGCGCGCGGGCTGTAGCGTTGACATGCATCAAGGGACGGCGCGCCGTCCCTTGATATCCTTGGTTCAGGGACGTCACTCTGACCGAGGACCTGGAAATGCAATCACGCGAAACATTGCGCCGACACGCTGCGCTGGTCGATCGTATGGCGCAGACGCTGGGCATCGACCTGGAAGAGGCCGCCTTCCGCGGCAAGCTGTCTATCCCCGATGTCGAGGACGCGGTTCTGCGCTGCACCGCCTGTACCCAGCCCGGCGCCTGCGAGCATTGGCTGGCCGCACGCGACGGTGCGACGGCAGAGACAACACCGGAATACTGCCGCAACACTGAACTGTTCGACACCATTTTCCGGGCCGGCGAGAATGGCTGAAACGCGTGCGACACCGACCCTGCTGGGCGACGAGACAGAGCATTTCTGGCTGGCTCAGCGGATGGCCCGTGCCACCGGCACCGATCTGGTTGCCGCCGCCGAGGAAGGCGCGCTGACCCAGGCCCAATGGGCCGAGATCGTGCATCGCTGCCGTGGCTGCGAGTGGACCTGCGGCTGCGAGCGCTGGCTGGACGCGACAGACGCGGATCAGGTCCGCGCCGCACCCGAAACCTGCGTGAACCACAAACGTTTTGCCGTGCTGCGCCGCGGCCAAGACCAACAAACGGAGTAGACCCGATGCTGGGCGATCCCGAACGGCATTTCTGGCTGACGCGCAGCGTCGCCCGTACCCTTGGGCTGAACCTGTCAGAGGCGATCGCCTCGCACCGCCTGTCAGAAGGCGAATATGCAGAGATGGTCACGCGATGCCGGGGGTGCAGCAACACCGCCGACTGCGAGGAATGGCTGTCTTGCGGCGGCACCAAGGACTGTACCGCGCCGCGGAGCTGCCGCATCGCCGAGATGCTGGCGCGGCTGCGTGTGCTGCACTAGGCTTTACCCGGCAAAAGCGCCGCGTGCGTAGCCCTGCAGGAACAGCAGCGCGCTGAGATCGCCGTGATTGACACGCAGGGCGCACTGCGCCTGGACAGAGGGTTTGGCGTGCAGCGCCACGCCCATTCCGGCGCGCCCAAGCATCCCCAGATCGTTTGCCCCGTCGCCCACGGCCAGAACCTGCGTTTCGTCGAGGCCCAGCCGGGCGCTGATCTCTTCCAGCGCCTGCACCTTGGCCGCGCGCCCCAGGATCGGCTGCGCCACCGCGCCGGACAGCGTGCCGCCTTCGGTCAGTAGCGTGTTGGCGCGATTCTCGTCGAAGCCCAAAGCCGCCGCGACGCTGGCGGTAAACGCGGTAAACCCGCCCGAAACCAATGCCGCATATGCGCCGTTGGCGCGCATCGTGGCCACCAGCTCGCGCCCGCCGGGCATGAAGGTGATGCGGCTGTCCAGCACTTGCTGGATCACGCCGACAGGCAGCCCGCGCAACAGCGCCACCCGCTCGGTCAGCGCGCCTTCGAAGTCCAGCTCGCCGTTCATCGCGCGGGCGGTGATCGCCTTGACATGCGCGCCCACGCCGGCCTCGTCGGCCAGCTCGTCAATACATTCCTGCTGGATCATGGTCGAGTCCATGTCGGCCAGCAGCATCTGCTTGCGCCGCCCCGCCTGGGCCACGACGTTGACATCGACGCCCACCGCGTCAAGCTCGCTCCGCACGTCTTCCAGGTTGCCGGGCACCGTGGCCAGCGCGAATTCCGCCGCCTCGTCAGGGCTCAGCCACAGCGCGTCGCCGCCGCCCCAGGCATTGCGCAGGCTGTCCACCAGCGCAGGCTCCAGCGTGCCTGGTTTCGCGATCAGAACGGCCACATGCATGGGATCACCTCTTGCTTGGTCCGCCGCCCCTAAACCATGCGCCCCGGAAAATGACCAGAGCCGGGCGCGAGTTTCCGATCCGCTCCATGCCTCGGTTCCGGCCTGGCCGAATGCGTCACAATGGCTCCATTTTCCGACTTGCGGCGTGATCCGGCGGGCCGTATCTGCAGCGGCGGGACACCCCTCCCCAACGAGGGGCTTCTATCTGGAAGGTTAGACGACATGACGACTGCACAACCGGCAAAGCGCCCGGCCAATCCGCGCTTCTCCTCTGGCCCCTGCGCCAAAATCCCCAATTTCGATCTCGCCATGCTGGCCGATGCCCCCTTGGGCCGGTCGCACCGCGCTGCCATCGGCAAGGCCAAGCTGAAAGCCGCCATCGACGGCACGCGCGAGATCCTGGGCATCCCGGCCGATTACCGCATCGGCATCGTGCCCGCCTCTGACACCGGCGCCGTGGAAATGGCGATGTGGTCGCTGCTGGGCGCCCGCAAGGCCGAAATGCTGGCCTGGGAATCCTTCGGCGCCGGCTGGCAGACCGACGTGGCCAAGCAGCTGAAGATCGACGCCGATCTGAAGACCGCCGGCTACGGCGAGATCGTCGATTTCGACACCGTCGATTTCGACAACGATGTCGTCTTCACCTGGAACGGCACCACCTCGGGCGTGCGCCTGCCGAACGGCGACGCGATCCCCGCAGACCGCGCCGGGCTGACCATCTGCGACGCCACCTCGGCCGCCTTCGCGATGGACCTGCCCTGGGACAAGCTCGACGTGACCACCTTCTCCTGGCAGAAGGTGCTGGGCGGCGAGGCGGCGCATGGCATGCTGGTGCTGTCGCCCCGCGCCGTCGAACGGCTGGAAAGCTACACGCCCGCCTGGCCGATGCCCAAGATCTTCCGCATGACCTCCAAGGGCAAGCTGAACGAGGGCATCTTCGTCGGCGAGACGATCAACACGCCGTCGATGCTGGCGGTCGAGGATTACCTCGTCGCGCTGGACTGGGCGCGTTCGGTCGGCGGGCTGAAAGGCCTGATCGCCCGCGCCGACGCCAACGCCGGGGCAATCTGGGACTTCTGCGCCACGCGCGACTGGATCGACAACCTGGCGGTGGATCCGGCGACCCGGTCGAACACCTCGGTCTGCCTGAAGTTCACCGACGCGCGCATCAAGGACGGCGCCGCCTTCGCCAAGGCCGTCGCCAAGCGGCTGGAAAAGGAAGGCGTGGCCTTCGACATCGGCGCCTATCGCGACGCGCCGGCCGGGCTGCGCATCTGGTGCGGCGGCACGGTCGAGACCGCAGACATCCAGGCGCTGCTGCCCTGGCTGGAATGGGCCTTCACGGCCGAGATCGCCGCACAGTCGCAAGCCGCCTGAGCGCGATTTCCTGCAAGGAAATCGGACCGAACTCTTTGCAAGAGTTCGGATCCCCAGCCCCAATCTTTCAAGGAACCCTGAACATGGCTCCCAAGGTACTCATCTCCGACGCGCTCTCCGACGCCGCCGTGCAGATCTTCCGCGACCGCGGCATTGAGGTCGACTTCCGCCCCGAACTGGGCAAGGACAAGGAAAAGCTGGCCGAAGTGATCGGCGACTATGACGGTCTCGCCATCCGCTCGGCCACCAAGGTCACGCCGTCGATCCTGGAAAAGGCGACCCGGCTCAAGGTGGTCGGCCGCGCCGGCATCGGCGTCGACAACGTCGACAAGGAAGCGGCGTCCAAGCGCGGCGTGATCGTGATGAACACGCCGTTCGGCAACATGATCACCACCGCCGAACACGCCATCGCCATGATGTTCGCCGTTGCCCGGCAAATCCCCGAGGCCAGCGCCTCGACCCATGCCGGCAAGTGGGAAAAGTCCAAGTTCATGGGCGTCGAGCTGACCGGCAAGACCCTGGGTGTGATCGGCGCCGGCAACATCGGCGGCATCGTGTGCGATCGCGCGCGCGGGCTGAAGATGAAGGTCATCGCCTACGACCCGTTCCTGTCGGACGAGAAGGCCGAGAAGATGCAGGTCGAAAAGGTCGAGCTTGAGGACCTGCTCAAGCGCGCCGACTTCATCACTCTGCACGTGCCTCTGACCGACAGCACGCGCAACATCCTGGGCCGCGAGAACCTCGCCAAGACCAAGCCCGGCGTGCGCATCATCAACTGCGCCCGCGGCGGCCTGGTGGACGAGGCTGCCCTGGCCGAGATGCTGAAATCCGGCCATGTCGCCGGCGCCGCCTTCGACGTCTTCGCCGAGGAACCGGCCAAGGAAAACCCGCTGTTCAACCTGCCCAACGTCGTCTGCACCCCGCACCTGGGCGCATCGACCACCGAAGCGCAGGAAAACGTCGCCCTGCAAGTGGCCGAGCAGATGGCCAACTACCTTCTGGACGGCGCCGTGGAAAACGCGCTGAACATGCCCTCGATGACCGCCGAAGAGGCCAAGGTCATGGGCCCCTGGGTCGCGCTGGCGGGGCACCTGGGCGCCTTTATCGGCCAGATGACGGATGAGCCGATCAAGGCGATCAACATCCTTTATGACGGCGTGGTGTCCAAGATGAACCTGCCCGCGCTGAACTGCGCGGTCATCGCCGGGATCATGAAGAAGGCCAACCCCGACGTGAACATGGTCTCGGCTCCGGTCGTGGCCAAGGAGCGCGGGATCCAGATCTCGACCACAAACCAGGACAAGTCCGGCGCCTTCGACGGTTACATCAAGGTGACCGTTGTGACGGCCGAGCGCGAACGCTCGATCGCCGGCACGGTGTTCAGCGACGGCAAGCCGCGCTTTATCCAGATCAAGGGCATCAACATCGATGCCGAGATCGGCGCTCACATGATCTACACCACCAACGAAGACGTGCCGGGCATCATCGGCACCCTGGGCCAGACCATGGGCAAGCACGGCGTGAACATCGCCAACTTTACCCTGGGCCGCAAAGAGGCCAAGGGCGAGGCCATCGCGCTGCTGTATGTCGATGAGCCGGTTGATCAGGCAATTGTCGACGAGCTGAAGGCGACGGGCCTGTTCAAGCAGGTCAAGCCGTTGGAATTCTCGGTTCTCTGACGCCGCGACGCGCGTTTAGGCGGGCCGCCCATCCGGGCGGCCCGTTTTCTTTTCAGCCCCGCCGCGCCGACAGGATCACCACGCCGGCGAAGATCAGCATTGATGCGATCGTCAGAAAGGATCCGATCTTGGCCATCGTCTCGCCAGTCATCCGGATCGCGGACACGATGCCCGGCACGATGATCACGACGCCCAGCAGAGCAACGCCAAGATGAACCCTTGGCAGCAGCCCCTGGGCCGCCTGTGGAACCGCGTGGTAATACAGGCCGAACAGCGTCAGGCTGACCCAGCCAAGCAGGTTCAGGTGCGCGTGCGCCGGCGACAGCGTGTGATCGCCCGTGGCTGACATCTGGATGCCCCAGCCCATGCCAACCAGCGCGCAGACCACGCCGGCGGCCACGAAAATCAGTGGCAGCCCCCTCATTTGTCTGCCTCGCGCGGGTCCAGCGGCGGGCCGGTGAAGTCCAGGTGATACTTTTTGCCGGTCTCGACGATGTCGCCCATGTCTTCGGGGATGCGGCAGCGTCGGTCGGCCATCTCGGCGAAGAACCCCTCAAACCCACCGGGCGTCAGGATCACCAGATGCCGGCACGGCTTCTCGCCGATCACCTGGAAGGTGTGCTCCTTTCCGCGCGGAACAAAGGCCGCCTCGCCCGGGCCACGCAGGAAGGTCTTGCCCTCCAGCCAGAACAGGCACTCGCCCGACAGGATGACAAAAGCCTCGTCCGCATCGTGGTGGATATGGCGCGGCGGACCGTTCATCGGTGGGCTGACGCTGTCGGTGATCGACATCGCGCCCGCGGTGTCGGCGGTTTGCAGAATGGTGCGGTAGCTGACGCCGTTCCAGTCAATGGTGTCCGCGTCCCTGATCAAATCCTTCATCAAAATCCCTCCTTGTGGCCGGCCAAGCCGCATCCGTCAGCTGATCCGATGGATCGCTCCCGCGCGTTCTTGTTGTGTCGATGGGTACCGGCAAGCTCCGGTAAGATTGAAATTGCCCGAAATTCATGCATGTTATAAATTGATTATTTGTATCGCATCTATCGACACCATGAATTTCAATGCCTTCGATCTGAACCTGCTGCGTGTGCTGGACGCGCTGTTGGAAACCGGATCGACCACAGCCGCCGGGCAGCGCATCGGCCTGTCGCAGCCCGCCGTTTCAGCGGCGCTGGCGCGGTTGCGTCACGCCCTGAACGATCCGCTGATGATCCGGCAGGGCCGAAATCTGACCCCTACAGACTTCGCCCGCACGCTGCGCGACCCATTGCGCAGCCTGCTGGAAGAGACCGAGGCGCTGTTGGCCGGCAACCGCGTGTTTGACCCGCGCGCCGCCACCTCCAGCTTCAAGGTATCGGGCAGTGACTTCTTTGCCGAAATGCTGATGCCTGCCCTGGCCGATCACCTGGCCCGCGTTGCCCCGGGTGTGCGCATTCAGTTGGTGGACCTGGTCCCCGACAGCTATATCGACACGCTGGACCGCTATCAGGTGGACATGGCGTTGATCCCCGGGATGGATTTCCCCGACTGGATCGACGCGCAGCTGCTGTTCCGGTCTGCCTTCGTCGTCATCGCGCGGCAAGGTCACCCCCGTCTGGCGCGCGCGGGGCTGGTACCGGGCGACACGATCGGGCTGGATCTGTTCTGCGACTTGGGCCACGTGCTGTTTTCGCCCGAGGGCCGCAGCGCAGGTATGGGCGATGCGGCGCTGGCCCGCGTCGGCCGGTCGCGGCAGGTGGTGATGACGATGCCGGTTTTCTCGGGCGTCTACAACGCCGTGGCCGAAAGCGACCTGATCGCTTTGATCCCGGCGCAACTGGCCCGCCGCGTGGCCGAGCGGATGCGTCTGGACATCTACGCGGCGCCGATCCCGCTGGAGCCGCCGCGTATCTTCATGGTCTGGCACAAACGCTCGACCCGCAGTCCGGCACATGCCTGGTTGCGAGGAGAAATTGCCAAGTTGATGGCGCCGCTGGATGACGCGCAACGCCATTGATCCCTGGACACATCATTTCCGAAAGCAGCACAATCGTTGCGGTTCGTCGCAATTGTTTCTGGACCTAAGATATTGATCTGAAACGGTTGCCAGAATCCTGCCATATTATGATCATTTCTTTGCCCAAACTTTCTGCGGTGCGTCGAATCGCTTTTTGCGCCTGCAAAAATGGTTAATTTCGTCTGCCGAAAGGGTTCGACGATGGTTCCTGTTTTTGCGATTGGCGACATTCACGGTCAGGCCGACATGCTGGACGAGGCATTGTCGCTGATCCATGACGACCCGCTGGCGGGCGCGCATGTTGTGTTCCTGGGCGACTATGTCGACCGCGGACCGGATTCGCGCGGCGTCATCGAAACGCTGATCGAAGGGTTGGCCGATGGCGAGCCATGGATCACCCTGCGCGGCAACCACGACGAGTTCCTGCTGCGGTTCCTGGAAAATCCGGCCTATCGCGATCCGCACACCAAGGACAACCTGACCTATCTCGATCCGGCAATCGGCGGGCGCGCCACGCTGGCGTCATACGGGGTGGATGTTGGCAAGCGCCGCAAGGTCAAGGATATCCACGCCGATGCGCTGGCAGCGATCCCAAAGGCGCATGTCGCCTTTCTCAGGGCGCTGCGCCCGATGCACGTGACCGCCGATCATGTCTTTGTCCACGCGGGTATCCGGCCGGGCGTGCCGCTGGAGCAGCAGGACCCCGAAGACCTGATGTGGATCCGGCGCGAGTTCCTGTTCGACCTGCGCGATCACGGCCGGCTGGTCGTGCACGGGCATACCGCCATCGACATTCCCGTGCATCATGGCAACCGCGTCAACCTGGACGGCGGCGCCGGTCATGGTCGGCCGCTGGTTCCGGCGCTGTTACTGGGCCGCGAGGTCTTCACGCTCAGCCACCGCGGGCGCATCCGCCTCTGAGGCTTGCTGGTGCAGAGCGCACCAGGCATCCCATTGCGACAGATACACACCGCCGGTCAACTCGTGCAGGAAATGGCTGCGCTTCAGCCGGTCCATCACCGGGCCTTTCACTTCGCTCAGGTGCAGGCGGATGCCCATGTCCTTCAGACGCTGGTTCACGGCTTCCAGGCTTTCCAGCGCGCTCATGTCCACCTCGTTCACCGCGGGGAACATCAGCACCACATCACGCAGGGTCTTGTCGCGGGTCACGCGGTTCAGCACGTAGTCCTCAAGGAAGCTGGCGTTGGCGAAATACAGGCTTTCGTCCACACGCAGGGTGACGACGCCCGGAAGCGTATCAACCGCGTGACGGTGGATGTTGCGGAAGTGCTGTGTACCCGGCACCAGCCCCACCTCTGCCACATGCGGGCGCGAGGTCTTGTAAAGGTGCAGCGCGATGGAAAGCAGCACGCCAGCGCTGACGCCCATCTCGACGCCGAAGCCCAGCGTCAGAAAGACCGTAGCGGCGACGGAGGCAAAGTCGATCTTGCTGTAGGCCCAGGACCGGCTGAGGATCGACAGGTCGACCAGCGACAGCACGGCAACGATGATCGTGGCGGCCAGCGTTGCCTTGGGCAGGAAGTACAGCAGCGGCGTCAGCAGCATCGCGGCCAGAAGGATGCCCAGGGCGGTAAAGGCACCGGCGGCAGGGGTTTCCGCACCGGCGTCGAAGTTCACCACCGAGCGGGCGAACCCGCCCGTCACCGGATAACCGCCCGTTACCGCGGCGGCAACGTTCGAAGCGCCCAGGCCGATCAGTTCCTGGTCGGGAACGATGCGCTGGCGCTTCTTGGCGGCCAGGGTCTTGGCCACCGAGACCGATTCGACAAAGCCAATGATCGAGATCAGCAGCGCCGGCATGAACAGCTGGCTCCACAACGCGGGGCTGAGGCTGGGCGCGGTCAGCGGCGGCAGGCCCATCGGGACTTCGCCAACCAGCGAAACGCCCTTGTCGCCCAGGTTGAAGGCGAAGGCCAGGATTGTGGTCACAGCCACCGCCGCCACTGGGCCGGCCTTGGCCAGGATGTCGGCCAAGCGCGGCTTCAGCCCCACTTGCAACAGCAGCGGCTTCAGCCCCTTGCGCACCCAAAAGAGGAACGCCGTCGCGCCCAGGCCGATGGCCAGCGTGATCGGGTTGGTCAGGTGCTGGTTCTCGAATAGCTGGACGCCCATTTCCAGCAGCGTGTCGCCCTCGGCCTTGATGCCGAAGATATGCTTCAGCTGCGAAGTGGCGATCAGGATGCCCGAGGCAGTGATGAACCCGGCAATCACCGGATGCGACAGGAAGTTCGCCAGGAATCCCAGGCGCAGCACGCCAAGAACCACCAGAATCCCGCCCGACATGAAGGCCAGCGTACCCGCTGCGATCGCGATGTCGGCCGGATTGCTCAGGCCCATCTTGCCGATCGCCGCCGCCGTCATCAGCGACACCACAGCCACCGGCCCAACGGCCAGCGCGCGCGAAGTGCCAAAGACCGCATAGGCGAACAGCGGCAGGATCGAGGCGTAGAGCCCCATCTGCGCCGGCAGTCCAGCCAGCAGCGCATAGGCCAGCGATTGCGGGATCAGCATGATCGTCACGATAACCGCCGCGACCACGTCGCTGGTCAGGGTATCGCGGTCATACTGCCGGCCCCATTGCAGGATCGGCATGTACCGCGTGACCATCGACAGCGAAGGCTTGGGCAGCGGCGGAAGTTTCGGCAGGTTCATGAGCGGCGTCCGGTATCTGTGACGCCCGCGCGCGGGGCGGGCGAAAGATGAATTGCGGCCGTATATATTCTAATTTTCGAATTTGTGAAGGCCCAAAAGGACGCAGGCCGACAATTGCCTTGGCGGGGCAGGGGGTGCCCGGTCCGGATAATGGACCGGGCGCCTGAACTGGTTCAGGAGGCGCTGACCTTTTCAGGCTTGGCCAGCCATTCCTTGCCGCGCAGCATCGCCTTCCAGTAGACCGGCGGCAGGATCTGCTCTTTCAGGATCCACGCGGCCCGCGTCGGCTTGGTTCCATCGATGAACCACTTGGGGAAGGACGGCAGCAGCGCGCCGCCATAGCCGAATTCGGCCAGAACGATCTTGCCGCGCTCGACTGTCAGCGGGCACGAGCCATAACCATTGTACAGCGCGGTGGGCGACTTGCCGACGATATCGTCGGCCACGTTCTGCGCCACCACCGGTGCCTGCATCCGCGCCGCGGCCGCGGTCTTGGCGTTCGGGGCGTTCATCACGTCGCCCAGCGACCAGATGTTTGTGTAAGTCTTGTGCCGCAGCGTGCTCTGATCGACATCGACCCAACCAGCGGCATCGGCCAGCGGCGAGACGCGGATGAAATCCGGCGCGGTCTGCGGCGGGCAGACATGCATCATGTCGAATTCCACGGTCACCTCGGTCGGCGCGGTGTCGGGCTTGGCCACCTTGAAGGTCGCCTTCTTGCCCGGACCGTCGACCGCGATCAGGTTGTGGAAGAAGTTCAGCGTCGCGTCGTACTTCTTGACGTATTCCTGCAGCGCCGGGACATAGTCCTTGACCCCGAACAACACGCCGCCGGCGTTCATGAACTGGATGTCGATGTTGTTCAGGCAGCCTTCGCGGAACCAGTGATCGCCCGACAGGTACATCGCCTTCTGCGGCGCGCCGGCGCACTTGATCGGCATCGGCGGCTGGGTGAACAACGCGCGGCCTTCGCGCATGCCTTTCACCAGCTCCCAGGTATAGGGCGCCAGGTCATAGCGGTAGTTCGAGGTCACGCCGTTCTTGCCCAGCGTCTGCACCAGGCCGTCGACCTTGGCCCAGTCCAGCTTCAGCCCCGGGCAGACGATCAGCCGGTCGTATTTGATCACCCGGCAACCGTCGAGGATCACCGCGTTGTTCTGCGGCTCGAACGCGGCGACGCCGGATTTGATCCAGTGCACGCCCTTGGGGATCAGGCCGCCCATCGTGCGCGCCGTTGTCTTGGCCTCGAACACGCCGGCGCCGACCATCGTCCAGCCGGGCTGGTAATAATGGATGTCGGCGGGATCGAGCACCGCGATATCAAGGTTGGGCATCCGCGCCTTGAGGCTGGCCGATACCGCGATGCCGGCTGCGCCACCGCCAACGACCACGACCTTGAAATGCGCGTCGCCGGTATCGGTCGGCGTCTTGCCGCCGTTGACGATGCGGCGCACAACGCCGGCCATGTCGTAGCCGGCCGCCTTGGCCGCCTCGAGGATGGCCGTCGGCGCCATGGTCGTGGCCTGGCTCAGCGACCACAGGGTGGCCGACCGGGTGCCGGTGCGGCAATAGGCGAAAACCGGGCCGGGCAGGTCGCGCAACAGCTTGCCGAAGGCGGCCGCGTCGGCATCCATCACCTGGCCAGAGACCACGGGCTGATAGCGCGCCTCAAGACCGGCGGCCTTGGCGGCCGCGGCGATCTCGGCAAAGGCGGGCTGATCCGCGCCCTCGCCGTCAGGCCGGTTGCAGATGATCGAGCGGTAACCCTTGGCGGCAATTTCCGCCAGGTCACCAGCCGTGATCTGCGGCGCGACGGCAATGTCTTCGGTGATGGTCTTGATGTCCATTGCGCGAGTCCTCCCCTGGAGCATTGGCGCGTTTTACATTCAAAAAGGCGAATAACAGAAGTTCTTTTTTCGGCCATGGTGTCACACCGCGGCACGGTATGCCATGGATGGTTGAACTGCCGCGCCTTTCACGGCAAGTAAAGACAATCCGAAGGGTAAACCCTGCAGCGCCCGGACCGCCATGCCGATTGCCAAACTCTTTCACGTTCCGCTGTCGCCGTTCTGCCGCAAGGTGCGGCTGAGTCTGGCCGAGAAGCGGATCGATTGCGAGCTTGCCGAGGAGCGTTACTGGGAACAGGGCGCCGATTTCCTGCGCCGCAACCCGGCGGGCAAGGTGCCCGTGCTCCGGATCGAGGGGCTGACCCTGTCCGAAAGCGCGGCGATCTGCGAATACATAGAGGAACGCTTTCCGGAACCGGCCCTGATGCCGCGCAGCGCCGAGGCGCGCTACGAGGTGCGCCGCCTGGTGGGCTGGTTCGACGACAAGTTTCACCGCGAGGTCACCTCGAAGCTGCTCTACGAGCGAGTGAACAAGAAGATCCAGAAGACCGGCTATCCCGACAGCGCCAATGTCAAGGCCGGGGCCAAGGCGATCAAGTTCCACCTGGACTACATGACCTGGCTGCTGGATCACCGCCGCTGGCTGGCGGGCGACAGCATGACCCTGGCCGATTTCGCCGCCGCGGCGCATCTTTCATCGCTCGACTACATATCGGACGTGGACTGGAACCGGTCGCAGACGGTCAAGGACTGGTACGCCAAGATCAAGTCGCGACCGGCGTTCCGGTCCATCCTGGCGGACCAGGTACCGGGCTTCCCGCCGCCGGCGCATTATGCCGATCTGGATTTCTGAGCGGGGAGCGGCGCTCGGGGGCATCGAGC
>JAGRMT010000205.1:0-8013 GCA_020441125.1 Roseivivax sp.
GGCCATGTTGGTGGCGATGGTCACTGCGCCCAGCTTGCCGGCGTCGGCCACGATCTCGGCCTCGCGCTCGTGATGGCGGGCGTTCAGAACGTTGTGCGGCAGCTTGTGCATTTCCAGCAGGCCGGCCAGCATCTCGGACTTTTCGATCGACGTGGTGCCGACAAGGACCGGCTGGCCCTTTTCATGCGCCAGCTTGATTTCCTCGACGATGGCTTCGTACTTTTCCTTGGCGGTGCGATAGACGCGGTCGTCCTCGTCAAGGCGGGCGATCGGGCGGTTGGTCGGAACTTCGATCACGCCAAGGCCATAGATCGTCTGGAATTCCTCGGCCTCGGTCGCGGCGGTACCGGTCATGCCTGCCAGCTTGCCGTAAAGGCGGAAATAGTTCTGGAAGGTCACGCTGGCCAGCGTGACGTTCTCGGGCTGGATCGAGCAGCCTTCCTTGGCCTCGATGGCCTGGTGCAGGCCTTCGGACAGGCGGCGGCCGATCATCATGCGGCCGGTAAACTCGTCGATCAGGATCACTTCGCCGTCACGGACGATGTAGTCCTTGTCGCGGCTGTACAGCTTGTGCGCCCGCAGCGCCTGGTTGACGTGGTGCACGATGGTCGTGCTTTCCGGATCGTAGAGCGACTGGCCGTCCTGCAGCAGCTCGAACTCGTGCAGGCGATCTTCGAGGAACTCGTTGCCTTCGTCAGTGAAGGTCACGCTGCGCTGCTTTTCATCCATCGTGTAGTGACCTTCGTTCATCAGCGGAACGATGCGGTCGATGGCGACGTAAAGGTCGGTCTTGTCCTGGCTGGGGCCAGAGATGATCAGCGGGGTGCGCGCCTCGTCCACCAGGATCGAGTCCACCTCGTCGACGATGGCGAAGTTGTGCCCGCGCTGGAACATCTGGCTGAGTTCCGACTTCATGTTGTCGCGCAGGTAGTCGAAGCCCAACTCGTTGTTGGTGGCATAGGTGATGTCGCAGGCATAGGCCTGCTTCTTTTCCTCTTCGCCCTGGCGCGGGTAGACCACGCCGGTGGTCATGCCAAGGGCGCGGTAGACCTTGCTCATCCAGTCGGCGTCACGCTTGGCCAGGTAGTCGTTGACGGTGACGATGTGCACGCCCTTGCGCGTCAGCGCGTTCAGGTATGCCGGGAAAGTGGCGACCAGGGTCTTGCCCTCGCCCGTCTTCATCTCGGCAATGTTACCCTGGTGCAGGAAGATCCCGCCCATCAGCTGAACGTCATAGGCACGCAGACCGAGCGAGCGCTTGGCGGCCTCGCGGCAGTTGGCAAAAGCTTCGGGCAGCAGCGCGTCCAGGCTTTCGCCGTCCTGCGCACGCTTCGAGAGTTCCTCGGTCTTGTCCTTCAGCTCCTGGTCAGAGAGTTTCTCGAACTCCGGCTCCAGAGCGTTGATCTTGGCGATCAGCGGGCGCGTCGCCTTGATCTTCCGGTCATTGGACGACCCGAAGACTTTCTTGGCGATTTTCCCGATACCCATCATGCTCATGTTCTTTCCGTCTGACGGTTTCTTGCGCGGCACCTGCTTGCCCGGCCAGCGCGCAACCCATATGAAGCAGGGGAATTGACCAGCCTCGCGTGCACTTTGGCGATGTAAGGGGCGGTCTGAGCAGTGTCAACGCCGCAGCATCGGCAGACCCACGGGAAGGACAAACCAATGTCATTTGCACTCAAATCTGCCACGGTTGCCGTACTGGCACTGGGGCTGGCCCTGCCGGCGCTTGCGCAGGACAAGACCGCCGCTGCCGACACCGTGCTGGCCACGGTCAACGGAACCGAGATCACCCTGGGCCATGTCATCATCGTGCAGGAAGGCCTGCCCGATCAGTACAAGCAGCTGCCCGACGACGTTCTGTTCCAGGGCATTCTGGACCAGCTGGTGAACCAGGCCCTGTTGGCGGCCGATCCGGCGGCACAGGAAACCCTGCGCGTGCGCCTGTCGGTCGAGAACGAGCGTCGCGCCCTGCTGGCGGCCACCGCGGCCGAGGCGATTGCCACGGCTGGGATCAGCGAAGAAGCGCTGCTTGCCGCGTATTCCGAGCAATACGCCAACGCCAATGGCGGCGAAGAGTACAATGCCGCCCACATCCTGGTAGAGACCGAGGAAGAGGCCAAGGCGATCGTCGCCGAGCTGGAAGGCGGCGCGGATTTCGCCGCCGTGGCGCGCGAACGGTCAACCGGCCCGTCGGGCCCCAATGGCGGTGCGCTGGACTGGTTCGGGCCGGGCATGATGGTCGAGCCGTTCCAGCAGGCTGTCGAGGCGCTGGAGGTCGGCCAGGTTTCCGGTCCGGTGCAGACGCAATTCGGCTGGCATGTCATCAAGCTGAACGACAAGCGCACCAAGCCCGCGCCGGCCTTCGAAGAGGTTCGTGACCAATTGGAGCGGGACATGCAGCAAAAAGCGGTGCAGGATCGGCTTACCGAACTGACCGATACCGCCACCATCTCGCGCGACGGGGCCACCGGCATCGACCCGGCGCTGATCCGCGACTCGAGCCTGCTGGAGAACTGACCTTGGGCAAGACCCTCGCCAAATCCCCCCTCGCACCCGAACGTTTCCCCGACCTGCCGGTGATCGCCGGCGCCGAGTTCGCCTCTGTGGCGGCCGGCGTGCGTTATGCCGGGCGAACCGACGTCATGCTGGCGCGGCTGGCGCCGGGCACGGCGATCGCCGGAGTGTTCACCCGTTCAGCCACCCGTTCGGCCCCGGTGCTGGATTGCCAGGCCAAGATCGGCGGGGCATCTGACGCGGGCGCGGCCATCGTGGTGAACTCGGGCAACTCCAACGCGTTCACCGGGCGCAACGGGGTCGAGGCGACGCGTGCCGTCACCTCGGCCGTGGCCAAGATGCTCGATCTGCCGGAGGGACGGGTGTTCTCCTCGTCCACCGGTGTGATCGGAGAGCCGCTGCCCCATGCGCGCATCACCGCCAAGCTGGACGAGTTGAAGGCCGGGCTGACCGAGGCAGGTATCTCTGACGCCGCGCGCGCCATTATGACGACCGACACCTACCCCAAGGGCGCCACGGCCAGCGTGGACTTGCCCGGCGGCACGGTACAGATTGCCGGTATCGCCAAGGGTTCGGGCATGATCGCGCCGGATATGGCCACGATGCTGGTCTACATCTTTACCGATGCCAAGGTGGCCCAGCCCGATCTACAGGCGATGGTCAGCGCGGTTTCGGATCGGACGTTCAACTGCATCACCGTCGACAGCGACACGTCCACCTCGGACACGCTTTTGATGGCGGCAACCGGCGCCTCTGGCGTTTCGGTGGGGGCGGATGACCGCGCCTTTGTTGAAGCCCTGGAAACAGTGATGCTGGACCTGGCGCAGCAGGTGGTGCGCGATGGCGAAGGCGCGACAAAGTTCGTGACCATCCGGGTGACCGGCGCAGCCAGCGACGCCGATGCGCGTACCCACGCGATGTCGATCGCCAATTCGCCGCTAGTCAAGACCGCCATCGCGGGCGAGGATCCGAACTGGGGCCGCATCGTGATGGCGATCGGCAAGTCGGGCGCGGCGGCTGACCGCGATGCGTTGTCGATTCGCTTTGGCGATATCGTCGTGGCCGAAAACGGTTGGGTTTCGCCCACTTACAAAGAGGCCGACGGCGCCGCGATCATGAAGCAAGCCGAGATCGACATCAACGTCGACATCGGTCTGGGGCAGGGCAAGGCCACCGTGTGGACCTGTGACCTGACCCACGGCTACATTTCGATCAACGCCGATTACCGGTCGTGACGCGATGATGGTCGTTCTGGTTGCGGCGGTCGCGCTGATTGATCCGGACGGCCGGGTCCTGCTGGCCCAGAGGCCAGAGGGCAAGTCTATGGCGGGGCTTTGGGAGTTTCCCGGGGGCAAGATCGAACCCGGAGAAACGCCTGAAGCCGCGCTGATCCGCGAATTGCACGAGGAGCTGGGCATCGAGACCTGGCAAAGCTGTCTTGCACCGCTGACGTTCGCCAGCCACAGCTACGAAAGCTTTCACCTGTTGATGCCGCTTTTCGCCTGCCGCAAGTGGGACGGGATTGTTTCCCCGAGAGAAGGACAGGCGTTGAAGTGGGTGCGGGTACAGGAGCTGCGCAACTATCCGATGCCGCCAGCGGACGTGCCACTGATTCCGATTCTGCGTGACTGGCTTTGACCGGAAATCGGGATTTCCGCGCGTCAGGCAAGGATTCTGGGCGCTGAAATCCGCCTAATGCCCAGTTTTTGTGCCATGATTCAGTGGATATGACACTTGTGCAGCATATTTGTTCTGTTTTTGTAAACGGTTTCGAGATATATCTTCATTCGCACATGCGTTGGGAGACTGTGTCGATGCTGAAAACAATCGTGCTTGGTAGTTGCGTGTCGGTTCAGGGTGTGTTGGAGAAAAAGCTGCCGGATGGTCGTGTGACTGTTCGTGTTGGCAACCGTATTTTTACCGGCAACCCGGTGACAGCATAAGCTGGGGCCCGTAGCCAAGGCGGGCCTTTTACAATCGGTACGACCAAAAAGGGGGCAGCGTTGCCCCCTTTTGCATGTCTGGCAACCGCGTTGCCAAAGACCAAACCGCAAAACGCATCGGGCCGCACCGGGGATACCCGGCGCGGCCCGCGCGATTTGTCTGGCTGGATGCCCGTGCTTTACAGCGTGCGGGTCACTTCCTCGCGCTCGAAGATTTCGATCACGTCGCCTTCGCGGATGTCGTCGTAGTTCTCGAAGGCCATACCGCATTCCTGGCCGGACTGAACTTCGGACACTTCGTCCTTGAAGCGCTTGAGNAGCGTGCCTTCGTGGATCACCACGTCGTCGCGCAGCAGGCGCACACCGGCCGAGCGGCGGGCAACGCCTTCGGTGACCAGACAGCCGGCAACCTTGCCGACGCCAGAAACCTTGAAGACTTCCTTGATCTTGGCGTAGCCGATGAAGTGCTCGCGGATTTCCGCGGATAGCAGGCCCGAGGCCGCCGCCTTCACATCGTCCACCAGGTCGTAGATCACGCTGTAATAGCGGATTTCCACGCCCTTCTGGTTGGCGACGTTGCGGGCAGTGGCATTGGCACGAACGTTGAAGCCGAACACCGGCGCGCCCGACGCTTCGGCCAGGCCGATGTCGGTTTCGGTGATCGCGCCCACGCCAGAGTGCAGCACGCGCACGCGCACCTCGTCGTTGCCGATTTTTTCCATCGCCTGAACGATGGCTTCGGCAGAACCCTGCACGTCGGCCTTGACCAGAATCGGAAGCTCCGAGACGTTCTCGTCGTCCTTGGCCTTCTTCATCAGCTGTTCCAGGGTCGTCGCGGCACCGGCGGCGGCGCGCTTCTCCTTGGCCAGGTTGTGACGATACTCGGCGATTTCACGCGCCTGCGCTTCGGTTTCGACCACGTTCAGCACGTCGCCCGCTTCGGGCGTGCCGTTCAGGCCCAGCACCTCGACCGGGACAGACGGCCCGGCTTCGGGGATGCGTTCGCCCTTGTCGTTCATCAGCGCGCGGACCTTGCCGTACTGCTCGCCCACGACAAAGATGTCGCCCTGCTTCAGAGTACCGTTCTGCACCAGAACGGTGGCCACGGGGCCGCGGCCCACGTCAAGCTGTGCCTCGATCACCGCGCCCTGCGCTGCGCGCTCGGGGTTGGCGGTCAGTTCGAGGATTTCCGCTTGCAGCGCGATGGCTTCCAGCAGGCTGTCCAGGCCCTGGCCGGTATGGGCCGAAACCTCGACGTCCTGCACGTCGCCCGACATCGCCTCGACGACGACTTCGTGCTGCAACAGGCCGGTGCGGACCCGGTTGGGATCTGCGGCAGGCTTGTCGATCTTGTTGATCGCCACGATCATCGGCACCTTGGCGGCCTTGGCGTGATTGATCGCCTCGACCGTCTGCGGCATCACGGCGTCGTCTGCGGCCACCACCAGCACAACGATGTCCGTCACCTGCGCGCCGCGAGAGCGCATCGAGGTAAAGGCGGCGTGGCCCGGAGTATCGAGGAAGGTCAGCACTGCGCCGTCCTTCGTCGTCACCTGATAGGCGCCGATGTGCTGAGTGATCCCGCCGGCTTCGCCAGCAGTCACGTTCGTCTGCCGGATCGCGTCCAGCAGCGAGGTCTTGCCGTGGTCGACGTGACCCATGATCGTGATGACCGGCGGGCGCGGCTGCAGATCCTCGGGGCTGTCGTCGGTGGTCTTGATCACGTCCTCGACGTCGGCGTCAGAGACGCGGGTGACGTTGTGACCAAATTCCTCGATGATCAGTTCCGCTGTATCGGCGTCGATCGTCTGGTTCTGGGTGGCCATGATGCCGTTCTGCATCAGAGCCTTGACCACGTCGGCGACGCGCTCTGCCATACGGTTGGCCAGTTCGCCCACGGTGATCGCCTCGGGCAGCTGAACGTCACGCACGACCTTTTCGCGCGGGGCGTTGCCCATGGCCTTCTGCCGCAGACGTTCCTGCTTGCGCTTCATGGCCGCCATGGACTTTTGACGCCCGCCATCGCCGGCCAGCGCCTGGTTCACGGTCAGCTTGCCCGAGCGGCGGTTGTTGTCGTCGCGGCCCTTGGCACTGCGGCCGCGTTCCTCGCGCTCGCGCTCGGCCTTGCGGGGCTGGCCCGGGACGGTCCGCGGTGCGGCACTGTCTGCCGCAGGGGCGGCGTCGCGCGTACGCGGTGCGGCGGCCGGCGCGGCGGCTGCAGGGGCCGGCTGGGCCTCTGCGCGCTTGGCGGCTTCCTCCTCCTCGCGGCGGCGGCGCTCTTCCTCTTCCATCTTCTGGCGGGCGCGCTCTTCGGCTTCGCGCTGCTCGCGCTCTTTCTGTTCTTTCTCGGCGCGCAGGCGCTCACGCTCTTCGGCGCGGGCGATCTCTTCGGCCTCGCGCTGCGCGGCTTCTTCGGCTTCGCGGGCCTTGGCGGCCTGCAACGCCTTCAGGCGGCGCTCCATCTCGGCTTCGGAAATCCCGGCGGGGCGCTTGATCGAGGCAGCGGCCGATGCCGCACCGGCGCCGGCCTTGCCCTGAGCCGCAGCCGGCTTGGGCACGACGACGCGCTTGCGCTTGGTTTCCACCACGACATTCTTGGTCCGGCCGTGGCTGAAGCTCTGCTTCACGTTCCCCGAATGGGATCCACCGCGCAAACCCAGAGTTTTTTTGCCGTCGTTATCGCTCATAAAGCTCTCTTATCCTTTCCGTCGGTCCTGTGGACCGCGTGCTGCCTGGGCGGGCACTTCTCGCACGCCCCGCAAACGTCGGGCTTCGTCTACAACACGTTGTGCGAGTCCGCCAGCGCGAAGCGCAGCGTGTATCACAGTTTGTCGGCCAAAGGCCAGACCCAGCTCGTCGGCGGTCAGCCAGCCGATATAGGTGCCGCCATAGGGCGTCGACAGTTTCGATTTGCCACGCTCTGAACCGTCCTCGGCCTGGATCAGCACGCGGGTGTCTTCGCGCATCAGCCAGTCCTTGACCTTTTCATAGCCGGCCACGGCTTCTCCTGACTTACGCATCAAGCTGATCAGGTCGATCACCCGGCGCGCCAGCTGCGCCTCAAGGTCGGCCACCAGCCCCTCGGGCACGGTGACAGGCGCCTTGGCGGCGCGCGCGAAAAGCCCCTTTGTCGCAGCCTTGTCCAGCGCGGCGCGGTCCGCGGCAACCCAGATGCCGCGGCCTGGAAGCTTGCCCATCACATCGGGAACGATGCGCGCGTCGGGGCCGACGACGAACCGGATCAGCCCGTTCTTGGGCTGGACCTCGCCAGTGACAATGCACTTGCGCTCCGGCCCGTCGGTCTGGTCAGTTCTGGCCCCGCCGCGTGTCATGGACAGCCCCCCGGATGCGCCCGCTTACGCGGGCTGCTCCTCGGTTTCGGCGTCGTCATCGCCCTCGGCCTCGTCGGCTTCCGGCTCCAGCTCGGTCGGGTCGACCCAACCCAGCAGGACGCGCGCGGTCATGACCATGGTCTGCGCCTCTTCCAGAGACACGTCGAAGGGTTCGAGGATGCCGTCATCCTTGACCCGCTCGCCGTTGACGGTGGTCCAGC
>JAGRMT010000205.1:8020-8453 GCA_020441125.1 Roseivivax sp.
CGGCGCAGGTGGCGAAGTCTTCCAGAGTCTTGATGCCGTCCTTGGCCAGCGCTTCCAGCATCTGCGGGCTCAGCCCGTCGAACTGGACCAGGCTGTCCTCGGCACCCAGGGCACGGGCGTTTTCCAGCGCCTTGCGGGCCTGCTCCTCAAGGAATTCGCGGGCGCGAGTCTGAAGCTCTTCTGCGGTGTCCTCGTCGACGCCGTCGATCACCAGCAGCTCGTCCAGCTCGACATAGGCGACTTCCTCAAGGTTGGTGAAGCCTTCCGAGACCAGCAGCTGGGCAAAGAACTCGTCGACGTCCAGCGTGTCCATGAACAGCTTGGTGCGCTGCTCGAACTCGGCCTGGCGGCGCTTGGATTCCTCTTCCTCGGTCATGATGTCGATGTCGAGGCCGGTCAGTTGCGAAGCCAGGCGCACGTTCTGGCCGCGGCG
>JAGRMT010000206.1:0-468 GCA_020441125.1 Roseivivax sp.
TGTTGTCGCGCCGGCCCAGCAGGTTCCAGACCGAGACGACGGCTTCCAGGTAGGGCAGCAGGTCGGCGGTGGGCAGGAAGTCGTGGATCACCTTGCCGATCATCGGCGTGCGGCCCAGCCCGCCGCCCACGATCACCTCATATCCCGTCACGCCATCGCGCGACACGATGCGCAGGCCGATGTCATGCGCCTTGGTCACCGCGCGGTCCACCGCGCCGCCAGAGACGGCGATCTTGAACTTGCGCGGCGGAACTGGAATTCGGGGTGGTCGGTCGACCACTGACGGATCAGCTCGGCCACCGGGCGCGGGTCGGCCACCTCATCCGCCGCGGCGCCGGCGAAATGGTCTGCGGTCACGTTGCGGATGGTGTTGCCGCTGGTCTGGATGGCGTGCAGCTGCACCTCGGCCAGCGCGTCCAGCATCTCGGGCACGTCGGTCAGTCGGGGCCAGTTGTACTGGATGTTCTG
>JAGRMT010000206.1:481-8857 GCA_020441125.1 Roseivivax sp.
GAAATGGCCATAGCCCTTGTCCCACCGCTCGGCGATATAGGCCAGCTGGCGCATCTGGGCGCTGTTCAGCGTGCCGTAGGGGATGGCGACGCGCAGCATGTAGGCGTGGAGTTGCAAGTAAAGCCCGTTCATCAGGCGCAGCGGGCGGAATTCATCCTCGGTCAGGCTGCCGTCGATGCGGCGTTCCACCTGTGCGCGGAACTGGCGGTTGCGTTCGGCCACGAAGGCGGCGTCGAAATCGGTGTAGCGATACATCAGAGGGCCTCTGCCTGCTTGCCGTGGAAATAGTTGGACGGACCGGTGCGCCGGAACGCCTCGCGGAAGTGGACCGGTTGCGGGCCCTGGGCCGAGGCCGCGGCGTCGGCGAGGTAAACGCCGACCACCTCGCTCTGGCGCCGGCTGGCCTCGATCAGGCGCAGCTCGGCATGGGCTTCGTCGGTCAGCAGCTCTGCTTCGGCCAGGCGGCGGGTCCAGCGGTCGTCGGCGCGCAGATAGACCACGTCGCCTTCGACCAGCGCGTTGGCGGTGATAACCTTGGGGGAGAAGGGGGCGGGCATCAGAAGGCTCCTTCGGCGGCTAGGGTGCGGACGGCGGCCTGCGCCGCGCGGGGGGCAAGTCCGAACAGGATGACGGCCGGGCCGGACAGGGCCGCCTCGGCCAGGGTGGCGGGTAGCGCCGCCAGCGACGTCGCGACAATGCGCTGATCGGGGCGCGATGCGTTCTCGACCGCGGTAACCGGCGTGGCCGGGTCGGCGCCGAACATCAGCAGCCGGCCCTGCACGAAGCGGGCGGCCCGCTTGCCCATGTAGATCGCGGCGACCTCGCCCGGCCGCGCCAGGGCGCGCCAGTCGTGATCGGCAAAGCCCTGCATGTCGTGCCCGGTCAGAAACCGGACCGAGGCATTGCGCCCGCGGCGGGTCAGGCTCTGGCCCAGGCTGGCCACGGCGGCCGAAGCGGCGGTGATGCCGGGTACGATCTGGTAGCCCAGCCCGGCGGCGGTGATCGCCTCAAGCTCTTCGTCCAGCCGGCCGAAAACGGTGGGATCGCCTGCCTTCAGCCGCACCACGCGCAGCCCGGCCGCGGCAAACGCCACCAGCCGTTCGTTGATGTCGGCTTGCGCGGCAGAGGGACCGAACCCTTCCTTGCCGACATCGACCAGGCGCGCCTGCGGACCGGCCAGCGCCAGGATCGCATCGCTTGCCAGGCGGTCGTGCAGGATCACCTCGGCCTCTGCCAGGGCACGGGCGGCCTTGAGCGTCAGCAGGTCAGGGGCGCCGGGACCGGCGCCGACAAAGAGCACGGGGTGCAGGGTCATGGGAGTCTCGCGTTTGCTGATGCAGAATATAGAACAATTTCCCGTCTCGTGGCGAGTCGCTTGCGTGAATAAGGAAAATTGTTCTATGGTTTTGACGCAAGCGAACGTGCGTTCGAGAAATCGTGAAAGGATGGGATGATGGTTCGTCTGGATGAGATCGACCGGAAAATTCTTGTGGAGCTGCAACGCGACGCGGGTCAGTCCCTGGACGAGATCGCCAAGACGGTGGGCAGTTCCAAGACGCCGGTGTGGAACCGTATCCGCAAGCTGCGCGAGGCCGGGGTTATCGGAGCGCAAACGGTGGTGCTGGACGCCGAGGCGCTGGGCTTCGAGGCGACGTTCTTCGTGCTGATCCGCACATCCGAACATGAGGCCGAATGGCAGAGGCGGTTCCTGAAGGCGCTGCGCGACCGGCCCGAGGTGCAGGAGGCCCACCGGCTGGCCGGGGATATAGACTATATCCTGAAGGTGCGGGTGAAGAACGCGCGGGCCTATGACGCCTTCTACCAGGCGCTGATTTCCGAGGTGAAGGTGCACAACGTCACCGCGCTGCTGTCGATGGAAGAGATCAAGGCGACAACCGCGTTGCCATTGTGACAGGCCGCGGGCGGGGTGGGTTGAAAACCCACCCTACGGCGGAGCGCCGTGGTTCGGACGGTTCGAGCAATTGAGCAGCGCTCCGGCCTGTTGAGTGAGGCTCTCGGAGCCGGTCACGCTCTGTTGCGCCTAGGCTTCCACCATCAATCGCGTCAGGCCATGAAAATGGTAGCTGTCTGCGTAGACCGGCCGTCCGGCGAGCCTCAGGCCGGGGCAGCGGGCAAACAGGATCGGCAGCGCCACGGTCATTTCGAGCCGCGCCAGCGGTGCGCCGACACAGAAATGCAACCCGCCGCCGAAGCTGGCGTTCTGCGTGATCGGTCGGTCCGGATCGAAGCGATGCGGCTCGGCCCAGACCGCCGGGTCGCGGTTCGCCGCCGCCAGCATCAGCGCCACCTGGTCGCCGCGCCGGAAGTCGTGGCCGAAAGCGTGGATGTCCTCATAGGCGTACCGCGTGAACATGTGCAGCGGCGGATCGAAGCGCAGGATTTCCTCGGCGGCGGTCTCGGCGTTTTCGGCGTCGACCTGCACCCCGCGCGGCAAGAGCGTTGCCACGCCGTTGCCGATGGCGTGCACGGTCGCTTCGTGCCCGGCGTTCAGAAGCAGGATGCAGGTGGTGATCAACTCGTCTGTGCTCAGCCGCTCGCCCGCCTCCTCGGCGGCGATCAGATGGGTGATCAAATCGTCGCCCGGGGCGCGCCGGCGCTGTTCGACATAGCCGCGCATGAAGCCGGCAAAGTCGGCTGCTGCGCGGGCGGCGGCATCCTCGACCGCGCGGTCGCGCCGGGCCTGGTAGATCGCCACCATCGCATGCGACCAGGCCAGCAACTGGTCCGCCATCGTTTCGGGCACGCCCAGCAGGCGGGCGATCACGATCACCGGGATCCGCTCGGCGAAGGCGGGAAGCAGATCGAACGGGCCGGCGGGAAACGCGTGGATCAGGGCGTGTGACAGCGCCGCGATCTCTGGCGCCAGCGCGGCGATGCGGCGGCTGGTGAAGGCGCGCAGCACCAGCCCGCGCAGGCGGGTATGGCGCGGCGGCTCGAGTTCGAGCATGGAATGCGCCTCGATCGCGTAGAACGGCGCCAGGTGCGGCGGCACCGGCGGCGCCAGTTCGGGCGGGCATTCGCGGCCAAAGCGCCGGTCGCGCAGCAGCGCGTGCACCGCGCGGTGCGATACCGCGCAGGGCATGGCATAGTCTTGCCAGAAGACCAGATCGCCCAGGGCGCGCATCCGGTCGTAGGCGGGGTAGGGATCCTGCACGAAGGCAGGATCGGTCGGCGAGAGCGCAAAGGGGTGCATGATGCCGACGCTGGCCTTTGGCGCTGGCCTTTGCAAGGGCGCAATTGCTATGCAGGGCCATGCAGATGCCGCGTCTTGTCCGTCCCGCGCTGGTGACCGCCTTCCTGGCGGCGGTCGGGCTATTGTCGGCGGGCGTGCTGGCCTATGGCTATCGCCAGGCGCTGGACCAGGTCGCGGCGCGTGGCGAGGCCGACCTGGCGCTGGCGGCGGACCGGCTGGCGACCCAGCTGGCGCGCTATCGCGAAACCGCGGTGCTGCTCTCCGACCACCCCTTCCTGGCCGCGCTGCACGACGCGGGCGGCTCGCGCGTCGAGGCCGAGGCGCTGCTGCAGGCAGCGGTGGACAAGACCTCGGCGCTGGCGGCTTTCTATGCCGATGCAGCAGGGCAGGTGCTGGCGGCAACGCGCGGGCCAATCCCCGATACGGTGACCGAAACCGCCTATTTCGAGCGGGCGATGCAGGGCGCGCTGGGCTCTGGCCCCGGATTGATGCCGCAGACCGGGCAGCGGGCCTATATCTATGCCGCGCCGTCGTTCGATCGCTCGGGCGCGGTGCGCGGGGCGCTGGTGGTGGTGGTGAACATCGACCATATCGAACGCGAGTGGCGCGGTTCGCGCCCGGCGGTGTTTTTCACCGACACCGCCAACAAGGTGTTTGTCACCAACCGTTCGGAGCTGCTGTTTTACAAGGTCGTGCCGGGGGCGTTGCTGGCGCCTGACGGCACGCGGATGCCGCTGGCGCTGCACAGCACCGGCGGGCATGTGATCTGGACGCAGGCGCTGTCGCCCTACGTTCCGGCCTCGGCGCTGCACCTTGAGGTGCCGCTGCCGGCAATCGGGATGCTGGGCGAGGCGCTGGTGGATGTCGAGCCGGCGCGGCGGCTGGCGCTGCTGCAGGCGGCGGCGGTTGCAGCGCTGTGCCTAGTGTTCGGCGCCGCGCTGCTGATCGTGACGGCGCGCCGGCGCGCGCTGGCCGAGGCCAACGCGGTGCTGGAAGACCGGGTGGCGGCGCGGACACAGGCGCTGGAAGACACCAACCGCGCGCTGCGCCGCGAGGTGGCCGAGCGCGAAGAGGCACAGGCGGCGCTGACCCGCGCGCAGGCGGACCTGGTGCAGGCGGGCAAGCTGTCGGCGCTGGGGCAGATGTCTGCCGGCATCAGCCACGAGCTGAACCAGCCCCTGATGGCGATCCGGTCTTTTGCCGAGAACGCGGTGGCTTTCCTTGACCGTGGCAAGCCCGAGCGGGCGGCCGAGAACCTGGGGCGGATCTCGGACATGGCGCGGCGGATGGGGCGGATCATCGCCAACCTGCGCGCCTTTGCCCGGCAGGAAACCGCGGCGGTGGCACGGGTTGACCTGCGCGGCGTGTTGGACAGCGCGGTGGAACTGACCGAGACACGGATCCGCGCCGCGGCGGTGGCGCTGGACTATCGCCGGCCCGAAGCGCCGATCTGGGTGCGCGGCGGCGAGGTGCGGCTGGGGCAGGTGTTCGTCAACCTGATCACCAATGCCGTGGACGCGATGGAGGCCGCGAGCGAGCGGCGGTTGCAGATCGCGGTGTCGGACGGACCGGTGCTGGCGGTCACGGTGCGCGACAGCGGCCCGGGGATCGAGGCGCCGGAAAAGCTGTTCGAGCCGTTCTATACCACCAAGGCGGTGGGTGGCGGTGACGGCATGGGGCTGGGGCTGTCGATTTCCTACGGGCTGGTGCAAAGCTTTGGCGGCACGATCCGGGGCACCAATGCACCGGGCGGCGGGGCGGTCTTTACCGTCGAGCTGGAGCGCTGGCGAGAGGAGGCGGCGGCATGACGCGGGCAGGGTTGGCTGGAGCGATGGGCGCGCTGGTCCCATTGCCGCGCAGGCGATCAGCGCGCAAGGAGGGGGCGCTGCCCCCGTCCGCGCTGACGCGCGGACTCCCCCGGGGTATTTCCGGCAAGAAGAAGCGCAAGGGGGCGGCGCGGTGATCCGGCGGGTTCTTCTGGTGGATGACGACGCGGCGGTGCGCGAGGCGCTGGGCCAGTCGCTGGAACTGGCCGAGTTCGACGCGGTCACGGCCGGATCCTTTGTCGAGGCGAAGGACCGGATCACCGCAGGCTTTGCCGGGGTGATCGTGTCGGATATCCGGATGCCGGGGCGCGACGGCTTTCACCTGCTGGATTACGCGCGACGCCAGGACCCCGATCTGCCGGTGATCCTGCTGACCGGCGAGGGCGATATCCCGATGGCGGTGCGGGCGATGGCGGCGGGGGCGTTCGACTTCCTGGAAAAGCCCTGTGCGCCGGGCGACCTGGTGGCCGTGATCGAGCGGGCGCTGCGGACGCGGTCGCTGGTGCTGGAAAACCGCCGGTTGAAGGCCGAGCTTGAGACCGGGGATCCGGCGGCGCGTCTGATTTTTGGCCGCTCGGCCCTGGCGGAGGGCCTGCGGGCGCGGGTACGGGTGGCGGCGCGGGCGGGCACCGACGTGCTGGTCACCGGCGAGCCGGGGACCGGGATCTCCAAGGTGGCAGAGGTGATCCACCTGTCGTCGGCGCAGGGCAAGGGGCCGTTCGAGAAGCGTGCAGCGCAGGGGCTGAGCCGGTCGGCGCTGGAAGAGCGGGTGGCCGCCGCGCAGGGCGGGACGCTGTTCCTGGACGAAATCGGGCGGCTGCCGGAGGATACGCAGGTGGCGCTGGCCGACCTGCTGGAAAAAGGCGACGTGCGGCTGGTGGCGGGCAGCACGCAGGATCTGACCGAGGCGGTGCAGGCCGGGCGGTTCGCGGCCGAGCTCTATTACCGGCTGGAGGTGATGCAGGTGCGTATCCCGGCGCTGGCCGAACGGCCCGAGGATATCCCGGTGATGTTCCGCCAATACGTGGCGCAAGCCGCCGAGCAGGCCGGGCTGGAGCCGCCCGAAGTCAATGCCGAGCAGATCGCACGGTTGATGGCGCAGCCCTGGCCGGGCAATGCCCGCGCGCTGATGTCGGCGGCGATGCGCTTTGTGTTGGGGCTGGGTGACAGCGAGGCCGAGCAGGACGACCTGGGGCTGGCCGAACGGATGGCGCAGGTCGAGCAATCGCTGCTGATCGAGGCGCTGCGCCGGTCGGGCGGGCAGGCCAGCGCGGCGGCGGCCTCGTTGAAGCTGCCGCGCAAGACCTTTTATGACAAGCTGGCGAAATACGGGGTGAAGCCGGACAGCTTCCGTCCCTGAGCGGCGGCGCCGTCGCACAGATGTTACGCAGGGCTTGTATCTGGGCCGGGCTACAGCATGTTGCGGGGCTTGCCACAAGCAACCCCCGATATATAGTGACAGTCGGCCGGGGCGGGATGTCCTGCCCTGGTGTCTTGATGGCAAGGCGCAGGGCGGAGAACGAGTCCCCATGGATGGCGATTTCAGAACCAGTTTCGTGCGAGAACCGGCGGCGCTGAAACAGTACCCGGCGCTGGTGTTGAACGCCGATTACCGGCCTTTGTCTTACTACCCTTTGTCGCTGTGGCCCTGGCAGGAGGCGGTGAAGGCGGCCTGGCTGGACCGGGTCGATATCATCGCCGAATACGACGAGGTGGTGCGCAGCCCCTCGATGACGCTGAGGATACCCAGCGTGGTGGTGCTGAGAGATTACGTCAAACCCCAGAAGCGCGTGGCCTTCACGCGCTTCAATCTTTTTCTGAGGGACGAATTCTGCTGTCAGTATTGCGGGCGCAAGGGAGATCTGACGTTTGACCACGTGGTGCCGCGGGCGCGGGGCGGGGTGACCAGCTGGGAAAACGTGGTGGCGGCCTGCGGGCCGTGCAACCTGCGCAAGGGATCGAAGACCTTGCGGCACAGCGGGCTGTCGCTGCGAAAGCCGCCGCGCCAGCCATCGGCCGAGGAGCTGCGCAACGTGGGGCGCAAGTTCCCGCCGGGCTATCTGCACGACAGCTGGATGGATTTCCTGTACTGGGACGCCGAGCTGGAGGCGTGATTGCGCCCTGGCGTTAAGCCGCGCTTGACGATGGTGCTGCATGGTGCCGCGGGCGCCCGGCCGGGCGCGGCGGCGCGGCGGTTTCATGGCGGTCTTTACGCTTAACATCTTTGATCTGGCGCAGATCGCCACGGACGATCCGGACGGGTTTGCCAACAATGGCGGCTATCAGTTCACCTGGGGTGTCAGCACGGTGACCATCGCACCCGGCGCCGTGGCCCAGCCGGTGGCGGTGAACGACAGCGCCGACGGGTTCTTTGACGTCGATGCCGGACCGGGGCAGGCTTTGGTGGCCGATACGGTGATCGACGGGGCGCCCTATGCCGCGGGCACCGGGGTCGAGGCGGAATATGTCATCGTGGTGCAGGACAGCAGCGGCGCCCGCTACGATCTGCAGATGGTTTCGGTGGGGGCGGATGCCTACAACATCGCCGGCTTTGTCATCCAGGGGGCCGTGCCGCCCTTTGGCGATGCGCTGACGGTCGTGCAGACATTTGACATGCGCAACGGGGTGTACAGCTATCCCAGCTCGGCCGCGCCGCCCTGTTTCGGCGCGCAGGTGCGCATAGCCACCGCCGGGCGCGGCTGGGTCCCGGCCGGGCGGCTGTTGCCGGGGGATCGTCTGTGCGATGCAGAGGGGCGGGCGGTTCGGCTGGAACTGGTGCTGCGTGCCGCCCGGGCATCGGCGAACACGCCCAGGCCGGTGCGCATCCGGCCCGGTGCGCTGGGCCCGGGGCTGCCGCTGCGCGATCTGTGGCTGTCGCCGCAGCACCGGGTCTTTCACGCAGCGCTTGGCGCGCTGGTACCGGCGCGGGCGCTGACCGGGCTGCGCGGCATCAGCGAGGTGCGCTGCCCGGTGGCCTATGTGCACCTCGTGACGCGGGCGCATTGCCTGCTGCTGGCCGAGGCGGTGGCTTGCGAAAGCTTCTGGCCGGGTGGCTGGGCGATGGCGGGGCTGCCGCCGAACATCCGACGCCGCGTGCGGCAGATCATGGGGCGGCGCGTGACGCCCGCGGCACGGTTGCTGGATAAGCGCGCGCGCGCAAGTTACTGTCACGCTTGCAGGGTGGCGGGTAACCGTCTGTGACAAAAGAAAAACGCCGCGGGCAAGCCGCGGCGCCTTGGTCTTGGTCGGCCCTGGGCGGATCAGCTGCCGGGCTGTGCCGCCGGCGCGGGTGCCGAGGACTTGCCGCTGATCGGGTCGTCCTGACGCTGCACCGAA
>JAGRMT010000030.1 GCA_020441125.1 Roseivivax sp.
TCGGGACAGTGGCCGACGATCACCCACGTGGCGCATGGCGGGCAGATGCTGGCCTTTGGCTGGGACGGGGCACGGTTCGCGGCGCGCTAAGGCGGCGCCGCTGACGGAAACTGTCAGGGGGCGCGCCTAGGGTGAAGCGACAACCATCACCCAGAAAGGAACCGCCATGTTGACGCTTTATCATTCGCCGCAATCCCGCTCTACCCGGGTGGTGCAGCTGATCCACGAAATGGGCAAGCAGGACCAGGTCGCGATCCGCACCGTGGGCATCGCCCGCAATGACGGCTCGGGCGCGCCGGATCCGGCCAACCCGCACCCCGAGGGCAAGGTGCCGCTGCTGGTGCATGACGGCGCCCAGGTGCGCGAAAGCAATGCTGTGATGCTGTACCTGACCGATCACTTCGCCGACAGCCCGCTGGGCCGGCCGGTGGGCCATCCGTCGCGCGGGGCCTATCTGTCTTGGCTGGCCTGGTATGGCAACGTGTTCGAGCCGGTCTACCTGGCCCAGGTCGGCGGCATCGACAGCCCGGTTCTGACCCACGCGATCCGCGATGTGCCAACCGCCGTCGCGCGGTTGTCCGAGGCGCTGCGGGACCGTGATTACCTGGTGGATGACGCCTTCAGCGCGGCGGATATCCTGGTCTGTTCGACCTATGCCTGGTTTCCGAAGGCGGTGCCGGAGGATGCTGCGATCCGGGCCTGGGTGAAACGCTGCCTTGACCGTCCGGCGATGACGCGCGTCTGGGCCGAGGACATGGCGCGGGCCGCGGCCTGAAACTCAACTGCCCCAGATCTTGCGAACGTAGTTGCGTGTCTCCTGGAAAGGGGGCACGCCGCCGTGTTTTTCCACGGCGCCCGGACCGGCGTTGTAAGCCGCCAGCGCCAGGCGCCACGAGCCGAACTTGCCGTGCATCTGCTTGAGGTAGCGCGCACCGCCATCGAGGTTCTGATACGGATCGAGCGCATCGACACCCAGCTTCTGTGCGGTGAACGGCATCAGCTGCGCCAGTCCGATCGCGCCCTTGTGCGAACGGGCGGCGGGGTTCCAACCGCTTTCCTGCTGTACCAGCCGCAGGAACAGATCCTCGGGCACGCCGTGGCGGCGGGCGGCATCGCGGGCCATCGGCAGGTACATGCCGCGGTACCGGCCGCGCCACACCGGGCTTATGCCGCCATCCTCGGTGCCCCATTTGCTGGGCGTGATGACCTTGGACGGCTGAAGACGGATCGAGTTGTTGTACTGTTCGGAGGCGCGCCCATCCAGCACGCGGGTCTGCGACGAGAACAGCCGCGCCCGGTTCTTGGTGGACAGAACATCGCCGGGGGCTATCGTCCCCGCGCAAGCCACGGCCAAAGCAGCCAGCCAGATCGCCGCCCGTTTCGTCATCCCGTCCGAGGTCCCTCGTCTTTTCGGTCGTCGCGACTATACCCAAAATCGCCGCGGGTTCCAGTACCTTGGCCCGGCATGGTGGCCTGGTTCGGCGGTATTAAGCCTGTATTCACCAAGTCCCGATGCTATACGGGGCGCAACCGTATGGATTGAGATTCGCAGCAGCAGAGTTTGGGGGGCGCATATGGCAGGTTCGGTGAACAAGGTAATCCTGGTGGGCAATCTGGGGCGCGACCCCGAGGTGCGCACGTTCCAGAACGGCGGCAAGGTGTGCAACCTGCGCATCGCCACGTCAGAGAACTGGAAGGATCGCAACACCGGCGAACGGCGCGAGCGGACCGAGTGGCACTCGGTCGCGATCTTCAGCGAACCCTTGGCGCGCATCGCCGAGCAGTACCTGAAAAAGGGCTCGAAGGTTTATATCGAGGGGCAGCTGGAAACCCGCAAGTGGCAGGATCAGTCCGGCCAGGACCGCTATACCACCGAAATCGTTCTGCGCCCCTACCGGGGTGAGCTGACGCTGCTGGATGGCCGCGACGGCGGCGGTGGCGGCGGCGGCAGCTACGGCGGCGGCGGTGGCGGCGGCTATGACAGCGGCCCGGATTACGGCGGCGGCTACGATGGCGGCTATGGCGGCGGCTCGGGTGGCGGCGGCGGTTCGGGTGGCGGTGGCGGCGGCGGCGGTGGCCGGTCGCGCAACAACGACCTCGACGACGAAATCCCGTTCTGATCGCTCTGCCCCGGCCCTTGCGCCGGGGCTTTGCTTTGGCGCGGTCAGATTGCGTCCAGCGCCGCTTGCACGGCGGCGAAATAGGCGCCGACATGGGCGCCGTCGACCAGCGCGTGATGCACCTGGATCGCCATCGCCATGTCCCAGCGGCCATCGCCCTGCGCGGTAAACCGACCCCATGAGATGCGCGGGATGCAATCGCGGGCATTGGGCAGCGCGTTGTCGATGGCGGTGAAATCCAGCCATGGCAGGCATGACAGGTAAGCCACCGCATCGCTGCCGGCATGGGGGTTCAGCCCGCCCTGCGCCGCTGTGTCGATGACGCGTGCGGCCTCGGCATCGAAGGTGGCGAAATCGGCATGATACGGCACGTAACCATAGACAAAGCTGCCGTCGGGTGTCGGCACGGTCATCGACATGGCCACCGCGTCATGCTGAACCACCGTTTCACCGCGCATCCGGGTGCGAAGTTCAGCGACTTGGTGCAGCCCGGTGCCGATGGCATAAAGGCACGCACGATAAGGCGAGACGCCGCGCGGTTTGGCCAGGGCCAGCAGCCCGGTCACATCCACGCGCGCCGTGGTGGCGAAATGCGGCCGCTCGTAAGTGCGGAACAGTGCGAAATGGCCGGCCCGTGGCCAGGTGGCCTGATCGAGGATCGTTTCAGCCATCCTGCGCCCGCGCCTCTGCCTTCATCTCCCAGCGGCCCGATTCCTCGGACCAGTATTGCGCCGCGCAGCCCGCCCCGGTCAGCGCGCGCCACTGTGCCCGCGCCGCCTGTACAGCCGCCGGATCGGCGCCGTCGAACAGGATGCAGGCGCGCTCCAGCCGGGATACTTCCTCGGCGCTGACCTCGGCGCCGTCGACCAGCATCAGGCACGCCGGGCGGTTGGCCGGGGTTTCGGCCAGCGTCAGCAGAACCGGCTGTTCGGCATCATGCGGGCCGCCTTCGACGCCATGGGGCAGAAATCCGTCCTCGGCGCCCAGCCACAGCTTCTGGTCCAGCCAGTCCAGCCGCTCGGCATTTCGGGCACGGACAGCGACGCGCCAGCCAGCCTGAAGCGATTTTTCCAGCAGCACCGGCAGCGTTGCCTCAAGAGGACGGCGCGTGAGGTGATAGAAATAGGCCGCGCCCATTGCTCAGCCCTGCCGCAGCACTGTCGGGGCGGTGCTCATGCGTCGTCGTCCTTCAACTCATACCGGTCTGCGATCAGCCGGTTCAGCGTCATCACGCCCCAACCCGTCGCGCCCTTGGGCGACAGGTCGCGGTCGGACGAGGAATGCGCGACGCCGGCGATGTCGAGATGCGCCCAGGGCGTGCCCTTCTGCACGAAACGTTTGAGGAATTGCGCGGCGGTGATTGCACCGGCGGGGCGGCCGCCGACGTTCTTCATGTCGGCAACCGGCGACTTCAGCAGATCGTCATAGGCTTGGCCCAGCGGCATCCGCCAGGCACCTTCGCCTTCGGCCTCGGCCGCTTTCAACAAGCCGCTCGCCAGCGGATCGTTATTGGCGAATACCGCCGCGTTCTCATGCCCCAGCGCCACGACGCAGGCACCGGTCAGCGTAGCCAGGTCGATCATTGCCGCGGGGCGCAGCACCTGCTGGGCGTACCACATCACGTCGCACAGCACGAGCCGGCCTTCGGCATCGGTGTTGATCACTTCGATCGTGTCGCCCTTCATCGAGGTGACCACGTCGCCCGGCCGCGTCGCGGTGCCCGAGGGCATGTTCTCGACCAGTCCGACCAGACCCACGACGTTGGCGCGCGCGCCGCGCAGCGCCAGGGTGCGCATCACCCCGGCGACCACGCCCGCTCCGCCCATGTCCATCGTCATCTCTTCCATCCCGGCGGCGGGTTTCAGCGAAATGCCCCCGGTGTCAAAGACCACGCCCTTGCCGACCAATGCCACAGGCGCGGCGCCCTCGGCACCGCCCATCCAGTGCATCACCACCACCTTGGACGGCGCGGCCGATCCCTGCCCCACCGCCAGCAGCGCGTTCATGCCCAGTTCGGCCAGCTGGGGTTCCTCCAGCACCTCGACCTCGACGCCCAGATCGGTCAGCTGCGACAGGCGGGCGGCAAAGCTGGTGGTGGTCAGAACGTTGGCCGGCTCGTTCACCAGATCGCGGGTAAAGTAGACGCCCTGGGCCACGGCGGTGACGGCTTCCAGGCCTTCGGCCGCGGCCTCGGCATCGGGGACCAGCAGGGTGATCTCGCCGGGGGCTTCGCCCTTGTCCGTCTTGTGATCGACAAATCCGTAGCTGCGCAGCAGCAGCCCAAGTGCCAGGTCACCGCTGCGCTTGAGGTTGCCCAGGGCGACGGTCAGCGTGCCGGTTCCGGCAGCGCGGGCCAAAGCGGCGCCGGCGCGGCGCGCCTGCCCGGCGGGGGCGCGCAGTGACAGTTTGACGATGTGCAGCGCCTCGACCTCAAGCCCGGCCGGAAACGACAGGCTCAGAACGTCGCCGGCCTTCATCTTGTCCCAGCGGGCACTGGCCAAAGCACGCGCGACCGCGCCCTTGGTCAGCTTGTTGACCCGCCGCGCAACCGCGTCAAGTTTGCCCTCGGCATCGGCCAGAAGCGCCAGATGCCCGCCAAGGGTACCCATCGTCTCGATCTCGGCTATGGCGGTGCGGATGGCGCGAAGCTCGGTCATTCTGGGGTCCTTTTCGCAATGGGCGGGGCTTTGCCAAGAGGTATCCCGCACCCGCCGGATTGACCAGAGCCCTGTTTTCCGACAGACCCAACAGGGCTAAGGTCCGGCAAGTCCGGGCTGCACTTGGGGGAAAATGGGTTTGGCGCGATTCGACAGATACATGCTGTCGCAACTGATGACGCTGTTCGGATTCTTCGCGCTGGTCCTGGTCTCGGTCTACTGGGTCAACCGCGCGGTGATCCTGTTCGACCGTCTGATCGCCGACGGGCATTCGGCCAACGTGTTCCTGGAGTTCACGGCGCTGAGCCTTCCCAACGTGATCCGCATGGTTATGCCGATGGCCGCATTCGCCGCGGCGGTCTATGTCACCAACCGGCTGTCGAACGACAGCGAGTTGACTGTGATGCAGGCTACCGGCTTTGGCCCGTGGCGGCTGGCGCGGCCGGTGGCGGTGTTCGGGCTGGTCCTGGCAGGGCTGATGAGCGTGCTGACGCTGTTTCTTGTGCCTGCCAGCCTGGCCCAGCTGCGCCTGCGCGAGGCCGAAATCTCGGGTTCTGTCAGCGCGCGGCTGCTGCGCGAGGGGGTATTCCTGCACCCGGCGGCGGGCGTCACCTTTTACATCCGCGACATTACCGAAACCGGCGAGTTGCAGGACGTGTTCCTGAGCGACCGGCGCAACGAGGGCCGCTCGCTGACCTATACGGCCAGTTCTGCCTTTCTGCTGCGCGATACCGAGGGGCCGCGGCTGGTGATGATACAAGGCATGGCGCAAACCTACGAACGCGAGAGCCAGCGCCTGGCCACGACCTATTTCCAGGACCTGAGCTATGACATCAGCGCGCTGATCACAGGCAGCACGGCCAAGCTGAAAATCGAAAACGTTCCGACAGCATTGCTGCTGACCCAGACCGAGGAAATGGCCAAGCTGAGCCGCGTGGACCTGGCCCGCGCGCGGGACGAGTTGCACGGACGCTTCCAGCAGCCGTTGCTGTGCATCGTCGCGGCGCTGATCGGTTTTTCCACGCTTCTGGTCGGCGGCTTCAGCCGCTTTGGCGTCGGACGCCAGATCATCGGCGCGATTTTCCTGTTGGTGGTGATCAAGATGGTTGAAAGCGCGGTGACAGGCCCTGTCAGGGCCAATCCCGCGCTGTGGCCGCTGATATACCTGCCCACGGTTGCCGGTCTGGCGGTGTCTGCGTTGATGCTGCACATCGCGGCGCGCCCGGCACGCCGCAAGCGCCCGCGCCTGCGCGAGGTGGCGGCATGACTCTGCATTGGTACACCGCGCGGCGTTTCCTGTGGACCTTCCTGGCGGTCCTGTTCGTGTTCTTCGCCTTCATCGTGCTGCTGGACCTGGTCGACCAGGTTCGGCGGTTCGACATCACCTTCGGTGAGACGCTGCGGCTGACGCTGCTGAATACCCCGCAAGGGCTCTATCAGATCCTGCCGCTGGTGATGATCCTGGCGGCCATCGCGCTTTTCGTTTCGTTGGCGCGCAGCTCGGAACTGGTGGTGATGCGCTCTGCCGGGCGGTCGGGGCTGGCGATCATCCAGGGGCCGGTCGCGGTGGCGCTGGTTGTGGGCGTTCTGTCGGTGGCCATGCTGAACCCGATCGTGGCAGCCACGTCCAAGCGTTACGGCGAGCTGGTCGAGGGCTATCGCAGCGGCGGTACCAGCACATTGTCCCTTGGGTCCGAGGGGCTGTGGCTGCGCCAGGGCGACGGGCAGAGCCAGACGGTGATCCGTGCTGCCCGTTCGAACCCCGAGGCGACGGTGCTGTACGATGTCAGCTTTATCGCCTACGCGCCCGGATCGGGGCCGGTGCAGCGGATCGAGGCCGGCTCGGCCACCCTGCAACGCGGCGAATGGGTGCTGAACGGCGCCAAGAGCTGGCCGCTGGGACAGGGCGTCAACCCCGAGCAGAACGCCAGCACCCATGACCGGATGACGGTTCCCTCAACCCTGACGCAGGAGCGGATCCGCGACAGTTTCGGAACGCCCTCGGTCGTGCCGATCTGGGATTTGCCCGCCTATATCACGCAGCTTGAAATCGCCGGCTTCTCGGCTCGCCGCCACATGGTCTGGCTCCAGATGGAGCTGGCCCGCCCGCTGTTCCTGGTGGCCATGGTGCTGGTCGCGGCCGGCTTTACCATGCGCCACAGCCGGCTGGGGCGTACCGGGGTATCGGTTCTGCTCGCGGTGATGCTGGGCTTTGGTCTTTATTACGTGCGCAACTTCGCGCAGATCCTGGGCGAAAACGGCCAGGTCCCGGCGTTGCTTGCGGCCTGGGCACCGCCGGTGGCCTCTGTGCTGTTGGCGCTGGGCGTCATCCTTCAGCGGGAGGAAGGCTGATGCGGCGGCTTATGATGTTCTTTGCCCTGCTTTGTGCCATGGTGCTGCCGTTGCGCGCGCAAGAGGCTGCGAAAGAGGACCTGCCCGCGCTACTGGTGGCCGACCATGTGTTCGTGTCGGGCGACAACACCCTGATTGCCGAAGGCAATGTCGAGGTGCTGCGCGATGGTATCCGGCTAAGCGCGACGCGCATCGTCTACAACAGCGATGACGACTCGCTGGTGATCGAAGGGCCGATCCGCATCACCCAGCCAGACGGCACGGTGGTGCTGGCCGACCGGGCCGAACTGGACGCAGGTTTCGAAAACGGCATCCTGTCCGGCGCGCGGGTGGTGCTGGACGAACAGTTGCAGATCGCTGCCGTCGAGGGCCGCCGCGCCGAGGGCCGCTATACCCAGCTGTCCAAGGTCGCCGTCACGTCTTGCCAGATCTGCGGCCCGCAGGGCGTACCGCTGTGGCAGATCCGGGCGGCACGGGTGATCCACGACCAGCAGGAAAAACAACTCTATTTCGAGGATGCGCAGCTGCGCGTGCTTGATGTGCCGGTGTTTTTCCTGCCGCGTCTGCGCCTGCCCGATCCGACGCTGAAACGCGCGCGCGGTTTCCTGATCCCCGAACTGAAGTCGAGCACGCTGCTGGGGTTCGGCATCAAGCTGCCCTACTTCATCCCGATCGGCGATCACGCCGACCTGACGCTGACGCCCTACCTGTCGACCGTTACGAAAACGCTGGAATTCCGCTATCGTCAGGCATTCCGCAAGGGTGACCTGAAAGTGACCGGCGCCTTCGGCAAGGACACGATCAAGGACGACGGGCTGCGCGGATACCTGTTCGCCGAAGGAGGCTTCGTGCTGCCGCGCGGCTATACGCTGTCGTTCGACATCGAGGCGGTGACGGATGACAGCTACCTGTCGGACTACTCGTCAAATGACAACGACCGGCTGGATTCCTCGGTGAAGTTGCAGAAGGTTTCCCGCGACACCCTGATCGAGGCGGCGCTTTATCACTTCGAGTCGCTGCGTGTGACAGAAGACAACGCCACCCAGCCCACCATCGTGGGCGACCTGAGCTATGCGCGCCGCTTCCTGCCGCGCTTTGGCGGAGAGTTCCGGGTCGGTGCCAGTGCCCACAGCCATTACCGCTATTCCGACCTCGATATCGACGGCCCCGACGCCGACACCATCGTCGACGGGCGCGACGTGGCTCGGCTGTCGGCGGATCTGGCGTACCTGAACCGCTGGACCCTGCCCGGCGGGTTGCGCGCCGGGTTCGAAACCCACCTGTTCACCGACAGCTATGACACGCGGCAAGATCGCAGCATGACCCGCAGCGTCACCGAGGTGACGCCCGCTGCCCGGGCCGAGCTGCGCTGGCCGCTGGTCAAGTCCGCCGCCGGCGGCGCAAAGGTGCTGCTGGAACCGATCGCGCAACTCGCCTGGGTGGGCGGGGAACGCGGCCGTGTGCCGAACGACGAAAGCACCCGTGTCGAGTTCGACGAGGGCAACCTGCTGAGCCTGTCGCGGTTTCCCGCAGGCGACCGGCGCGAACGCGGCGCCACCGGAGCGCTGGGTCTGCGCTGGCTGCGCGAGGATCCGCGTGGCTGGTCTGCCGGGCTGACGCTGGGGCGGATCTGGCGCGACGATGCCGATGGCGATTTCTCGCGCTCTTCCGGGCTGACGGGCACCTCGTCCGACTGGCTGGTGGCGGGCGAGCTGGCACTGCCCGGCGGGCTGTCGCTGATGGCGCGCGGGCTGATCAACGACAGCTTCGGCCTGTCCAAGGCCGAGGCGCAGGCCCATTGGGACAAGGGCCGGGTCGAGTTGGACGCCAATTACCTGCTGCTTGTCTCGGACGTCGCCGAGGGCCGCAGTTCGGCGCTGTCCGAATGGAACTTTGCCGGCTCTTACGACATCAGCCCCGACTGGACAGCCTCTGCCAGCTGGCGCTATGACCTGACTGCAAACCAGTTTGCCAAGGCAGGGCTGGGATTGAACTATCAGAACGAATGCGTGTCGGTGCGGTTTTCGGCCTCGCGCCGGTTCGCCTCATCCACTAATGTCGAGCCGTCGACGAATTACGGGCTGACCATCGCGCTGAAAGGCTTCAGCACCGGTGGCAGCGCCAAGGAGTATCGCCGCTCATGCCATTGAACTTGCTTCGCCGCCTGTCCGCCCTTGCCCTGGTCGCGCTGCCCTTTGCGCAGCCTGCCGTCGCGCAAGGGCTGTTCTCGCCCGCCATCACGGTCAACGACCAGGTGATCACCGGCTATGAGATCGAGCAGCGCAAGGCCATGCTGCGCCTGCTGCGCGCGCCTGGCGACCCCGAGCGGACGGCCCGCGATCAGCTGATCGACGACCGCCTGCGGATCGAGGCTTCGGCCGCCGCCGGGATCGAACCGGGTCCGGACGAGATCGCCGAAGGCATGAACGAATTTGCCCAGCGGGCCAACCTGACCGGTGAAGAGTTCATCAAGGCACTGGCTGGCGGCGGCGTGGCCGAGCAGACCTTCCGCGATTTCGTCAAGGCCGGCCTGGCTTGGCGTCAGCTGATCCAGACCCGGTACGGCGGCCGCGCCAACCCCTCGGAAGAGGAACTGAACCGCGCGCTGTCTTCCAATGCCGGTCAAAGCAACATCCGCGTGTTGCTGTCGGAAATCATCATGCCGGCCCCTCCGGGTCAGGATGAAGAGGTGCTGCAACGCGCCGCGCAGCTGTCTCAGCTTAAGACCGAAGGAGAGTTTTCTGCCGCCGCGCGCCGTTACTCGGCGACCCCGACCAAGGGTGCGGGCGGCCGCCTGCCCTGGCGCAACCTGTCCGACCTGCCGCCCGCGCTGCGACCGCTGATTGTTGGACTGGCGCCGGGCGAAGTGACCGACCCGCTGCCGTTGCCCAACGCCGTTGCGCTGTTCCAGCTGCGCGCGATCGAGGAAACCGGCTTTACCGCGCCCGAGGTCTCGGCGCTGGAATACACGATGTATTACATGCCCGGCGGCCGCTCGGCCGAAACGCTGGCTCGTGCGCGCGTGCTGTCGTCGAAGGTCGATCGTTGCGACGACCTCTATGCCGTCGCAAAGGGTCAGCCCGCAGAGGTGCTGGAACGGGTGACGCTGCCGGTGGCTCAGGTTCCCAACGACATCGGGATCGAGCTGTCCAAGCTGGACCCGGGCGAAGTGTCGACCGTTCTGACGCGCAACAACGGGCAGACTCTTGTGTTCCTGATGCTGTGCGGGCGCACCCTCGCCGTGGGCGAGGATGCAGACCGCGACCAGCTGGCGTTGGGCCTGCGCAACCAGCGGCTTGGCGCTTTGGCTGACAGCTATCTGGCGCAACTGCGGTCCGAAGCCCGGATCGTCGAACGGTGACACCCGCGCCCATTGCGCTGAGCTGCGGCGAACCGGCCGGGATCGGCCCCGATCTGGCCCCTGCTGTGTGGCAGGCGTTGGCGGGCACCGTGCCGTTCTTCCTGGTTGGCGATCCTGCCCATTTGCCGGCAAGCGCACCGCATGTCGTCATTTCCGATCCATCCGAGGCGGCGGGCGCGCGTGCCCTGCCCGTTCTGCCGTTACGCTTTGCCGGCTCGCGCACACCCGGTGTGCCGCAACCGGCACAAGCCCAGGGTGTGATCGACGCGATCGAACGCGCAGTGGCGCTGGTGCAGTCGGGGGCGGCCTCGGCGATATGCACCTTGCCGATCCACAAGCAGGCACTGGCAGAAGGGGCGGGGTTTGCCTTTCCCGGGCATACCGAGTTTCTCGCCCATCTCGCCGGATGCGACGATGTGGTGATGATGCTGGCCTCGGACCAGCTTCGCGTGGTGCCGGTGACCATCCACATCGCGCTGGCCGAGGTGCCGGGCGCGCTGACCGCCGGGCTGCTGGAAAGCCGCATCCGCATCACCCACGCAGCCATGAAGGCACAGTTCGGGATTGCCGCGCCCCGGCTGGCCGTGGCCGGACTGAACCCCCACGCCGGCGAAGGTGGGCGCATGGGGCGCGAAGAGATCGAGCTGATCACCCCCGTGCTGGACCGGCTCCGGGCCGAGGGGATGGACCTGCGCGGCCCGCTGTCAGCCGACACGCTGTTCCACGCGCGGGCGCGGGCGGGCTATGACGCGGCGATCTGCATGTATCACGACCAAGCGCTGATCCCGATCAAGACGCTGGATTTCGACCGGGGTGTGAACGTCACGCTGGGGCTGCCGTTCATCCGCACCTCGCCCGACCACGGCACGGCGTTCGACCTGGCCGGGACGGACAAGGCGAACCCGACCTCGACCATCGAGGCGCTGAAGATGGCGTGGCGGATGGCGGGCGGGCAGTCGGGCGTTTGAGCAGGTGGTGAGGTTGGATTTGAGTATTTCCCGAACAATGAAGCCGGGGGCGCGCGCCTTTGGCTGATCTGGACGCCCTTCCCCCGCTGCGCGCGGTCATCGCGGAACACGGGCTTTCGGCGCGCAAGGCGCTGGGCCAGAACTTTCTGCTGGACCTCAACCTGACATCCAAGATCGCCCGGCAGGTGCCCGACCTGGCAGGCCATGACGTGCTGGAAATCGGGCCCGGCCCGGGCGGGCTGACGCGCGGGCTGCTGCTGGAAGGCGCGCGGCGGGTGCTGGCAATCGAGAAGGACGCGCGCTGCATCCCGGCGCTGGCGCAGATCGCCGAGGCGTCCGGCGGGCGGCTGACGGTGATCGAGGGAGACGCGCTGGAGGTGGACCCGCTGTCGCACCTGACGCCGCCGATCGCGGTCGCGGCCAACCTTCCCTACAACATCGGCACCGAGCTTCTGGTGCGCTGGCTGACGCCGCAGGACTGGCCGCCGTTCTGGGACAGCCTGACGCTGATGTTCCAGAAAGAGGTGGCCGAACGCATCGTCGCCGCGCCGGGGTCCAAAGCCTATGGCCGGCTGGCGCTGCTGGCGCAATGGCGGTGCGAGGCGAAGATCGTGCTGCACCTGCCGCCCTCGGCCTTTACCCCGCCGCCCAAGGTCAGTTCCGCCGTGGTGCGGCTGACGGCGCTGCCGGCGCCGCGTTATCCGGCGGATCCCAAGGTGCTGGAACGCGTGGTCGCCATGGCCTTCAACCAGCGGCGCAAGATGCTGCGCGCGGCGCTGAAGGGGCTGGGCCCGGATATCGAAGATCATCTGCGCGCCGCGGGTATCGACCCGACGGAACGGGCCGAGCAGGTGCCGCTGGAGGCATTCTGCGCGTTGGCGCGATCCGTGGCCCAGGCCCGTTAAAGCGAAACGCCGCCCATTGGGGCGGCGCTGCGATCTGTCACTCTGCGGCGTCTTGTGGCGCGGCGCTGCCAGTCTCTGCCGGTGCGTCATCGGCCGGTTTCTTGCGCGGACGGCGCGGGGCGCGCGGCTTCTTCGGCCGGGCCTCTGCAGTGGCCTCGGGCGTTTCTACCAGGCCGCTGGCCTCGGGCACCTCGACCAGATCGGGCTGGGGCATTTCCGACGGATCGACCCGCTGGAAATCTTCGCGCCCGCCCTCGTCACCCGAGGTATCGGTGTCGTTGTCGCTGTTCGTCTCGCCGTCGGAGCCGCTGTCGCGGTCCGGCCGGTCGAACCGGTCGCGGTCGCGCTGGGCCTGGCGTTCACGGTTCTCGCGCTCTTGCTGTTCGCGGCGCGCGTCCACTTCTTTCTGCGCTTCGCTGAGCATACGCAGATAATGTTCCGCGTGCTGCTGGAAGTTTTCGGTCGCGACACGGTCGTTAGACAGCTGCGCGTCGCGGGCAAGCTGATTGTACTTTTCAATGATCTGCTGCGGGGTTCCGCGCACCTTGCCTTCCGGGCCCGAGCTGTCGAACACGCGGTTGACGACGTTGCCGAGCGAGGAGCGGTTGCGGTTCGCCTTGTTCCGCGAACGGGATTTCGATGAACGCATACTGAGCTGTGAGCCTTGAGCTATGTCTGTTCGTGATCTCCGGCAGGCGCGGGCTGATGCGTCGGACCTGGGAAGGATCAATGTTTGGCTTGGCGTCGGAGCGACCCGCATGACAGGTCAAGTCCATCCGACTGATGTTGAGTAATCACGAAGACGCCGCCGTGACAAGCAAAAAAGCACGGAAATGCCTCACAAATACGGGTTTTAGCGCTCTCACCCCGTGGCAGCAGAGCCCAGCACCACGCGGTTGCGGTGATCGAGATCGCGAATCACGTTCGGCACCAGACCGGCGTCGCGCATCAGCGCGCTGACGGCCTCTGCCTGGGTCGGGCCGATCTCGACCAGCAGCCGCCCGCCCGGTGCCAGATGCGCGCCGGCCCCGGCGCAGATCACGCGATAGGCGCCCAACCCGTCGCCGCCATCGGTCAGCGCCATGCGCGGCTCGTGCTCGCGCACTTCGGGGGCCAGGCCGGACATTTCTGCTTCGGCGATATAGGGCGGGTTGGATACGATCAGGTCGAACCGCTCGCCCTTCGGCACCGCCTGCCACCAGTCGCCCCGGTTCAGGCCGGCGCGCGGTTCCAGCCGCAGCGCGTTGCGGTTCCAGAAGGCAACCTCCAGCGCCGCCGCGCTGGCATCGGTGCCCAGTCCGGTGGCCTGCGGGTTTTCTGCCAGCAATGTCAGCAAGATGCAGCCCGATCCGGTGCCCAGGTCCAGCACCCGGTCAAAGCCGGTGGACAGCGCCGCTTCGATCAGCGTTTCGGTTTCCGGACGCGGGTCCAGCACGTCGGGCGTGACCAGGAACTCGCGCCCGTAGAACAGCCGGCGCCCGGTCAGGTGGCTGACCGGCACGCGGCTGGCGCGGCGCTCGATCATCGCTTCGAAACTGGCCGCCTGCGCCGGGTCCACCGGTTCCGGCAGGAACAGAGTCAGGCGGCCCGGCGGCACCTTCAGCACATGCGCCATCAGCCGGCGCGCGTCGCGCCCGGCGTCGGGGATCCCCGCCACAGTCAGCCGGCGGGTGGCGGCGGCCAGAAGCGCGGCGCCGGTCATCTGCCCTGCCCGATCATCCCGCCATTTCCGCCAGCAGCGTCGCCTGCGCGTCGGCGGTCAGCGCGTCGATCACCTCGTCCAGATCGCCTTGCAGGATCTGGTCCAGCTTGTAGAGCGTCAGGTTGATCCGGTGGTCTGTCATCCGGCCTTGGGGGAAATTGTAGGTGCGGATGCGTTCCGAGCGGTCGCCGGTGCCCACCTGCGCCTTGCGGTCGGCCGAGCGCTCGCTGTCGGCCTTCTGCCGCTGCATGTCGAACAGCCGCGCGCGCAGCACGTTCATCGCGATCTCGCGGTTGCGGTGCTGCGATTTCTCCGAACTGGTCACCACGATGCCGCTGGGCATGTGGGTGATGCGCACGGCGCTGTCGGTGGTGTTGACGTGCTGACCGCCCGCACCAGAAGAGCGCATTGTGTCGATCCTGATGTCGTTCGGGTCGATGTGCACGTCGACCTCCTCGGCTTCGGGCAACACCGCCACCGTCGCGGCCGAGGTGTGGATGCGTCCGCCGCTCTCGGTGGCCGGCACGCGCTGGACCCGGTGTACGCCGCTTTCGAACTTGAGCCGGGCAAAGACGTTTTCGCCCTCGATCCGGGCGATGACCTCCTTGATGCCACCCAGTTCGGTGTCCTGCTCCTCGATGATCTCGAAGCGCCAGCCGCGTGCCTCGGAATAGCGCATGTACATGCGCAACAGGTCGCCCGCGAACAGCGCGGCCTCCTCTCCGCCTGTCCCGGGGCGGATCTCCAGCACAGCCGGGCGCGCATCGGCCTTGTCACGCGGAAGCAGCGCCAGTTGCAGCGCGTGCTCGGCCTCGGGCAGTGCTTCGCGAAGGGCCGGCAGCTCTTCCTCGGCCAACTCGCGCATGTCGGGATCGCGCAACATGGTTTCGGCCTCGGCGATGTCGGACTTCAGCCGCCGGTATGCGCGGACCTGGTCGACCACCGGGCGCAACTCGGAATACTCTCGTCCCAGCGCGGCGATATCGCCGGTGCCGGAGGACATCTTGGCTTCGACATATTCGAAGCGGTCGAGGATCTGGGCCAGTCGTTCTTCGGGTATCATGCGGTGGCTTTGGCCGAACGCCGCAACGCGGTCAAGCCTCAGCCGCCCGAGGCGTCAGGCAGTTGCGCAAGCCAGCCGTCGACGCGCGCCCTGTTCACGCCCGCGTCCTGCCGACCAAACCGTTGCCGACCCCACACCTCGATCTGTCCGCCGTCCGCCTTCAGCGTGGTGTAATCGGGAAATCCGAACCACAGCGAGCGCGTGACATAGGTGATCAGCCCGGCTTCGACGCTGCCGCCAACCACCTCGGTTCGGGGGGTGGCCAGCGCGATGGCGTTCAGCTGGGCCAGGGTCTGGCCGGTGTCCGGCACCAGCCGCCGAACGCCGTTCACCAGATCCTGATTGGCTGCGACCATCGGATCGACATTCCAGCGCGCCGGATCCGACGGGGCAAGCCGGATCCAGGCCAGCGCCCCGATAACCGCCAGCGCGAGCAACCACAAAACCATGCGTACCCTCCTGCCGCGTCGTCGTTGCTTGTCCATTCCGGTTCCCTCACGGCGATCCGGTTCAGCCCCGCGCGCGGCGGGTCCAGCCCAGAAGACACAGGATTTCGGTGGCCACGTGGGCCCCGGCAATTGCGGTCGCGCCAGTGGTATCAAACGGCGGGCTGACCTCAACCACGTCGCCGCCCATCAGGGTGATACCGGCAATGTTCCGCAGGATGACGGCGGCCTGATGGGTGGACAGCCCGCCCCATACCGGCGTTCCGGTGCCCGGCGCAAAGGCCGGATCGAGGCAGTCGATGTCAAAGGTCAGATAGGCGGGGTGATCGCCGACGATGGCACGAACCTGCTGCGCGATGGCCTGCGGGCCTTGCGCATGCACCGCGCGGGCGTCGAGGATGTGAAAGCCGTGGCTGTCGGCATTGTCGGTGCGAATGCCGATCTGGACAGACCGCGCGGGATCGACATAGCCCAGCTTCATCGCCTTGTAGAGGAATGTACCGTGGTCGATCCGGCCCATATCGTCATCGGTCCAGGTATCGGAATGCGCGTCGAACTGGATCACCGACATCGGGCCGTATTTTTCCGCATAGGCCCGCAGGATCGGCAGGGTGATGAAATGATCGCCGCCCAGCGTCACGGTCTGCACGCCTTGCGCCAGCATCCCGGCGACATGATCCGTCACCGCCTTCGGAAAGCGGGCCACCTCGGCATAGTCGAAGGCCAGGTCGCCATAATCGGCGATGGCGAACTCCTCCAGCACGTTGTAGCCCCAGCCATAGGGCGCGTCGGGCGATTGCAACAGCGACGCCTCGCGGATCGCGCGCGGGCCAAGCCGGGTGCCGGGGCGGTTGGTGACCGCCTGGTCGAATGGCACGCCGGTAACCGCGAAATCGGCGCCGGTCAGGTCCTTGGTATAGCGGCGGCGCAGGAACGATGCGGCGCCGGCAAAGGTGTTTTCGAACGAGTTGCCGCGCAGCTCGGTCCGGGTGAAGGCATGGTCGATCTGCTTCTTGGCGTCTTCCAGGGCCATATCCGTCGTCTCCTTGCTATGCGCCGCGCCGCTCGACCAGCCGGGCCAGGTAAGAGGCGCCGATCGGGGCGGCCTCGTCGTTGAAATCGAACTTGGGGTGGTGGACCGATGGCCCGATCCCCTGCCCCAGGAAGGTGAAGTTGCCCGGACGTGCGCGCAGCATGAAAGAGAAATCCTCTGCCCCCATCTCGGGTTCCATCGCATCGCTGGCCAATTTCGCGCCGACGACCTCGGCCGCGGTGGCATTGGCGTAGGCGGTCTGCCTGGCGTGGTTGACGGTTGCCGGGTAGTTCCGATCGTAAACCAGTTCTGCCGTCACGCCGTAGGCCTCGGCCTGGCCGGCGACGATGGCGCGAATCCGCGCCTCGATACGGTCCTGCACCCCGGCGTCGAAGGTGCGCACGGTACCGGTCATCGTCGCGGTTTCCGGCACGATGTTATAGGCCGAACCGGCATGGACCTGGGTCAGCGACACCACAGCCGGGTGCAAGGCCGGAACGTTGCGCGCAGGAACCGACATCAGCGCCTGCCCGATGGCCAGCGCGCAGGGAATCGGATCTACGCAGCTGTCGGGATAGGCGGCATGGCCACCGACGCCGGTCAGGGTGATGGTGAAATCGTCCACTGCCGCCATGATCGCGCCGGGGTTGGTGCGCAAAACGCCTAGTTCGGCAAAGGGATCGGTATGGATGCCGTAGACCTCTTCGACGCCGAACCGGTCCATGATGCCCTGTTCGACCATGATGCGGCCGCCGCCGATGGTTTCCTCGGCCGGTTGGAAGATCAGCACCGCTGTCCCGGCGAAATTGCGCGTTTCGGCCAGGTATCGCGCCGCGCCCAGCAGCATGGTGGTGTGGCCGTC
>JAGRMT010000207.1 GCA_020441125.1 Roseivivax sp.
AAGGCACTGCTCGATAGGTTTCTTGCCTGTATGAAACCTGCCTCAATAACTGAACCCCGGCTTCGTGCCGGGGTTTTTTTCTGCCCGGACCCTGCCACAGTCTAACGCCGAAGTTGCTGCGCTGCCGCTTTATCTCGCGCGCGCAGCATGTCAGATTGCGCCCAGCAACGCTGAGGAGCTTCTGACATGACTTTGAAGGGCAAGACCGCCGTCATCACCGGATCGAATTCGGGGATCGGGCTGGGCATCGCGTGGGAACTGGCCCGTGCCGGCGCCAACGTGGTTCTGAACTCGTTCACCGACCGCGAGGAAGACCACGCGCTGGCGGCCACGATCTCCGCCGAAACCGGGGTCAGCGCGCGCTACATCCAGGCGGACATGTCCAACGGCGATGCTTGCCGCGCGCTGATTGAAACCGCGGGTGTCTGCGACATCCTGGTGAACAACGCCGGCATCCAGCACGTTTCGCCCATTGACGAATTCCCCGTCGACAAATGGAACGCGATCATCGCCATCAACCTGAACTCTGCCTATCACTGCACCGCCGCCGCGCTGCCGATGATGCGCAAGGCGGGCTGGGGCCGGGTGGTGAACATCGCCTCGGCCCACGGTCTGACCGCATCGCCCTACAAGTCGGCCTATGTGGCGGCCAAGCACGGCGTTGTCGGCATGACCAAGGTCGTCGCGCTGGAAACAGCGCAAGAGGCGATCACCTGCAACGCGATCTGCCCGGGCTACGTCAAGACCCCGCTGGTTGAGGCGCAGATCCCCGACACGGCGAAGAAGTACAACATGTCCGAGGAAGAGGTGATCAAGAAGGTCATCCTGGAGCGTCAGCCGTCCAAGCAGTTCGCGACGGTCGAGCAGCTGGGCGGTGTGGCCGTCTTCCTGTGTTCCGAAGCGGCAGCGCAGATCACCGGTACGACGATCAGCGTCGACGGCGGATGGACCGCGCTTTGATCTGAGCCGAAGGCGGCAGGCCCGGCCTGCCGCCTGGTTGCTCAAGCGGCGTTGCGCGCCGCTTCCAGACGCGCGGCCTTGGCCGCGGCGTCCTGCGGATAGACCAGCCCGGCCGAGATCACCAGCTTGGCGGCGTCCTCGACGGTCATGTCCAGTTCGATGACATCTTCGCGCGGGATATAAAGCAGAAAGCCCGATGTCGGGTTCGGCGTCGTGGGCAGGAACACGCTCATCAGGTCGCTGGTGGTTTCGGCGCGCATCGCGATTTCGCCCTTGGCCTGGGTCGAGACAAAGCCGATGGCCCAGATGCCCTTGCGCGGATATTGCACTAGGCAGGCCTTTTCAAAGCTGCGCTCGCTCTGGGCAAAAACGGTTTCGGCAATCTGCTTGGTGCCAGAGTAGATCGAGCGCACGATCGGCGTGCGCTCCACCAGCTGTTCGGCAAAGCGGATCAACGAGCGGCCGATCAGCCCGCGCGCGACCCAGCCCACCACGATGGTGAACAGGATGAAGAAGATCACCCCGACGCCCCGCAGGTTGATCCCGATATATTGCTCGGGGTTGAAGCGGTTGGGCACCAGCGGCAGCACCACGCTGTCGACCCAGCCGAACAGCGTCCAGATCAGCCAGATCGTCAGGCCGACCGGAGCGATCACCACGATCCCGGTCAGAAAGCTGCTGCGCAGGCTGGTAAATAGGCCCGAGCGCCGCTTGGGCGCCGGGGCGGGCGTTGGGTCAAAGGGGGTGTTCATCGGCGCTCTGGGTTCCGGGGGCTTTGGGGAAGGTAAGCAGTTGGCGGGATCTCTACAATGGTCTGCGTCCGCCGCGGTGCGATTATCGGGTCAGCGTGACCATTTCCCGGGCAATCTGTGCCCCCAGCCGCGCGTTGTTCAGCACCAGCGCGATGTTGGCCGTCAGCGAGGCGCCGTCCGTAAGCTCGAACAGCCGTGATAGCAGGAAGGGCGTCACCGCCTTGCCGGCGATGCCCTGCGCCTCGGCCTCGGCATTGGCGCGGGCGATCAGCGGCTCCATCGTGGAACGGGGGATTTCGGCCTCGGCCGGGATCGGGTTGGCAACCAGTTGCCCGCCGGGCAGGCACAGCGCGCCGCGCATGAAATGGGCGCGGGCGATCGCGGCCGGATCGTCCATCCGCAGCGGTGCCTTCAGCCCGGCATCGCGCGACCAGAAGGCGGGCAGCGCGTCCTGGCCATATGCGATCACCGGAACGCCCAGCGTTTCAAGCACTTCCAACGTCTTTGGAATGTCGAGAATGGCCTTGGCCCCGGCGGCGACCACGGTTACGGGCGTCTGCGCCAGTTCCTGAAGATCGGCCGAGATGTCAAAAGTTTGCTCGGCGCCCTTGTGAACGCCGCCGATACCGCCGGTGGCAAAGACGCGGATCCCGGCCAGTGCCGCCGCGATCATCGTGGCGGCTACCGTGGTGGCGCCGGTCTGCCCTGTGGCCATCGCCACCGCCAGATCCGCCCGGCTCAGCTTGGCCACATCGCGCGCCTGTGCCAGCGCAACCAGTTGATCATCGGTCAATCCGGCATGCAGCACACCGTCAATCACCGCTACGGTGGCGGGTTCGGCGCCATGGGCGCGGATCTCTGCCTCGACCTGCCGGGCCATTTCAAGATTTTGCGGATAAGGCATCCCGTGGGTGATGATCGTGCTTTCCAGCGCAACCACAGGGCGGTTGTCGATCAGCGCGGCCTCGACCGCGGGCGACAAGGTGACAAAGGTCATAGTCCGGTGTCTCCTGAGACATAGGCCGCGGCGACTTGCAGCGCATCGGTCAGCGCCTCGGTCCGGCTGCGGCCACGCAGCTCGGCGCTGATATGCGCCGCCATGAAGGTATCGCCCGCGCCGGTAACGCGGGTCACGAGGACCTGCGGCGGGGCTGCCTCGATCACGCCGCCGGCCGTGGCGTCAGCGGTGGGCTTGCCGCCATCGGTGACCAGCGCCCGGCGCGCGCCGCGCGCCACCAGTGCCGCTGCGGCTTCGGGCGCGGTGTCAAAGCTGGCGCGGCACAACAGGCCGGCTTCTTCGAGGTTGACGTACAGCGTGCCCGGCCCGCCGCCCAGGAAAGGCAGCAGCCGTTCCGCCTTGCCGGGCGAGGCCGGGGCGATGCGCAGATCGGCCCGCGCAAAGCACGGATCGCGCGCGATATCGGCCAGCAGCGCCGCGGTCAGGTTGCCGTCCAGCGCGATCACGCCGGTATAGGGCGTGTCGGCTGATCCCAGCGCGCCGTTGTGCAGTGCGGTCAGGATGCGCGGGCCTGCCGCTTCCAGTGAATGGGCATCGGCAATCGCCGCGATCAGCCCGTTCGCCCCTTCGACCGCCAAGTAAACATCGGTTGGCAAGTCAATGGAACGATAGACATAATCGGTGACCAAACCCAACCTCTGGCAGGCGGCGATCAGCGTCTCGCCGGCCTCGTCACGGCCAACTGCCGTCAGCAATGCCGGCGCGTGGCCGCTGCGCGCCAGTGCCATGGCGATGTTCAGCGCAACGCCGCCGGGCAGGCGGGTGATCCGGCCCGGCACGTCAGAGCCAAGGCGCATCGCGCTGGCCGAACGTCCGATCACGTCCCACAAAACGGAACCGATGCACAGGATCTGGGGTGACTGGGCGGGCATGGGTCGTCCTTTCGGCCCAGACTTAGCCGGGAACCGGCACCGTCGCCAGCCCGGATTGCGGAATTGCACTGGCGGCGGTTGGAGCCTTGGGTACACTCTGGCCGAAGCAAAGGAGATCGGCATGGTGCGTGCATGGGTGTTGGGGCTGTTATTGGCCATTGGTGGCGGCGCGCAGGCGCATGAAGTGCGGCCCGCAATTGGCGATCTGACCGTTGCCGATGGCCAACTGACGCTGTCGCTTGCGATCAACGCCGAGGCCCTGGTGGCCGGGATCGACCTGGACGGGGTGCAGGACACCAATGAGACCGAGGGCTCGGCGGATGTCGACACGCTGCGCCGGCTAGAGCCCGAGGCGCTTGCGCCGCGCCTGTCGGCCATCGTGCCGCAAATCTCGGCTGGTATCGGTCTGACGGCAGACGGCACGCCGGTAACGCTGAGCGAAGGCACGATCACCGTCGATCCGGTCGGCGATCCGGAACTGCCACGCGATACGCTGCTGGTGCTTCAGGCGGCTGTGCCGCCCGGCACGCAGACGGTCGAGATGAGCTGGCCGCGCGAATACGGCACGCTGGTGCTGCGCCAACAAGGCGTGGACGAACCCTTTACCGGCTATCTGTCGGGCGGGCAGTCCAGCGGGCCAATCGCGCTGAAAGGCACCGCGCCGCAAAGTGGCTTAATGTCATTTTTGCAATATATACCTGTGGGTTTTGAACACATCCTGCCAATGGGTCTGGATCATATCCTGTTCGTGCTGGGGCTGTTTTTCCTGTCCACGCACCTGGGGCCTCTGCTGTGGCAGGTTACTGCCTTTACCCTGGCGCATACGGTGACGCTGGCCTTGGCGGTGCTGGGTTATGTCAGCGTTCCGGCAACCGTGGTTGAACCGTTGATCGCTGCCTCCATCGTCTTTGTGGCGGTTGAAAACGTGCTGTCGGGCGAGCTGCACAAGTGGCGCCCGGTGGTTGTTTTCTGCTTTGGCCTGCTGCACGGGCTGGGCTTTGCCAGCGTGCTGGGCGAGTTCGGTCTGCCGTCGCTTCAGGTGGTTCCGGCGCTTTTGGGCTTCAACGTGGGCGTTGAGATCGGCCAGCTGACGGTCATCGCGCTGGCATTCCTGCTGACATTGCCGGTGCTACAACGGGCGGGCGAGGGCGGGTATCGCCGCTATCTCGCGGTACCGGCCAGCGTGGTGATCGCTTTGGTGGGCGCTTACTGGTTCGTCCAGCGCGCGTTCGCCTGAGGCTCAGTCCGCGGCCGGACCGGGCAGGCGGGTGCGGATTCCTGCCACGGCGACAACGATCACTGTCGTGCTGAGTGCGAACCAGCACGCGATGGCGACAAATTGCGCCTCAAGCTCAAACCCGATGTCGATGCCAAGGCCGGTCAGCCCTGGCCCGATGGCCGAGCCCAGCACCATGACCGCAGCCGCCAGCGCCTTGATCGCGCCCAGGTGGGCGGTGCCGAAGACCTCGGCCCAAAAGGCGTTGAACAGCGTATTGTGCGCGCCTGCCGTCGTGCCCAGCAGCACGTAACCCAGCAGCATCGCCGGCGGGCTATCGGCCAGCGAGAAGACCACGAAGGCGGCAATCACCGGGATCTGGTGAAACGGTACCAGGCGCACGCTGCTGTACCGGTCGATGGCCCAGCCGAACACAAAGACCGAAACGACGGTCGACAGGGTGAAGACCGGAAACAGGGCCACCAGTTGGACATGGCTCCAGCCCTTTACCTCTGCCAGGTGGACCTGGTGAAAGAAGATCGCGGTGTTGAATGCCGGCAGGCCCAGCATGGCCAGCGCGATCAACCAGAAAACCGGCGTGCGCAGCGCCTGCGCGCGGGTCCATTGCCGTCCGTCCATGCCCGGCCCGCTTTGCGTCGCGGCCAGCATCTGCGGCGTGCGTTCCTGGCCCAGCAACGGGTAAAGCAGCGCGATCCCGACCAGGCATAGCACCGCCGCGATCAGCCACAGGCTTCGCCAGTCGAACCAGGCCATCAGCGCCACGAAAATCAGCGGCAAGATCGCTTCGCCCACCGAATAGCCCAGCGAGGCGATGGACATCGCCTTGCCCCGGCTGGCGATGAACCAGCGCGACATGGCGACAAAACCGATGTGCCCGCTCATGCCCTGGCCCAGGAAACGCAAAAGGAAGATCGACAGCGGCAACAGCCACAGGCTGTGATTGGTGGCCATGACAACGCAGGCCAGCGCCAGCCCGATCAGCACCGCCGGTCCCAGCACACGCACGCGGAACACGTCGGTCAGCGCCCCGGCCCAGACCATGACCAGCGCCGAGCCGGTGGTGCCCAGCATGTATATGCCGCCCCATTGGCCGTGGCTGATGCCAAAGACCTCTCGGAGATGGCCGGCGAAGATCGCGATGAAGAAGGACTGGCCGAAGCTGGACATGAACAACATCAACGCTCCGGCGGACAGGAACGATGCGTTGGTCCGGGCGAAACGGAGAAGGTCCATGTGCCCGGCTTGCCCGCGCTTTTCGGCGCGCGCAAGGGGGCAGAGACGGGCTTAGCCCTTTTTCTTCTTGCCGCCCTTGGCTTTCTTGGCGGGCTTGTCCTTTTTGGCCTTCTTGTCTTTCTTGCCCTTCGGCTTGTCCTTTTTCTTCTTGCCGTCCTTCGCCTTGGCCGACGCGGGCGCTTCTGGCTTGGCTTCCTTGGGCTTTTTCCTTGCCTTTTCCTTGGCTTTTGCCTTGGTCTTTGACTTGGCCTTGTCCTTCGACTTGGCCTTGATCTTTTCTTCGGGCGCGGTCGAGGCTTCGGCGGCGGCGGTTTCCACCCGTTCCGGCACCGCCGGTTCAGCCACGATCACGGGCCGGGCGGCAGGCTCGACCGGAGCCTTGCGCGGGCGCGGGGCCGCAGCGGTGCGCGGCTTGGCGGCGGCGCGCGGCCGGGAAGCGGGAGCGCGCGGCGCGCGGGACTTGGCCACAACCTGGCGCGGGGCAGGGGTCTTGGCTGCGGCGGGCGCGGCGGCTGGCGCGTCCATCATTGCGCGTGCTGCGGCGATCAGCGCCGGGGCGCGGCGTGCGCCGATGCCACGTATCGTGGACAGCGTCTCGGGCTGGGCGGCGGCGAGGTCGGCCACCGTCTCTATTCCGTGGCGGGCCAGCGTCGTGGCGAGCGCGGCGCCGATGCCCGGCACGTCAGTCAGTGATTTCATTGCCTTGTCCGTGTCATCCTTGGTAAAGGAACTATGTCAGCCGCCGCGCTCTGCGACCAGAGTTTTCCTGCAAGGGCGGGGTTGCATCCCCGGCATTTGGGCGGTATACGCGCGCCACTTCAAACCCGCAGGCGGGGTTTGGGCTCTTGAGGGAGACATCCTCAACGGTCCTCCGGTTGTCCCATCCGGGATGATGTCCCCGCCAAGGCGCTAAACCGGAAAGGTATAAGGCATGGCTCTTCCCGAGTTCACCATGCGTCAGCTGCTGGAAGCTGGCGTTCACTTCGGCCACCAGACGCAGCGTTGGAACCCCCGCATGGGCGAGTTCATCTATGGCGCGCGCAACGGCATCCACATCATGGACCTGACGCAGACCGTCCCGATGCTGGACCAGGCGCTGAAGGTCATCCGTGACACCGTTGCCAAGGGCGGCCGCGTGCTGTTCGGTCGGCACCAAGCGTCAGGCCGCAGGCCCGATCGCCGAAGCCGCCGAGAAGTCGGCACAGTATTACATGAACCACCGCTGGCTGGGCGGCACGCTGACCAACTGGCAGACCGTGTCCCAGTCGATCAGCCGTCTGAAGCAGATCGACGAGCGGATGGAGCAGGGCGCCGAAGGCCTGACCAAGAAAGAGCGTCTGGGCATGGAGCGTGACCAGACCAAACTGCAGGCGTCGCTGGGCGGCATCCGCGAAATGGGCGGCGTGCCGGACCTGCTGTTCGTCATCGACGTCAAGAAAGAGGCGCTGGCCGTCCTGGAAGCCAACAAGCTGGGCATTCCGGTTGTGGCCGTGGTCGACACCAACTGCTCGCCCGAGGGTGTGGATTACATCATCCCCGGCAACGACGATGCGGCCCGCGCAATCGCGCTGTACTGCGATCTGGCAGCCCGCGCTGCACTGGACGGCATGACCGGCCAGATGGAAGCTGCCGGCGTTGACCTGGGCGCGCTGGAAGACGCCCCGGTCGAAGAGCTGCTGGCCGACGCTGCTGGCGCCAAGGCCGAATAAGACGCTGTCGCGCAAGCGACATGACGCTGTGACATCAGGGGTGGCGGCTGCGCCGCCCCGCATTGACGTTTCAAAGATAGGAGAGCCGAGATGGCGATCACTGCTGCACAGGTGAAAGAACTGCGCGAAATGACCGGCGCAGGCATGATGGATGCCAAGAAGGCCCTGACCGAAACCGACGGTGACATGGAAGCCGCCATCGACTGGCTGCGCACCAAAGGTCTGGCCAAGGCCGCCAAGAAAGCCGGCCGCACCGCCGCCGAAGGCCTGGTGGCCGTCGCCGTCAACGGTGGCAACGGTGTTGCCGTCGAGGTGAACTCGGAAACCGACTTCGTCGCCAAGAACGCCGACTTCCAGAAGATGGTTGCGGCAATCGCCAACGCCGCTCTGGGCGCGGGCGACATCGAGGCGCTGTCCTCGGCCGATCTGGGCGGCAAGACCGTCGCCGACGAGATCACCAACAAGATCGCCACCATCGGCGAGAACATGTCGCTGCGTCGCATGGCGAAGGTTTCCGGCGATCAGGTCGTGACCTACGTGCACAACTCGGCAGCCGACGGCATGGGCAAGATCGGTGTTCTGGTTGCGCTGAAGGGCGAGAATGAAGGCTTTGGCAAGCAGGTTGCGATGCACATCGCGGCTGCCAACCCGGCATCGCTGTCCGAAGCGGACCTGGACCCGGCCGTGGTGGAGAAAGAGCGCCAGATCCAGATCGACATCGCGCGCGAATCGGGCAAGCCCGAAGCCGTGATCGAGAAGATGATCGAAGGCCGGATGAAGAAGTTCCTGGCCGAAGTCACGCTGCTGGGTCAGCAGTTCGTGATCAACCCCGACATCACCGTGGCCCAGGCGGCCAAGGAAGCCGGGGTCGACGTGGTCGGCTTCATCCGCATGGAAGTGGGCGAAGGCATCGAGAAGGAAGTCGAAGACTTCGCTGCCGAGGTTGCCAAGGCCGCCCGCGGCTGATTTCGGCCAAACCCAGGTTCTGAAAGAAATTTGGCGCCGTTCCCCCACACTAGGGAACGGCGCCAGTTCTTTTCAGGGGCCCGGTCGCGTTGGGGATGATGATGGTCCCCTGAAAAAAGCGCCGGTTCGAACCAATACAAATTTTCAGTCCGAACCGGCTCCGGTTGACACCGGAGAAACGGCAGAGCCCCACAATCACAAGGATGCCGTCTCAAGGTTCCATGGCTAAAGCCACCACTCACGGAACACACTGAAGGTGACACTTTACCCGAGGTAAATGAAGTCAGGAAAACCGGACCTTTGCGGCGGTGATTCATTACTAGACACTGAAATTACCCCGAATCTTCAGGCGGTTGGTTTCAGGTGATCACGAATTTGTGTACCGCGTTCGCCAATTCAGGCATCGACCAGGAACATCTGGTTCATGAAAGCCGCTTTCAGCACAGCCTGGGCCGTGGTTTCAACGTTCAACGCCTCGCGCGCAAGGCGCAAATGCTTCTCCACCGTGGCCGTTGTCAGGCCCATCAGCTGCGCGATGTCCTGAGTCGTCTTGCCATCGCCGACCCACTCCAGCGCTTCGCGTTGGCGCTTGGTCAGAACCTGGTGCGGCGGCGTGTAGGGCAGGGTCAGCAGCTTGAGATGCAGCAGGTTGTTCATCAGCACCAGGTTTTCGCCGTGGCGCGCCCAGACGGCATCGGCCTCATCCTGGGTCATGCCGGGCTTGGCGACCAGCGCGATTGCGCCCTTGGCTCGGCTGGAGACCGAGCGGAAGCTGATCGTGTAGCCAACCGAAACGCCGTGGGCGATGTTGAATTCCATAACCTTGCGTTCGGCCTGGGTCATTGCGCCCTGGGCCGCCATCTGGCCAAGAACCGACCAGCTGCAGAAGCCGTCGTTCTCCAACGCCCAACGCACCATCGGCGCGTGGTGATACAGACCCTGGGAAACGAATCCGTCGGTGTAGCCGCGGTCGAAGTTGGTCAGCATCATGAAGTCTTTGGGATCGCCGAGAGAGTGCGGCGTGATGAACCGCGTGAATCCGTACAGAAGACGATCGAACCCGTAATTCGCCATGGTATGGCAGTGCATCTTCCAGATTGTCTCGACATTGCCGGCGTTGGTCATGTCGATCAGGTAAGCACGTTGAAGCGGAGTCATCGAGACGTTCCAGATTGACGACGATTTCCCGACCGCGGGTTTCGACCGGGGCGCGCATCGAATAATTTAAGACAATTGCGCCAAAGGACATTCCCGCGGTGCTGAATGTTTATGAGAAATTTTTATCAACCAGTCCAGAAAGTTTAGCGGCAAACGAAAGGGGATCTGCGTTGTTCAATCTATGATTGCGCAGCGCGGCGTTAAGTCGCGCCTGTTTTGTTCAAAAGTCGATCTCGCGTTGGGTTATTATTTACATAATACTGATTATGCGAATCTTGGACG
>JAGRMT010000208.1 GCA_020441125.1 Roseivivax sp.
CCAAGGCGGCCGGCGTGCCGGGCGAACGGATCGTGTTTTCCGGGGTCGGCAAGACAGAGGACGAGATCGCGCAGGCGCTGGATGGCGGCATCCGGCAATTCAATGTCGAGAGCGAGCCGGAGTTGCGCGCGATATCGGGCGTGGCCAACCGGATGGGGCTGATCGCGCCGGTGACGATCCGCGTCAATCCCGATGTCGACGCACGCACCCATGCCAAGATCGCCACCGGCAAGTCCGAGAACAAGTTCGGCATCCCGATCGCCAAAGCGCGTGCGGTCTACGCAGAGGCAGCCGCCCTGCCGGGCATCGACGTGGTTGGGATCGACGTGCATATCGGTAGCCAGCTGACCCAGCTGGAGCCGTTTGAACTAGCCTATCGAAAGGTCGCCGAACTGACCGAGGCGCTGCGCGCGGATGGCCATGACATCCGACGGCTGGACCTGGGCGGCGGGCTGGGCATACCCTACGCCCGCTCGAACGAGGTGCCGCCGCTGCCTTCGGACTATGGCGATCTCATCCGCCGAACCGTGGGCCATCTGGGGTGCGAGATCGAGATAGAGCCGGGCCGCCTAATCGTCGGCAATGCCGGGCTGCTGGTGTCGAAGGTGATCTACGTGAAAGAGGGCGAAGGCCGCAATTTCCTGATCCTCGACGCCGCGATGAACGACCTGATCCGCCCCGCGATGTACGACGCCCATCACGAGATCATCCCGGTGCTGGAAGCCGCCCCGGCGGCCGAGCTGGCGCCGGTCGATATCGTTGGCCCGGTATGCGAAAGCGGCGACACCTTCGCCCGGCAGCGTCTGATGCCGCCGCTGGCCGCGGGCGACCTGGTCGCGTTCCGGTCTGCGGGCGCCTATGGCGCGGTCATGAGCAGCGAGTACAACACCCGCCCGCTGGTGCCCGAAGTTCTGGTGAATGCGGATCAATTCGCCGTCATCCGGGCGCGGCCAAGCTTTGACGAAATCATAAACCGCGATACGGTTCCTGCGTGGTTGTGACGGTTGTCCCGCGCAGCCCGCAGGCTGCGAGGAGAACTGCATGGCCCAGGGCCCGGCGCCGCACGACATCCTGAAGGCCATTCGCTGGCCGTTGGCGCTGACCCGGGCGGGTATGGCGGCCGAACGCATTGCGCGTGCCTTCTGGCCGTTGTGGTCGGTGCTGATTCTGGCCGTAGGGGTGTTGGCGCTGGGGGTTCAGGACCTGGTTCCCGTCGAGGCGCTGTGGGCCGCCGCCGCCGTTCTGGGTGTGCTGGCGCTGGCCGCGCTGGTCTGGGGCGTACGCGCCTTCCGCTGGCCCCGCAGGGCCGAGGCGATGATCCGGCTGGACCAGACGATGCCGGGCCGCCCGATTGAGACCGCGCTCGACAGTCAGGCAACAGGCCTGGGCGATCCGGCTTCGCAGGCGCTGTGGCAGGCGCATCAGGCGCGGATGCGCGGCCGGCTGGCCGGTGCCCGCGCGCCCCAGCCCGACTTGCGCGTGTCGCGCGCCGATCCTTTTGCGCTGCGGTACGTGGCGCTGCTGACGTTGTGCACGGGGCTGCTGTTCGGCTCTTTGCTGCGCGTCGGCTCGGTCACCGCGATGGCCGGCACCGGCACCAGTCCGGCGACCGGCCCGACCTGGGAAGGCTGGGTTGAACCGCCAGCCTATACGCACCTGCCGTCGTTGTACCTGAACGATATCGACACGCCCGACATGACCGTAGCCGAAGGCAGCCGCGTGACGCTGCGGATGTACGGCCCGGAAGGCGCGCTGACCGTCCGCGAAAGCGTGTCTGCCAATCCGCTGGTATCCGAGGCGGGCAATGCCGCCACGGCGCAGGATTTCACCGTCGCCCGGTCAGGTATCCTGACGATAGAGGGCACCGGCGGGCGCAGCTGGGCGGTGGCGATGACGCCGGATGCCGCCCCGACCGTGGCGCTGGACGGTCCGGTTGAAAGCACCTTTGATGGCGAGGCGACATTTCCCTACGCCGCGAAGGACGATTACGGCGTGACCGGCGGCAGTGCCCGGTTCGAACTGGCGCTGGACCAGGTCAACCGCCGCTATGGGCTGGTTGCAGAGCCGCAGCCGCGGCAAGCGATCGAGGTGCCTCTGCCCATGCCCATCGCCGGCAACCGGGCCGAGTTCACCGAGGCTCTGGTCGACAACTTTTCGCAGCATCCCTGGGCCAATCTGCCGGTGCGGGTGGTGATGACGGTGGAAGATGCCGCGGGCCACGTTGGTCAGTCGGAAAGCACCGTGATCACGCTGCCGGGGCGGCGCTTCTTCGAGCCGGTGGCGGCGGCGCTGATCGAGCAGCGCCGCGCGTTGTTGTGGACACGGAACAATGCTGGCGAGGTGGCGCAGGTCCTGCGCGCGGTGTCCTACAAGCCCGAGGGCCTGTTTCGCAAGGAAACCGCCTATCTGAAGCTGCGCAGCGTGATCCGCCGCACCGAGACGCTGGCGCATTACGGCATGACCGACACGCAACAGGAAGAAATTGCCCAGGCGCTGTGGGATCTGGCGGTTGAGCTGGAAGACGGCGATCTGGACGACGCGCGCGAGCGTCTGAACCGCGCACAGGACCGGCTGACCGAGGCGATGAAGAACGGCGCCAGCGATGCCGAGATCGCCGAGTTGATGCAGGAGCTGCGCGACGCCACGGAAGACTACATGCGCCAGTTGGCCCAGCAGGCCCAACGCGAACGGGAAAACAACCTGGACCAGCCCGAACGCGGCCAGGACCAGAACTCCATCGAGATGACGCAGAACGACCTGCAGCGGATGATGGACCGTATCCAGGAGCTGATGGAGCAGGGCCGCATGGCCGAAGCGGCCGAGGCGCTGGAGCAGCTGCGCCAGATGATGGAGAACATGCAGGTGACCGAGGGCCAGGGCGGCGGTCAGCAATCGCCCGGTCAGCAGGCGATGGAGGGGCTGGCCGAAACCCTGCGTGACCAGCAAGAGCTGAGCGACGATGCCTTCCGCGACCTGCAGGACCAGTTCAACCCCGGCCAGGGCCAGCAAGGGCAACAAGGACAGCAAGGCGATCAGCAGAACGGCCAGCAAGGCCAGGAGGGCAGCGGCCAGCAACAGGGTATGGGCCAGGGCCAGGACGGCCAGCAGCCCGGCAACCAGCAGCAGGGCCAGGGCGGCGACCAGGCCGGCCAGGGCCAGTCGGGCGGCGACGGCGAAGGGCTAGAGCGCGACCTGGCCGAGCGCCAGCGCGCCCTGCGCGACGAGCTGAACCGCCAGCGCAACGCGCTGCCCGGCGCCGGAACCGAGGCCGGCGAACGCGCGCGCGACTCGCTTGGCAGGGCCGAGGACGCGATGGACGATGCCGAACGCGCGCTGCGCGACGGCGATCTGGCCGAAGCGATCGACAACCAGTCGCAGGCGATGGAAGCGCTGCGTGAAGGCATGCGCGACCTGGGCGAGGCGCTGGCCCAGCAGCAACAGCAAGGCCAGGGCCAGACCGGCATGGCGCAGGGCGCCGACCCCAGCCAGCAGCGCGACCCGCTGGGCCGCAACGCGGGCACCGACGGTCAGATCGGCACCGACGAAAGCCTGCTTCAGGGCGACGATGTCTATCGCCGTGCGCGCGAACTGCTGGACGAAATCCGCCGTCGCTCGGGTCAGGGCGAACGGACAGAGGAAGAGCGCAATTATCTGGAGCGCCTGCTGGACCGGTTCTAACAAAAACGACGGGGGCCCGCAGCCCCCGCCTGAACCGATCAAATGCGCTGATTTAAATCCGGTTGCCTGGCCACACCCACCCGCGGCGCAGGGTACGAAGGGCAATCTGCGCGATTCGCATGACAACGCGGTGACGCCGCCCGCCCGGCCTAGCCGCCCAGGTAGGCGCGCAGCGCCGGCGGCGGGTCTTTTAGCAGCGGCTCCAGCGCGACGGGAGGGTGGGCCATGCCTTCGGCGACCAGGATCGCGTCATCGGCAAAGGCGCGCGCGTCGGCCATGTCATGGGTGACCATCAGCGCGGTCGCGCCGGCCGCGTCCACCGCCTGGCGCATCAGCCCGGCCATCTCGGCCCGCAGCGCCGGACCCAGCGCGGCAAAGGGCTCGTCGAGCAGGATCAGCGGGCGGGCCTGAAGGATCAACCGGGCCAGAGCCGCGCGGCTTTGCTGGCCACCCGACAGGCTACCGGGGCGGCGCGCCTCCATCCCCTTCAGCCCGACTTGCGCCAGCACCGCCACGATGCGCGCGCGCTCTGCCGCGTCAGGCCGCCCGCCACGCGGTCGCAATGCCAGCGCCAGGTTCTGCGCCAGCGTCAGGTGCGGAAACAGGTTGTTGTCCTGGAACAGCATCGCCACCGGCCGCTGGCCCGGGGGCAGGGCGGTGACATCCTGCCCGGCGATGCGCACCTTCCCGGCATCAGGCGTGCGAAAGCCGGCGATCAGGTCCAGCAGCGTCGACTTGCCCGCGCCCGAGGGTCCGATCACAGCCACCCGCCGCCCTGCCGGCACGGTCAGATCCGCGCGCAGCATGAAGGCGCCATCGGTATAGCGCAGCCCCTCAAGCGTCAGCATCGGTACGCCCTCCCCGGTCGAGCAGCCAGAACAGCCCCAGGCACAGTAACAGCAGAAACAGAGCGGCACCCGCCGCCTCGTCCATCCGGTATGCGCCCATCAGCCGGTAAACATAAAGCGGCAGCGTGGCCCGGTCCGGATCTGCGAACAGCGCAATCACCCCCAGATCGCCCATCGACAGCGCCGCGGTCAGCCCGGCGGCAAAGCCCAGCGGCCGGCGCAGCCGCGGCAGCAGCACGCGGCGCAGCCAGACGGCAGGCGACAGGTTCAGCGCTTGCGCCAGCCGGGCATAGTCTTCGCGCACCGTCTGCGCCTCGGGCCGCAGGATGCGCACGGCAAAGGGCAGCGCCGCCAGCGCGTTGGCCAGCGCTGTGACCGGAAGCGCAACCGCCAGCGGCGAAACGAAGGGCCGCAGGATCAAGAACAGCCCCATGCCCAGCACCAGTGGCGAAAGCGCGATCCCCGCCAGTGCCACCCATTCGCCCGCGCGGTTGGCCAGTGCCAGCGCCCAGGCCAGCGTCAGGGCGGTAGACACCGTCGCCACGATCAGCGAATGCGCCGCCGCGCGCCATAGCGTCGGATCCTGCGCTGCCAGCGTGCCCGCGCCCTTGGCTGCGATCATCGCCAGCGGCGCCAGCAGGAAAAGCGCGGCGGCGGCGATGCAGGCGGCGTCCTGCGCGCGCAGCCAAGGGCTGGCGGCATCCCAGCGCGGGACAGTCCGGTCCAGCCCGGCGCCGAACCCCGCGCCGCGTGCGAAGGCCAGTGACACCGCTCCCGCCGCCATCGCCAGCCCCAGCTGCATCAGCGCCACGGTGATCGCACGCGCCACGTCGAAGTCAAACCGCAATGCCTGGTATATCGCCAGTTCCAGCGTTGTCGCCCGCGGCCCGCCGCCCAGAGTCAGCGCCACCGCGAAGGACGACAGGCAGATCACGAAGATCACCGCCAGCGCACCGGGCACGACCCGCGCCAGCATCGGCACCTCCAGCGTACGCATCACCATCGCGGGCGACAGGTCCATTCCGGCCGCCAGCCGCAGCCGCTCGCCCGGAATGGCCAGCCAGCCCTGCAGGATCATCCGCGTCGCCAGCGGCAGGTTGAAGAAGACATGGGCCAGCACCACGCCGTGCAGCCCGTAGATGTTCAGCCGCCAGCCCAACGGCGCCAGCGCGGCGTTCAGCGCACCGTTCTGCCCGAAAACTGCAAGCAGGCCAAGGATGGCCACGATGGTGGGCAGGATAAACGGAGCCCCCAGCAGGGTAATCAACAGTCGCCGTCCGGCAAATCGCCGCCGCGCCAGGGCGCGCGCGGTGGGAATGGCCAGTGCAACGGACAGGCTCGCAGACAACGCAGCCTGCAGCAGGGTAAAGCGCAGGGCCAGCCACTCTGCCGGCCCCGGTGCCGGCAGGTCGCCGCCAAGGCCCAGCAAGGCGGCGACCGGGCCGAGGATCAGCCCGATCACCACCAGGGCGGCGATTATTGCGACAGGGCTTGCCGCCATTCCTCGATCGCCTCGTCGCGCAGGCCGGCCGCGGTTTCCTCATCCAGAAAGATTGCCTTGGCCGGTTCGGGCAGATCCCTGAACACCTGCGGCCAGGCATCGCGCGGCAGGGCGGCGGGATAAGACCAGTTGGTTTCGGGGATCAGCCCCTGGAAGGCCGGCGACAGGATGAAGGCCATGAAGGCATCGGCCAGCTCGGGCTGATCGGTGCCCGACACCTTGGCGGCCAGCTCGACATAGGCATAGTGACCCTCGTCGAAGATCGCGGCCTTCTTGGTCGTGTCGCCTTCGGCGGCGATGTGATAGGCGGGCGAGGTCGAGAAGGACAGCACCATCGGCGCCTCGCCATCGGTGAACAGCCCATAGGCTTCTGACCAGCCCTTGGTCACGGTCAGCACATGCGGCGCCAGGCGCTGCCAGATCTCGCCGGCCCGGTCGCCATAGACCGCCTTGACCCACAGCACCAGCGCCAGCCCGGATTCCGAACTGCGCGGATCCTGCAAGATCACCTTCACATCCTCTGGCGCATCGGCCAGCGCCTCGAAGCTGGCGGGCGGTACCGGCAACCTGGTCTCGTCATAGACCAGCGACACGTAGGACCAGTCGAACGGCAGGAAGGTGTCGTCGCTCCAGCTGATCGGCAGGGTCAGCGCCGCAAGGTCCTGCCCATGAGGCGCGAACAGCCCGCTGGCGCGCGCCTTGCGGGTGACATCGGTATACAGCCCGATCACCACATCGGCCTGGGTCTGCGGCCCTTCCAGCAACAGCCGCGGCAGCAGATCGCCCGGCTTGAATTGCAGATCGCACGCGCATTGCGCCTCGAACGCGGCCTCGATCCCCGGGCCGGGCCCCCATTCCGAAACGAAGTAATCGGGCGCGTAGACAGTCAGAACGGGTGTCTCGGCCAGCGCGGCGCTGGCAGTCACAAGTCCCGCGGCAAAAACAAGGGCCTTCATGGCATCCTCCTTATTTGCGACGGACGGGCAAGATAAGGGCGATGCGCCAAACCTTCCCTCCGCCGGTGTTAACCGGTTCAGGTTCAACGGGTCCGCCTTGCGGCATCTCAGCCCGGCACATGGCAGGGCACCCCGAGGTAAGGCGCAAGCTAGGGCGCGGCGCGCGCCGCTTCAAGCCCAATCCGCGCCGTGTTTTCTTCTTTGCAGAAATACTCCGGGGGGTGCGGGGGGCAACGCCCCCCGCCCGGGTCGGACCGGCGCAGCCGGTTCGAAACCGCTTGAGGCGCCGCGGACACTCCCCTAACAAACCCGGCAAAGGAGACCGCCGATGAGCCTGAACACCTTTGGCCACCTGTTCCGCGTCACCACCTGGGGCGAAAGCCACGGGCCGGCCCTTGGCGCAACGGTCGATGGCTGCCCGCCGGGCGTGCCGATCGACGAGGCGATGATCCAGCACTGGCTGGACAAGCGCAAACCGGGGCAGAACAAGTTCACCACCCAGCGGCAGGAACCGGATGCGGTGCGCATCCTGTCGGGCGTGTTCGAGGGGCAGACCACCGGCACGCCGGTGCAGCTGATGATCGAAAACACCGACCAGCGGTCCAAGGATTACGGCGACATCGCCGAGAAGTTCCGCCCGGGCCATGCCGATATCACCTATTGGCAGAAATACGGCATCCGCGACTATCGCGGCGGCGGGCGCTCCTCGGCGCGGGAAACCGCCGCGCGGGTAGCGGCGGGCGGGCTGGCGCGCGAAGCGATCAGGGCGCTGGCGCCGGGGGTGCAGATCACCGGCTACATGGTGCAGATGGGCCCGCATGCCATCGACCGCAGCCGGTTCGACTGGGACGAGATCGAGCGCAACCCGTTCTGGACGCCCGATGCGACGGCAGCGGCGCAGTGGGAAGACTACCTGGGCGCTCTGCGCAAGAGCGGCAACTCGGTCGGCGCCATCGTCGAAGTGGTGGCGCGCGGCGTTCCCGCCGGGCTGGGCGCGCCGGTCTACGGCAAGCTGGACACCGATCTGGCGGCGGCGATGATGAGCATCAACGCCGTAAAGGGCGTCGAGATCGGCGAGGGTATGGCGGCGGCGGCGCTGACAGGCACCGAGAACGCAGACGAGATCTTCATGGGGAATGACGGGCAGCCGGTTTATTCCTCCAACCATGCCGGCGGCATCCTGGGCGGCATTTCCACCGGCCAGGACGTGGTGGTGCGCTTCGCGGTCAAGCCGACCTCGTCGATACTGCAACCGCGCCGCACGATCACCCGCTCGGGCGCGGCGGCCGAGATCATCACCAAGGGCCGGCACGATCCTTGCGTCGGCATCCGCGCCGTGCC
>JAGRMT010000031.1:0-3573 GCA_020441125.1 Roseivivax sp.
TTGCAGACGATGTATTTCTGCGGCGCCTGCGCCTCGGCCACGGTCTTCCACTTGATGCCGGTAGGAAAGCCCGCGCCTCCGCGCCCGCGCAGGCCCGAGGCGGTCACCTCTTCGACGATCTGCGCCCCTGTCATGGCCAATGCCCGGCGAAGCCCCGTCAGCCCGCCGTGCGCCTGATAATCCTGCAGGTCCAGCGGGTCGATCACGCCGACGCGAGCGAAGGTCAGGCGGGTCTGCCGCTTCATCCAGTCCAGCTCGTCCACCGGGCCGAGCGCCTTGGCGCTGCTGCCGTCGAGAATCGCCGACACATCCTGCGGCTCGGCCGGGCCGAAGCCATGGCGGATGCCGTCGATCTCGACCTCGACCAGCGGCTCCAGCCAGATCATCCCGCGCGAACCGGTGCGCACGATCTGCACCGGCTGGCCGCGGCGCGAAGCCTCATCCGCCAGCGCCTGCGCCACCGCATCGGCACCCAGCGCCTTGGCGGCGCTGTCCATGGGAACGAACAGCCGGATCATGCGCCCGCCTCCTGCAGGAGCGCGCCTAGCCGCGCGTCGTCAACGCGGCCCACCACGCGGTTGTCCAGCATCGCCGCCGGAGCGCAGGCGCACAGGCCCAGGCAATAGACCGGTTCAACCGTAATCGCGCCGTCGGCGGTGGTTCCGTGCCAGTCGAGGCCCAGCCGGCGCAGCACCGTTTCGGCCAGCGTAGCACCGCCCATGGACTGGCACGCCTCGGCGCGGCACAGCTTCAGTACATGGCGCCCGGCGGGGCGTTCGCGGAAATCGTGATAGAAGGAAACCACCCCGTGCACCTCGGCGCGGGTGATGTTCAGCGCCTCGGCGATCACGCCGTGGGCCTGTGCCGGGATATGGCCGAACGCATGCTGAATCGCGTGCAGGATCGGCAACATCGGCCCTTCCAGGTGCAGATGCGCCTGAACAATGGCGGCAATCTCTGCCTCTTGCCCGTCGGATGCGGTTGTGGCCATGCCGGTCCCTCCCTTTTCGCGCGCCATGCTACGCGGCTTGATAGAAGGATCAATGGCGATGATTCGTCAGGCGATAGACATCTTCTATCAATGCGGCCTGTGGCGAGCGTCAAAGAAAGAGCTCAAAATACACTTCGGGCCGCCTGTTCGGCGGCCCGCAGTGCAAAACTACATTTGGTGCTAATTACTGGTGCGAGGGCATTGGTTTCCCCCGCGATACGCGACCCAACACTTTGAAAGTGTTGGTGCCCAGGAGAGGACTCGAACCTCCACGGCCGTTAAGCCACTGGTACCTGAAACCAGCGCGTCTACCAATTCCGCCACCTGGGCAGGTGTCGTGAGGCAGGCGTTTAGCCCTGCCGCAAAGCGGTGTCAACGCACTTTTTTCAATGCGCTGCATCGCGTCAATCCTGCCCCTTGGCACAGGCTGCCGTGACCGCTATGCAGGGCCAGAAGCATGAGGATTGGTCGGATGTCGAAGCTAGTGACGATCTATGGCGGTTCGGGCTTTCTGGGCCGGTACATCGCCCGCCGCATGGCCAAGGCCGGATGGCGTGTGCGGGTGGCCGTGCGCCGCCCGAACGAGGCGCTATTCGTGCGCCCCTACGGCGTGGTTGGCCAGGTCGAGCCGGTGCAGTGCAATATCCGCGACGACGCCAGCGTGCGCGCGGTGATGCAGGGGGCTGACGTGGTGGTGAACTGCGTGGGCACCTTCGATAAGTCGGGCAAGAACAATTTTGACGCCGTTCAGCACGAAGGCGCCGAGCGCATCGCCCGCATCGCGGCCGAAAGCGGCGTGGCGCGCATGGTGCATGTCTCGGCCATCGGCGCCAACCCGGAAGGCGCCAGCGACTATGCCCGCACCAAGGGTCTGGGCGAACAGGCGGTGATGGCGCACGCGCCCAATCCGGTGATCCTGCGCCCGTCCGTGATGTTCGGGCCCGAGGACGGGTTTTACAACCGCTTCGCCTCGATGTCGCGCATGGGTCCGGTGCTGCCGCTGGTGGGCGCCGAAACCCGGTTTCAGCCGGTTTACGTCGATGACGTGGCACAGGCCGCCGTCAAGGCGATCACCGGTGAGGCAGCCTCGGGCGTGTATGAACTGGGCGGGCCGGAAGTGGGCACCTTCCGTGCGCTGATGCAGCAGATGCTGACCATCGTGCGCCGGCGGCGGCTGATCGTGAACACGCCGTTCTGGGTTGCCCGGCTGATGGCCGGCGCGCTGGACATGGCGCAGGGTGTCACGCTGGGTCTGTTCCACAACTCGATCCTGACCCGCGACCAGGTCACCAGTCTGGCAGAGGACAATGTGGTGGCCGAAGGGGCCAAGGGCTTTGCCGCGCTGGGGATCACCCCCACTGCGCCGGGCGCGATTCTGCCCAGCTACCTGTGGCGGTTCCGCCCATCGGGCCAGTACGACGCAATCAAGGAATCGGCAGACAACCTGCGCGTCTGACGCGCAGCGTCTGCCCAGGCCAAGGAAAAAGGCCGCGCCTGAGGCGCGGCCTTTTTCTTTCAGTGCTATCGGCGGCGCTCCGGGCGCCGCCGCCCTGTTACTTGTGGCTGGGATCCAGCGCCGACAGGCCCTTCAGGATATCGATGGCATAGGCCAGTTGATAATCCTCGTCGCGCAGCTTGGCGGCGGTTTCGGCCTTGGCGCGGTCTTCCTCGATCTGCCGGATCTGATCCTCGGTCAGCGAATCGTTGTCGAGCGAACCGCGCAGGTCCGCTTCGGACCGGCTGAAGCGATCCTTGGCGGCATCGTCCTCCTCGGCCTCAGGGGCGCGGGTCGGCTGTTCCACCACGATGTCGGGCGACACGCCCAGCGCCTGGATCGAACGGCCCGACGGCGTGTAGTAGCGCGCGGTGGTCAGGCGCATCGCGCCGTCGCCCCGCAGCGGCATCACCGTCTGGACAGAGCCCTTGCCGAAGGACTTGGTGCCCACGACAATCGCGCGGCGATGGTCCTGCAACGCGCCGGCAACGATTTCCGAAGCCGAGGCAGAGCCGCCGTTGATCAGCACAACGATGGGCTTGCCCACGGCCAGATCGCCTTCGGTCGCGTTGTAGCGATCGCCATCTGCCGGATCGCGGCCACGGGTCGAAACGATCTCACCCTTGTCGAGGAACGCGTCCGAGACCTTTATCGCCTGGTTCAGCAGGCCGCCGGGATTGTTGCGCAGGTCCAGCACGATGCCGTTGATATGCTCCATGCCACCGGCCGCTTCGACCTGCTTGGCCAGCCCTTCGGACATCTGCGGGTAAGTCTGGTCATTGAAGGTGGTGACTCGCAGCACCACCGTTTCGCCTTCCAGCCGCGACCGCGCGGCGGTCAGCTGGATCTTGTCGCGCACCAGCGAGACATCAAACGGCTCTTCCTTGCCCTTGCGGACGATGGTGATCACGATTTCCGAGCCGATGGGACCGCGCATCAGGTCCACCGCCTGATCCAGATTCAGACCCAGGATGGATTCGCCGTTCACATGAGTGATGAAATCGCCCGACTCGATGCCCGCGGCGGCGGCGGGGGTTCCGTCCATCGGCGAGACGACCTTGACGAAGCCTTCTTCTTGCGTGACCTC
>JAGRMT010000031.1:3632-8151 GCA_020441125.1 Roseivivax sp.
CTGGAATGCGGATCGAGCGACGTCAGCATCCCGTTGATCGCGGCCTCGATCAGGTCCTTGGGGTCGACCTCTTCGACATATTGCGCACGGATCCGCTCGAAGATGTCGCCGAACAGGTCGAGCTGCTCGTAGACGCTGGTGTTCTTGGCCGTCTCCTGGGCGACCAGCGGCCCGACGAACTGGGTCGTGGCGAGGATACCCGCCAGGGTACCGCCCAGCGCGGCCATTGCGATCTTATTCATCTCTCATCCCTTGTCGGTCGTGAACCAGGTCAGCGGATCCACGGGCGTCTCGCCCTGCCTGACCTCTATATAGAGCGTTTCGGAAAGGCCAGCGCCAGCCCTATCACCTGACTGTGACGCATTCGGGGCTGTTTGCGCCAGCTGCCCCCCCATCAGCCCGACCGGGCTGCCCTCGGGCAGAACCTCGCCGATGGCACCGTAAACCGTGCCCAAACCGGCCAGGACAAACAACATGTCCTGCTGCGGTTCCAGGATCACCACCTCGCCGTAATTCAGCAGCGGGCCGCGATAGCGGATGGTCGCCGGCACCGGCGTGGTGACCAGCGCCAGCGGTGCGGTGGCCAGCACGATGCCTGGCCGCGCCACGCCGGCGGCGTCGGCCTGCCCGGCCTTGCGCAGCACCTGCCCCGCCGCCGGCAGCGGCAGAGTTCCCTTGCGGGCGGTGATATCGGCATCGGTGGCCGGGATCGCGCTGTTGCTGATCTGGGACAGACCGCCGGCAAAGGCGTCCAGAGTATCGGCGGCCGAAATCAGGATCGCGGTGCGGACCGGATCGGCGGTGAACCGTCGCGGCAAGTCGGTGCGGTCGGCCACCGCCTGGCTCAGTTCTGTCCTGGCTTGCTGGATGCCGCTCAGCCCGTCCTCAAGCCGCTGCGCCGCTGCCTCCTGCACCTGGCGCAGGGTGTGCACCTCTTCCAGTTCGCGGCGCAACTCGGCGGCGCCGGCGGCCAACGCGGGGGTCAGCGCCGCAACCATCATGCCCGCGCGGGCGGTGCCAAGCGGCCCGTCGGGGTGCAACGTGGTGGCTGGCCCTTCTTGCCGGCCGATTGTCATCAATGCGGCCAACAGGCGGGCCGTCTCGCCTTCACGCGCCGCCAGGGCGCGGGTCAGTTCCATCTCGCGGATGGTGACGCCGCGCAGGCCAGCGCGCAGGGCTGTCAGCCCGTCCTCGAAGGCGCGCACGGTCTGGGTCAGTGCGGCGACGCGGTCCTGTGCGCCATCGGCCTCGTCCAGCGCCCGCACGGCATCGGCAATCCGCGCGGCGGCATCGCGCGCACCCTGGGCGGCGTCCTGCGCCGCCACGGGGCCGGACAGCACCAGCACCAGGGCAAGCAGCGCCGAACGGATCATGGCCGGATCAGGCTCTTTCCGGTCATCTCGGGCGGGACCGGCAGATCCATCAGATCCAGCAGCGTCGGCGCGACATCGGCCAAGATGCCGCTGCGCACCTTTGTGCCCTTGGGCGCGCCGAATACGATCACCGGAACCGGGTTGGTGGTATGGGCGGTGTGCGGGCCGTTGTTTTCCTCGTCCCACATGGTTTCGCAATTGCCGTGGTCGGCAATCACCACCATCGCGCCTCCGACCTCCTCCAGCGCCTGCACGACCTGGCCCAGACCGGCATCCACCGCCTCGCAGGCACGGATCGCCGCTTGCAGATCGCCGGTATGGCCAACCATGTCGGGGTTCGCGAAATTGGTGACGATCAGGTCATAGGCGCCGCTACGGATCGCGGCCACAAAACGCTCTGTCACCTCGGGGGCCGACATCTCGGGCTGCAAATCGTAGGTCGCCACCTTGGGCGACTTTGGCATGAAGCGGTCTTCGTGCTCTTCCGGCACCTCTTGCCCGCCGTTCAGGAAGAAGGTGACATGCGGGTATTTCTCGGTCTCGGCCAGGCGGAATTGCGCCTTGCCGTGCAGCGCCACCCAATGGCCCAGCGTGTTGACGATTTCGCGCTTGGGAAAGGCCGTGGTCATGTAGGCGTTATGACTGTCAGAATATTCGACCATGCCCAGCAGCGCGCTCAGCGCGGGGCGGGCGCGGTCGAACCCGTCAAACGCCGGATCACCGATGGCGGCCAAAATCTCGCGTGCGCGGTCGGCGCGGAAGTTGATGAAGAACAGACCGTCACCCGGCTGAAAACCCGCGTATTCGCCCACCACGAAGGGCAGGACGAATTCATCGGTCTTCTGCGCGTCGTAGCTGGCGGCGATGCCGTCCTGCGCACCGGCAAAACGGGCGCCTGCGCCCTCGGCCATGGTACGATAGGCCTTCTCGACCCGTTCCCAGCGGTTGTCGCGGTCCATGGCATAGTAACGGCCTGAAACGGTGACGATGCGCGCGCCTTCGGGCAAGGCCGCCTCGAACGCGGCGAGTTGTTTCCTGGCCGAGGTCGGCGGCACATCGCGCCCGTCGGTGATGGCGTGGACCGCCACCGATAGCCCCAGTCCTGTCAGCAGCCGCGCCGCCGCCAGGATGTGATCGGAATGCGAATGCACCCCGCCGTCAGAGGTCAACCCGACCAGATGCGCGGTGCCGCCCGCCGCCTTGACCGTCTTGGCAAAGTCCAGGATCGCCGCGTTCTCGAAAAACGCGCCGGTTTCGATCGACAGGTCGATCTGGCCCAGGTCCATCGCCACCACGCGCCCGGCACCGATGTTGGTATGGCCCACCTCGGAATTGCCCATCTGACCGGTCGGCAGGCCGACATCGGGGCCGTGGGTGATCAGCGTGGCATGGGGGCAAGAGGCATATAGCCGGTCCATCGTCGGCGTGTTCGCCAGCGCGGGGGCGTTATAGGCCGTCTCTTCGCGCAGGCCCCAGCCGTCGAGGATGGTCAGGACAACGGGTTTGGGGGTGGTCATGCTCGCTCGCCCTTCTGGTGGGAATGGTTGCGGGCGGTTTAGCAGACGGATGCCGGGATGTGGAGCCTTTGCAGCGCCGCAACGTCAGGGCGATGCGCGGGCCCGGGCACATGGCCCGGGCCGTGCATGATTGTCAGCCTTGCAGGCTCTTGACGACCAGTTCGCCTTCTTCGCGTGCCTTCATCGCCAGAGCGGCGGCATGGGCACCGGCGGCGGTGGTGAAGTAGGGGATCTTGTCGAACAGCGCGACAGAGCGGATCTCGCGGCTGTCGGCCACGGCGGCGGCGCCTTCGGTGGTGTTTAGCACCAACTGGATGCCGCCGTCCTTCATCACGTCGACGACGTTGGGACGGCCTTCATAGACCTTCTTGACCGTCTCGCAGCCGATACCCCGTTCCGAAAGGAACCGCGCGGTGCCGCCGGTGGCGATGATGCGGAAACCCAGTCCCGACAGGGTGGACACGGCCTCGGCCATCTGGTCGGTCTTGTCGTCGTCCTTGATCGAGACGAACACCGCGCCCTCGGTCGGCAGCTGCGTGCCGGCGCCCAGCTGTGCCTTCAGGAAGGCGCGCGGGAAGGAGCGGTCCCATCCCATCACCTCGCCGGTAGAACGCATTTCCGGCCCCAGAAGCGTATCGACACCAGGGAACCGGGCGAAGGGCAGCACGGCCTCTTTCACGCTGAACCAGGGCGGCGTCGGGTCGGCCAGGGTCATCGGGTCGGCGATCGGAACATCGCTGTCATAGTCTGTGTCGGCCGGATAAGGCGCGCGCATCGGGAAGGCCGAGAGCTTTTCGCCCGCCATGATCCGCGCGGCGATCGACGCGATCGCGCTGTCCGTCGCCTTGGCGACGAAGGGCACCGTGCGGCTGGCGCGGGGGTTCACCTCGATCAGGTAGATGTCGGTGCCCTTGATGGCGAATTGCACGTTCATCAGGCCGACAACGTTCAGCGCGCGGGCCAAGGCCTCGGTCTGGCGGTGGATGTCGTTCAGGATGTCGTCGGACAGCGAATAGGGCGGCAACGAACAGGCGCTGTCACCCGAGTGCACGCCCGCTTCCTCGATATGCTGCATGATGCCGGCGACATGCACCGCGTCGCCGTCGCACAGCGCATCGACGTCCAGTTCGGTCGCACCCGAAAGGTAGCTGTCCAGCAGCACCGGGCTATCGCCCGACACCACGACGGCGTCGCGGATGTAACGCTTCAGCCCGTCCATGTCGCGCACGATCTCCATCGCGCGGCCGCCCAGCACGTAAGACGGGCGGATCACCAGCGGGAATCCGATCTCGTCGGCGATGGCCAAGGCTTCTTCGTCGGAATGGGCGATACCGTTCTTGGGCTGCTTCAGCCCAAGGTCGTTGACCAGTGCCTGGAACCGCTCGCGGTCTTCGGCCAGGTCGATGGCATCGGGCGTGGTGCCCAGGATCGGGATACCTTCGGCCGCCAGGGCATCGGCCAGCTTCAGCGGGGTTTGCCCGCCGAACTGCACGATCACGCCATGCAGCGTGCCGCGCTCCTGCTCTACCCGAAGGATCTCCATCACGTGTTCAAAGGTCAGCGGTTCGAAATACAGCCGATCCGAGGTGTCATAGTCGGTCGACACGGTTTCCGGGTTGCAGTTGACCA
>JAGRMT010000032.1 GCA_020441125.1 Roseivivax sp.
GTCAAGGCGCATCTGGCGCCGCATCTGCCGGGCCATCCGGTATTTGGCGAGGGCGCGGTCAGCGCGGCCCCCTTCGGCTCTCCGTCGCTTCTGCCGATCAGCTGGGCCTATTGCCTGATGATGGGGGGCGAGGGGCTGACCCAGGCGACCCGGGTCGCCATCCTGAACGCCAACTATATCGCCCGGCGGCTGGAAGGTGCGTTCGACGTGCTCTACCGCGGCACCAAGGGCCGCGTGGCGCATGAATGCATCCTCGATGTCCGCCCGTTCGAGAAAACCGCAGGCGTGACGGTTGAGGATATCGCCAAGAGGCTGATCGACAACGGCTTCCATGCCCCGACGATGAGTTGGCCGGTTGCCGGTACGCTGATGGTGGAACCGACCGAAAGCGAGACCAAGGCTGAACTCGATCGCTTCTGCGACGCCATGCTGGCAATCCGCGAGGAAATCCGTGCCATCGAGGCAGGCGAGATCGACCGCGACAACAACCCGTTGAAGAACGCCCCGCACACGATGGAAGACCTCGTGCGCGATTGGGATCGCCCCTATTCGCGCGAACAGGGCTGCTTCCCGCCGGGGGCCTTCCGGGTGGACAAGTACTGGCCGCCGGTCAACCGCGTCGACAACGTCTACGGCGACCGGCACCTGGTCTGCACCTGCCCGCCGATGAGCGATTACGCCGACGCGGCAGAGTGACAGTTACGCCGGGCCACGGCCCGGTGCGGTGACAAGAAAAACGGCGAGGGGACAGCCCCTCGCCGTTGGCATTTCTGTCGGCGGTCTTATCCGCGGGCCGGTCACCCGGCCGCTGTCTTGGCCTCTTTCGGGCTGTCGAGCAGAAAGCGGAACAGCTTGGCCAACCGGTTCCACGTCGCCTTGTCCGATGCGCACAGAAGGTAGGCCGAGCGCGGTGCGGTGGCGGTATAGTCCGACCCGTCCAGCAGCGCGACATGGCCGCCCGCGCGCATCACACACAGCGCCCCGGCGGCATGATCCCAAGGCGTCAGCCCGGCGGAAAAAACGAAATCGACGTGGCCCTGCGCCATCATCCGGAACTCGTGGCAGGCGCAGCGCAGGCTGGATGAACGAGCGAAGCTGGGGAAGGTGGCGGCCATTGCCGCCTGCTTGGCCTCGGGGATGTGGTGCAGCCCGACGTAACCGGTCAGATCCTTGAGCGCACCGCCCCCGGAAACCGACAGCCGCGTGGCCGGCCGGTTGGGCCGCAGCATCTGCGCCGGTGCGCCATCGGTGGCGATTACCATGTCATCCATGATCGGATCGTACAGCAGGCCGAACACCGGCTTGCCGAACCGCAGCATCGACAGGATCACGCCGAACTGGGTCAGCCCATGGGCAAAGTTCCAGGTGCCGTCGACCGGGTCGATGGTGAAGGCGCGCTCGGCGCCCTCGATCTTTTTCAGGATCTCCGGATTTTCCGAAACGTCTTCTTCGCCGATGATCAGCGCGCTGGGAAACAGGTGCAGCAGCCCGCGCGCGATCATCTTCTCGGCTTCGCGGTCGGCATCTGTAACCAGGTCCTGCGGGCCTGTTTTCTGGCTGATCTGATGCGCCGCCAGCGAGCGGAAGCGCGGCAGGATTTCCGCCCGCGCGGCACGCCGCACCAGGTTGGCAATCGAGGTGCGCTGTGCCTTGGTAAGCGGCGCGGGGGCGGGCATGGGCAGGTTGTCTGTCATCGGGCTCTCCGCTTGGGGCTGTCGAGTCGGTCTGAGGTGTGCCAGCCCCCACACCCGGGATCAAGGTGACGTTTCGCGCGCGCCACCACTCATTCGCGTCCGCGCAGCACCTGCGCCGGGCGTGCCGCCAGCGGCCGCCAGGCAAAGGCCAGACCGGCCAGAAGGGTGGCCACCACGCCGCCGGCCACCACACCCAGCGCCGATGACCAGATCACTCCGAATTCGGCCTCCATCACGAAGCGCATCACTGCCCAGCCGCCCAGGATGCCAGCACCGATAGCCACTGCGCCCGCCGCGCCACCCAGCAGAGCGGAACGCAGCGCAAAGCTGCGCAACACCTGCGGGCGGCTGGCGCCCAACGTCTTCAACACGGCTGCCTCGTAGGTGCGGGCCTGTTCGCCGGCTGCCGCGGCGCCGATCAGCACCAGGAACCCGGTCAGCAACGTCGCCGCCGCGCCCCATCGCGTGGCCGCGGCGATGGTCTTCAGGATCTCGCTGACCCGATCGACGGCATCGCGCACCCGGATCGCGGTGATGTTGGGATAGGCATTGGCCAGATCGCGCAGGATCGCCGCCTCGGCCGCCTCGTCGGCATAGACCGTGGCGATGAAGGTATGCGGCGCGCCTGCCAGCGCAGCGGGGTTCATCGACATCACGAAGCCGATCCCGGCGTTCGAGAAATCCACCGCGCGGAAACTGGTGATCGTGGCCGTGATGTCGCGGCCCAGGATATTGACCGTGACCGTATCCCCCAGCTTCAGGCCCAACTCCTGCGCCTCTTCGGCGGCAAAGCTCATCTGCGGCGGGCCGTCGTAATCGGCGGGCCACCAGGCGCCCTCGGTCACGGTGGTGCGCTCGGGCTTGGCGGCGGCATAGGTCAGGCCGCGGTCGCCGCGCACAACCCAATGGTTGCCTGCTACCTCCTCGGCGGGGCGGTCGTTGATACGGGTGATCACGCCGCGCAACATCGGTGCGCTTTCCACCCGGTGCACCGCCGGATCACCCTCCAGCCGGCTTGTAAAGCCGTCGATCTGGTCCTGCTGGATATCGACGAAGAAATAGCTGGGTGCGCGGTCCGGCAGGTCCTGCGCGATTGAACGGCGCAGGTTGCCGTCGATCTGGCCAACAGCGGCCAGCACCGACAGGCCCAACCCCAGCGACAGCACGACGGACGAAGCGCCTTCACGCGTGCCGCCGATGGCGCCCAGCGCCCAACGCAGCACCGGGCGGCCGCGCGCGGCAGGGGCCAGCCGCCGCGCCAGCCAGCGGATCGCCCAGGCCGCCAACACCAGCAGCACCAGCGCCCCGGCGATCCCGGCTGCGGTCCAGACTGTCAGCCAAAGCGTGTCAGAGAACGCGATGGCCGTCGCCAGCAGCACCGCCAGCAGCACCGCCGTGGCCAGCAGGTAGCGCGGAGCGGGCAACAGCCGGCTGCTGTCCAGCGCATCGCGGAACAGCGTGGCGGCACGCACGTCCTCGGTTCGCGCCAGCGGCCACAAGGTGAACAGCAACGCGGTCAGCGCGCCATAGATCGCCGCCTCGGCCAGCGGGGCAGGGTACAGGGTGAACACCGCCGGTATCGGCAGCGCCGAGACGATCCAGGGGGCAAAGACCAGCGGCACCCCGGCGCCCAGAACCAGCCCGATGCCAATGCCCAGAACCGACAAGGCGGCGATTTGTAGAAAGTACGTCTGGAAAATGGTCGCCCGGCCCGCGCCCAGCGTCTTCAGTGTGGCGATCACCCCGGTCTTGCGCGCCAGATAGGCGTTCACCGCGGCCGAGATGCCGACACCGCCCACAGCCAGCCCCGACAGCCCGACCAACACCAGGAAAGAGCCCAGCCGGTTCACGAACCGCTCTACCCCCGGCGAGGCGCGGCGCGAGTCGCGCCAGCGGATGCCGGCTTCGCGGTAGCGCGCCTCGGCCTCGGCCTTGATCGCATCCAGGTCGGTGCCCGGCGGCAGGCGCAGCCGGTATTCGGATTCGAACAGCGTGCCCGGCCCCAGCAGGCCCGAACCGTCCAGCGCCTCGGTCCGCAGCAATGTGCGCGGGCCCAGCCCGAAGCCGTCGGTCATGCCGTCAGGCTCGACCACCAGCCGCGCGGTCAGGGTATAGCTCTTGCTGCCCAGCTTGAAACTGTCACCCGGTTGCAGGCCCAGCCGGTCTGCCAGAACAGGGGCCATCACCGCGCCATCCCCGGCAATCGCCTGTGCCAGCGGGATATCCGGCTCCAGACGGACCTGTCCGGTCAGCGGGTAGGCATCGTCGACCGATTTGACCTGCGTCAGCGCACGCTCGGCCTCGCCGTTGCGCTCGACCACTGCCATCGAGCGGAAATCGGTCACGGCCGACACCTGTTCGGCGATGCCGTCCAGCCAGGCGCGTTCTTCGTCGTTGGCAAAGCGGTACGTGAACTGCGCCTTGGCATCCCCGCCCAGCAGCACGGCGCCCTGTTGCGCCAGCCCGGTCTGGATCGCGGTGCGGACAGAGCCGACGCCGGCAATCGCCGCCACGCCCAGTGCCAGGCAGGCCAGGAAGATACGGAAGCCGCGCACACCGCCGCGCAGCTCGCGGCGTGCCAGGCGCGAGGCGACGCCCCAGCTCATTCTGCCGCCTGCGCCGCCGTGGCGATGCGGCCGTCCTGCAGATGGATCACCCTGTCGCAGCGCGCGGCCAGTTCGGCGGCATGGGTCACCAGAACCAGCGTCGCGCCATGCCGGTCGCNNCGGTCGCGCAGGCCGAACAGCAGCTCGATGATCGCCGCGCCATTGGCGCCGTCCAGATTGCCGGTCGGCTCGTCCGCCAGCAGGATCTTGGGCCGCGGCGCCGAGGCGCGCGCCAGCGCGACGCGCTGCTGCTCGCCGCCCGACAGCTGCGCGGGATAGTGGTCGGCCCGCTGCGCCAGACCCACAGCCGCCAGTTCGTCACGCGCACGGTCAAAGGCATCAGCATGGCCCGCCAGCTCAAGCGGAGTCGCGACGTTTTCCAGCGCGGTCATCGTCGGGATCAGGTGGAAAGACTGGAACACGACGCCCATCGCATCGCGCCGGAAGCGCGCCAACTGGTCTTCGCTTTGCGCGGTCAGGTCTTGGCCCAGCGCCAGCACCTTGCCCGAACTGGCCCGTTCAAGCCCGCCCATCACCATCAGCAACGACGACTTGCCCGAACCGGACGGCCCGACCAGCCCCAGAGTTTCGCCTTGCGCCACGTCCAATGTGATGCCGTGCAGGATTTCCACCATCCCGGCATTGCTTCGTAGGCGCAAAGTGACATCTGTTAGGGACAAGACGGAATTGGCCATCAAGGGCACCTCATGCTGCGACACTTCAGATATGGGACCATCGCCCGCCTGAGCAAGGCGTTGATATTGGGCATTGTTTGTTTGGCCGCTCCGGCGCGGGCCGAAACAGTACATATTCTGGCGCTGGGCGACAGCCTGACCGCGGGCTACGGGCTGATGGATGAGGACGGCTTCGTGCCGCAAATGCGCGCCTGGCTGGCCGAGCGCGGCCACGATGTGCGGCTGGTCAATGGCGGCGTGTCCGGCGACACCACGGCAGGCGGGCTGGCGCGGGCCGAATGGTCGCTGACGCCGGAAATCGGCGGCATGATCGTGGCATTGGGCGGCAACGACATGTTGCGCGGTATCGACCCGGCCGTCGTGCGTGCCAATATCGAGGCGATCCTGGATATCGCCGACCAGCACCATGTCGCCGTTCTGCTGGTCGGCGCCCTGGCTCCGGGCAACTACGGGCCAGAGTACAAGACCGCGTTCGATGCGCTGTATCCGGAGCTGGCCCAGAGCCACGGCGCTCTGTTTTACGAAAGCTTCTTCAAGGCGCTGATCGGTGACGAAGGCGGCTCGCTGGCCGAGCTGAGCGCGCTGCTGCAATCCGACGGGCTACACCCCACCGCCGAGGGGGTCAGGCGCATCGTTGCCGACATGGGTCCTTCGGTCGAGGCGCTGATCGACCGGGCCGCGCGCTGATCTGCCAATGAAAAGCCCCGCCGGAGGCGGGGCTACGGGCAATCTGTTGATGTCGCGCGGGGCGGATCAGGCGGCGGCGCCGAAATCGTCGATCGAGCTGCCGTTGCCGTTGACCATCATCAGGCTCAGCGTCATCGCGAACATCACGATCGAGAAGATCATGTAGAAGCCGAAGGATGCCAGCACGCTCATGTCGTAGAACATCCAGCCGGTCACCGCGCCGAAGAGGCCAAGAACACTTCCCAGAACCATTGCGATGACAGCCATTTCAAACTCCGTCGATCCGAGTGGATCATTCAACGCCCCCGTTAAGAACAGGTTATGTCGGCGGATTCGGGCGCGATTGTGGCAGGGTCTGGGCGTTGTTTGGCCATGGTCGGGCAAAGTTGGGGCGGGTCGCCAAATGGAAAACGGCGCGCGCGAAGCCCGCGCACGCCGCCTGTTTCAACTGAATGCCCTGGTCAGAGAACGGTGACTTTGGTGCCCAGCGGTACTTGAGTGTACAGTTCTTGCACGTGTTCGTTGATCATCCGGATGCAGCCGTTCGAAACCGATTTGCCGATCGACTCGGGCTGGGTGGTGCCGTGAATGCGGAAGAACGTGTCACGGCCGTCCTGGAACAGGTACAGCGCCCTCGCACCCAGCGGATTGCCCGGCCCGCCCGGCTGGACATAGTCGTTGTCGACGAACTTGGAATAGGTACGCGGGTCGCGCTCGATCATCTCTTCGGTCGGTCGCCAGGTTGGCCATTCCTTCTTGACTGCGATCACCGCCTCGCCGGTGAACTCCAGCCCGGCCTTGCCCACGCCGACGCCGTAGCGACGCGCCACGCCCGGACCGGTGACGTGATACAGGAAATGCGCCCGCGGCAGGATCAGGATCTGGCCGGGCGCGATATTGGTCTTCATCCGCACGTTCTGCGGGGTGAACCGCGGCTCCAGCGCGAATGCGCGGGCAACCTGCGGAGCCGCCAGCGTGGCAGCGGTGGCGACAAGGAAAGTGCGACGGTCGATCATGGCGTAACAGGCACCTGTTGTTCGGGAACGGACACATAGTGCCGGAACCTGTGTCCGAAAATCAACGCAAGCGCGCGTGAGCGATCCGCGACGTGTCGAATGTGCGACAGGGCGCGGCGCGGCGCCCCGTTGCGCCGCGCCGGGCCGCGGTGTTTCATGGTGGGGCAAACACAGAGGAGTGCCATGCGTATTCTGTTGTCCCTGACCGCCCTTCTGGCCGCGCCCGCGCTGGCCGATCCGGTCAACATCACCCGCGACGTGATGTCTGTTACCGTTCAAACGCCCGGCGGACCGGTGGAAATCAGCCGGAACCAGGACAACGACGCCGTGATCACCGGCGATTTCGCCCGGATCGCGCGCCCCTGCCCGAATTTCTGCATCCAGCCGATGAGCCCTGCCGAAGGCGTTCGCACCATCGGCGAGCTTGAGATGCTCGATGCCCTGCAGAACCCCGACGTGACGGTGATCGACAGCCGCGTGCGCCCCGACTGGGAAACCGGCACGATCCCTGGCGCGGTTTCGATGCCCTATACCGAAATGGCCGACCGTCTGGGCGAACTGGGCTGCGAAGTGGATTTCGACGGTTTCGACTGCGCCAATGCCGGGCAGATCGTGCTGTTCTGCAACGGGCCTTGGTGCGGTCAGTCACCCACGGCGATTCGCCGCATCATCGAGGCGGGATACCCGGCCGAGAAGATCAGCTATTACCGCTGGGGCATGCAGGGCTGGCGCATGCTGGGCCTGACCGTGGCCGGGGGGAAATGATGCGCTGGCTGATCCTGGCGCTGCTGCTGGCGGGATGCGGCGTGCCCTTCGTGCCGCTGATCTGATCGGCGCGCTACAAGGCCGCCAGGTACAACAGGATCAGAGCCGGGAACAACAGCGCCAGCCCAAGCGCCAGTTTTTGCCAGCGCGGGTTCCCGGCCAGCAGCACCGCAGGCAGGAAGATCACGGCCATCGCTATCCCGCCGGCCACCAGCAGCCCCTCCGCCATGCCGCGCCCGGCAGCGTCCATGCCGCTGCTGGCCGAGGTGCTGATCAGGGCAAAGACAAGAATCGCAACCTGCACCCCGACCAGGACATAAATCGCATTGCGCATCTTGGTCCGCCTGTTGACTGGGTGCCGCCCCGTGCGGCCCCTGTAAAACGCGAAACCGCCACGCTGGGGCGCGGCGGTTCAGCGAAGCATCTCTAGCGCGTGTTCGACAGGACTATACCGAGGTTGAGGCGCATCAGACGAGCTTCCTAAAAAACAGCATAGCACGTTCGGGGCTGAGTCGCATCTGTTCTGCACAGCATCTTCGGGTCCGGGACTCGGCCGATCCGTGTTATGATGCGCCACCGGTCCCAGGCCGGGGCCGGTTTATTGCTCAAGATCATTTCGAGGAGGAGACCGTATGTTTGCGCGTGTAACCCCGTACAAGATGAAACCCAGCGCCACCGCCGATGCCGAGGCACTGATGCACAAGTTGAAAGACCAGATCATGGCCCTGCCGGGTGTGAAGCAGTTCGTCAACGTGATGGACGACACGGGCAAGGGCTATGTCATCTCGCTGGTCGAGAGCCGCGAGATTTCGGACGGTAACCAGGAAAAATCCAAGGCGATCTGGGCGCATTTCGGCCCCCACCTGGAGGCGATGCCCACGGCCGAAGGCTATGACGTGCTGGCAAACTGGAAGCCCTGACCGCGACGCTGCAAGACCGCTCGTCGCGCCCCTGGCGCGGCGGGTCCGCCAAGGCAAATTCGTTGCTCCGCTCTTGGCGCGGCGGCCAAGCGCGATAGCTGTTCTGCAGACACCCAATTTCTTTTGGAGACGAACATGCAGGACTTCTTCGCAGGGCTGAGCGCCGTCACGGGCGTTCTGCTGATCGTGATCGGCCTGATTGCCGGCTGGATCGCCGGCCGCATCGCGGGCCGGAACAAGGCTCTTTACATGGTCATCGGCGTGATCGGCGCGCTGGTGACGCCCTTCATACTGGCGGCGGTGGGCGCCACCGTCCTGGCTGCGGGCGGGATTGTGGCCATTCTCTTCGCTGCCCTGGTCGGCGCAGCGATCCTTCTGGTGCTGGGCAAGCTGGTTTTCGACCGCTGACGGTGCACGGCCCAAGGATGGGGGCGCGAAGTCTTTAAAAGACTTCGCCCCTCTTTCTTTTCAAGAAAGAGGCCCCTCTGCCGTCAGCCAGCGCACCGGGGCACGGTTGCAGAAAATCACGATCTGGCCGCTGTTCTCGGCCGCCCGATAGCCGCGCCGGTATAGCTCGGACATGAATTTCTCCATCCCGACAAAACGTTCAACATCCCGTGCCTTGCGCCGGATCACCTCGCCACGCTGTGCGGCCTTGGAGGAGAACAGGTCGTTGAGCCACATGTCCGGCGAAAGAGGAGAGGTGTCAGTGAGCATCTGAGCACCTTCGCCGCTGCGTGGTTAAATCCGTGTTAAAACAGACCGCGTCGCGCGCGCTCGACAGCGGATAACCGGCCCTTCACGGTCTGGCCCCAGGTTCGTGGCAGGAAACAGGTCTGGCCGCCGACACTACCGCTTTGCCCGCCGCTTGACGTTCCCGCCGCGTTGCCCGGGCCGCCCCGCCGTCGACCGGCCCGAAGATTTCACCGCCGCTTCCGCCGCCGCGTCCACCGCCGATTGCCGCGCCAGCGGGTCGTCGGCCACGGCCAGCTCCACCGCCTCCAGCCGCTTGACCTCGTCGCGCAGGCGGGCGGCTTCCTCGAACTCCAGGTTCTCGGCGGCCTTGCGCATGTCGGCGCGCAGCCCGTCCAGCACCGCTTGCAGGTTCGCCCCGGCCATCGGCTTGTCGACCTTGGCGGTCACGCGGTTCATGTCCACGTCGCCCTGGTAGAGCCCGGCCAGCACGTCCTCGACGTTCTTCTTCACTGTCGCCGGGGTAATCCCGTGCGCGGTGTTGTAGGCGATCTGCTTCTCGCGGCGGCGGTCCGTCTCGGCGAGCGCGCGCTCCATCGACCCGGTGATCCGGTCGGCATACATGATGACCCGCCCGTCGGCGTTGCGCGCGGCGCGGCCGATAGTCTGGATCAGCGAGGTTTCGGAGCGCAGGAAGCCTTCCTTGTCCGCGTCCAGGATCGCCACCAGGCCACATTCGGGGATATCCAGCCCCTCG
>JAGRMT010000209.1 GCA_020441125.1 Roseivivax sp.
GTGCTGCGAGTTGCAGAACCAGAATTTCTGGTCATCCTCTTCCCGCCGCGACGGCTGGAACTGGGTGTAATAGGGGTAAAGGCTTTGCCAGCCTTCCGCGCCTTTCGGCGCCTTCACGTCGAAGGCGCTTGGAAAGAGGGGCGTCTTTGCGTCCATGGTCGATTCCTCCCTGAAATCGGTGTTTGGCTCAGCGCTTGACGGTCAGCGCCGAATTCAGCGTGCCGACGATGCCCATCATCCCTGTCGCGTAGGTCTTCTTGGGCTCGTCCTTCTTTTTCTGTGACCAGATCGTCTCTGGCCGGCTTTGCAACGCCAGAAGGTTTTCCCCTTCCGGCAAGTCGGCGTCGATGGCCCACTCCACGTCTTGCGGGCATTTATTCTGCCGTTCCAGCTGCTTGGCCAGCGCCGCCACTGCGATCACCTCGGCATCCGACAGGCAGGCGATCTTGCGGCGGCCCTCCTCGACCTCGCGCTCTACCGCCTCTCCGGCGGCGGCATCACCAACCAGTTCGACATGCTTGTCCGAGATCTTGCGGTCGACGATCTCCATCAGGACCTTCTCGACGGTGAAGTTGTCGGGCGTCACCACGCCCGAAACCACCATTTCGCCCAGGCCCCAACTGGCGTCGATGACAATGCGCGTGCGGTCACCGGTGCCCGGATCCAGCGTCATCGCCACGCCGGCCGTGCGAGCGTTGACCATCTTCTGCACGCCCACGCTCATATGCACATCGGCATGGGCGATGCGGTTCTTCTCGCGGTAGGCTACGGCGCGCGTGGAATAAAGCGAGGCCCAGCAATCGCGCACCTTCTCGACCACGTTGTCGGCGCCGCGCACCCAAAGGTAGGTGTCCTGCTGCCCTGCAAAAGATGCATCGGGCAGGTCCTCGGCCGTGGCCGAGGAGCGTACCGCCACCGGCATGTCATCGCCCAGTTCGGCATAGGCCGTTCGGATGGCCTGCTCCACTTCGGCGGGCATGTGGTGCGAGCGGATGCGGATCCGGATCGCCTGCGCCGCCCGGTCGACCGAGTCGATGTTGTCGGGATCGACTTGCTTGAGATGGCGCTCGATCTCGGCTTCCAGCCCGCTTTCGCGCGCCATCGTGATGTAGGCGTCGGTGGTCACGGCAAAACCCGGCGGCACCGCGACGCCGGCCTGGGTCATCTCGCCCAGCGAGGCGCACTTGCCGCCAACGCGGGCATGGTCGGCCTTGCCGATCCGGGCAAAGCCAAGGGTATAGGTGCCGTCGCCCAAGGTCATGCCGCACGCCCCGTCTGCACCATGACCGATGTCGGAACCCGGAAGGTGATGTTGCGGTGATAGCTGGGCCGGAACCCTGGTGCCAGGCGCAGATCGGGGAACCGCTCGGCCAGTTGCCGCAGCAGGATCGTCGCCTCCATCTTGGCCAGCTGGAAGCCCAGGCAATAGTGGATACCGTAGCCAAAGCTGAGATGGGTGCGCGCGTTGTCGCGCAGGAAGTCCAGCTTTTCGCCCTGGGGGAACTGGGTTTCGTCGCGGTTGGCCGAACCCGTGATCATCAGCACTTCGGCCCCGGCGGGCAGACGGACACCGCCGACCACCGCCTCTGTCCGTGCCTTGCGACGCCAGCCGACGACAGAAGGCATGTAGCGCAGCATCTCTTCAACGGCATTGGGGATCCGCGAATGGTCGGCCTTGATCGCCTCCCATGCATCGCGGTTGTCCATCATCGCCATCACGTAGTTGCCCATGAAGGTCGATGTCGTCTCGTGCCCGGCGAAGAGGGTGGAATAAAGAACGCCGGCGATTTCCTCGTCGCTGATCTCGGCCCCTTCGGCCTGAAGGCGCAGCAGGTCCGACGGGAAATCGTCGCCCGGATTGGCACGGCGCATATCGAGCAGATCGTGGATGTATTTCCAGTAGGCAACCATGTCATGCGCCACCGGGATCTGTTCGGCGTCGGACAGGTCCGACCAGGTCATCTTGCCCCGGCTGGTGCCGTATTGCTTGATCTTGGGCACGTCGGCATCGGGAATGCCCATCAGGGTGAACAGGACATGCGCCGGCACCGGGAAGGCGACGATTTCCCAGAAATTCGCCGGCGCCCCGCCGGCGCAGGCAACTTCCAGCTTGTCCAGATGGGCCTGAACGATGGTTTCGATCTGCGGCTCGATCGACTTGAACCGGCGCGGGCCAAAGCAGGACTGTGCCACCTTGCGGATCCGCGTATGCTCGGGTGGAACTCGGGCGGTCAGGCCGGAATAGGCGGTGAAACCGCCATCCTTCAGTATCTGCCGACCTTCCTCGCACATCGGCCGCATCGGCTTTTGCGCGTTTTCCGAGCTGAAGGTCTTCCAGTCCTCAAAGATCGCCTTGATGTCCTCGTATCGCGACACGACCCAATAGCCGGTCGGCTCGTGGTAGAAGATCGGCTCTTCGGTGCGGAATTTCTCCCACCGGGCGTGCGGCGTGTTCAGGTCGAACGGGTCATACCCATCCGACGGCTTGAGGCCGTCCAGTGCTTGCATGTCGATGTCCTCCCTCGCCCGGCCGCCGTGCATTGCTGCAAGCGGTCTGGGTATCGGGATCAGCGTAGCACCAGCTCTTTGGTTTTTCTTTGGCTCGACGTCACGCGATCGAGCGAACGGCACAACTCGTCATAGACCGCCCTGATTTCAATGCCTTCCTGGGATTCGCCCAGATTGGAAAGGGCGGCGCGGTATTGCCCGTACTGCCGGTGCATCGCGTCGGGCCGCCCCATTGCGTGAAACACGCGCATCACCTCGGCATTGGCCGCTTCGCTGACCGGGTTCATCGCCACCGCGCGCTGCGCCCATTGCAGCGCTTCGGCATGGCGGCGGTAGCGGCGCAACAGCTTGGACAAGTCGTAATGCACCCGCATCGCCATCTCGAGCAGCCAGGTGCGCCGCGCCATGACCCAATCCTCGGTTTCGGTCACCAGGTATTCCAGCGGCAGATCCTCGAACAGATCGCCCGCGTAAAGCCGCTCCGCTTCCATATAGACCGCCAGCGCAGCATCGTCCTGGCCATGACGCGCCAGTGACAGGGCGCGACGGCACATCTGCTCGAAGGTGGTAATGTCGACAAGCGAGCCGGACGGCGCGTTCAGCCGGTAATAGTCGCCGTTGCGGATCACCGACTCCTGGCTGCCCAGCGCCTTGCGCAGCATTGCCACGGTATGGTGCAGCCGCGCGCGCTTGGTCTTTTCGGATGCGGTGCCCTGCCACAGCAACTCGCCAATCTGATCGGCGTGAACGCCCTTGTCCGCGGCGCTCAGCAGGTAGGCAAACAACGTTCTGGTCTTTTTCGGTGCGCCGCCAGCGGTGCGCCAGTTCACTTCTCGGTGCCCGTCGACAAACACCCGTAACCGACCAAGGCACTGGATATGCCAGCGTTTCTGCCCCTCTGGCGCACCCAGGGATGGCCGCGTGTGATCCAGCCAGCCGGGCGAGGCGCCGCGCGCCGCGGCCTTGTCGAAGGTGCGAAAGAACGGCTGACCGGCGAAATCGGGCACGACCCGGCCCAGCATGAAGCCCAGCTGTTCGTCCAGCGTCGCCTCGGTCAACAGCTCGCGCGGCATCCAGTAGGGATTGTCATACAGTCCCGACGGCGCCAGGAACTGCTGATGCGCGCGAAACGCCGCCTGAAGCTGTTCCTCGATCAGCCGGTCCTGGTTGTAGAGCGAGATCACCCGAACGCCGTCCTCGGCGCTCAGCCGCTCGGCGACCGTGCCCCAGGTCTCGATCGTGCCGACGCCCAGCATCGCGGCAAGGGCCCAGGTCATGTCGACCACCACCGTATCAACAGCGCCCCTGTCGGCCAGGTGCGCGCGCAGGCCCTGAACGGCCGCGTCACCATCCAGCGGCAGCGCGTCCAGCGACAGCGCGCCGGGCAGGCAACGCCGCGCCGCGTCGATCCCGGGAAGCAGGGCCGGATCGTCGGTGATCAGGAACGGTGCCTGCGTCCAGCCGGTCAGCGCCGCGTCCAGAAACGACGTATCGGGGAAATGGCAGAAAAGCGCGGCATTGATCTCGGCGTGATCCGGCTCGGCGGTATCGGGTCGGTCGATCATCGGGCGCCCCTCGGTCTGACGGGGCAGCCGGATGCGGCCCGGCACGACCCTCGCAGCGCACTATCGCCAAAGGAAAACCAAAGCGCAATCCCGCACCCCGGCAGGCGCGGTCACAGGCGGATCACATATTCCTTGGTGGTGGTCTCGACCACTTCCCAGGTCCCGCGAAAACCCGGGCGCAGCACGAAACTGTCCCCCGCGCGCAGCGTGTGCGCCGCGCCGCCGTCCTCGGTGATGATGGAATGCCCGCTCAGGATGCGGCAGTATTCCCATTCGTCATAGCGGATGATCCACTTGCCCGGAGTCGACCGCCAGGTCCCGCAATAAAGCCCGTCGCGGTCTTCGATGTTCCAGGTCGTAAATTCTGGTGCGCCGGAAAGGACGCGATCCGCCGGCGGGCGGTCCACCTCGGCGGCGCCGGTCGCCGCGATACGGAAAAAACTCTCTGACATCGGG
>JAGRMT010000210.1:0-1006 GCA_020441125.1 Roseivivax sp.
CCTTGCCGTTGCCGATGAAGGGGAAACGTCCGACCTTGACCTGGTAGCCTTGCTCCTTGGCCTTGGCCTCGGTCAGCCCGACAGAGGCGATCTGCGGATGGCAATAGGTGCAGCCCGCGATGCTGCCCGGCTCCACCGCATGCGGATGCCCGCCCGCGATCAGCTCGGCCACCATGACCCCCTCGTGCGACGCCTTGTGCGCCAGCCAGGGCGCCCCGGCGATGTCACCGATGGCATAGACGCCCTCGACCCCGGTGCGGCAATACTTGTCGGTCACCACATGGGTGCGGTCGATCTTAACGCCCAGCGCCTCCAGCCCCAGGTTCTCGACATTGCCGACGATGCCCACGGCCGAGATCACGGTGTCGAATTCTTCGGTCGTGACCTTGCCGCCCTGCTCGATATGCGCGGTGACCTTGCCCTTGGCGCGGTCCAGCTTCTTGACAGAGGTCTTCTCGCGGATCTTGATGCCCTGCTTTTCGAACTGCTTCTTGGCGAATTTCGAGATTTCCTCGTCTTCCACCGGCAGGATGCGGTCCATCACCTCGACCACGGTCGTGTCGGCGCCCAGCGTGTGATAGAAGCTGGCGAACTCGATCCCGATGGCGCCGGAACCGATGACCAGCAGCTTCTTTGGCATCCGCTTGGGCACCAGCGCGTGTTTGTAGGTCCAGACCGCATCGCCATCCGCCTCCAGCCCCGGCAATTCGCGCGCCCGCGCGCCGGTGGCCAGCACGATGGCCTTGCTTTCCAGTTCCTCGGTGCCCTTGTCGGTCTTGACCGAGACCTTGCCCTTGCCGGTCAGGGTCGCCGTTCCCATGATCGCGGTGACCTTGTTCTTTTTCAGCAGGTGCGTCACCCCGCCGTTCAGCTGCTTGGCCACCCCGCGCGAGCGCGCGACGACGGCGTCGAGGTCAAAGCCGATCTTCTCGGCCGACAGCCCGTATTCCTTGGCGCGGTGCATGTAGTGGAAGATCTCCGACGAGCGCAGCAGCGCCTTGGTCGG
>JAGRMT010000210.1:1014-4776 GCA_020441125.1 Roseivivax sp.
CCCAGTTCAGGCAGATGCCGCCCATGTGCTCGCGCTCGACGATCGCAACCTTCAGCCCCAGCTGCGCACCGCGGATGGCGGCAACATAGCCCCCCGGACCCGCGCCGATTACGATCATGTCGAATGAATTGGCCATTCTCCGCCCTCCGTCAGAAATTTCGTTTAGTGTTAAACTATTTCCCAAAGACCATCAATCCTCGTCTCGCGGATAGGTTGCCGCAGCCTTTGGGACGCGGCCAACTGCCTATCGCGAAACACATGTTGACGGTAACACCCGTTTGTATCGACATAGCACGGAACCATCTGAACCCAACAGGGTTGATGCTGACCGCCTTCGCCAGGGAGCTGTGGATCGCCGACGGGCCGTGCCTGACCGGCGCGGCGGGCTTTGTCTTTCCCACCCGCATGGCGGTGATCCGGCTGGACAGCGGCGCGCTGGCGCTTTGGTCCCCTGTCGCGCTGACACCGGCGCTGGCCGGGGCGGTCTCCGCGCTTGGGCCAGTGGCGCATCTGGTGGCGCTCAACCACCTGCACCACACCCATACGGGCGACTGGCAGGCCGCCTTCCCTGCCGCACGGCTGCACGCGCCGCGCTGACCATTGTCAAGCGCTGGCCTGTAAACACTGTGTTGATGGCACATGGCACGCCGATCACTTCGCAAGGCGCAGACCGGATGGCCCGCGCCTTTGCCTGGCTGGAACGCCAGGCGCCGGGCTCAGCTCGCCGCCTGAAGCAGCTCCAGCGTCTGGCGATAACCGCCGTTGGCCACGTAATCCACCTCGGGCCGGGTCGAATGCCGGCGCAGCGCGGTGTTGCGATAGGGGAAGCGGCCGAACTGGCGGATCACCGCGCGATGCGCCTTGGCATGCAGCAGGTTCGCGGCGCCCGTCTCGGGCATCCGTTCGGTCATCAGGCGCACGCAGCGGTCCTGATCGCACAGGTTTTCCGAGTGCATCAGCGGCATGTAGAAGAACTGCCGCGCAGGCTCGTCGATCTTCATATCCCAGCCACGGTGGATTGCCTGCTTGGCCGCCGCCAGCGCGATCGCGTCCGACGCAAACGATTTTGGCGTGTCGCGGAACATGTTCCGCGGGAACTGGTCCATCAGGATCACATAGGCCAGCGCGCCCGAGGGGTAGGTCAGCCAAAGACCGAACCGGCCTTCCATCGCCGCGGCCCAGCCATCGGCAAAGCGGTTGCGCACCTCGGCATCCAGCGCCTCGCCGCCGGCGTACCATCCTGCGGGCCCGACTTCATCCAGCCAGTAGGCAAGAACGTTTTCTGGGGTCACCATCTGAAAAGCACCTCCATCCACATATTCCCCAAGCCAAATGTCATTAAGTATGAACCGGGGGAAGCTGGCCAGTAAAGTTTTGCGACAGTTGGTTGTAACTGTGTGACATCGCAAGGTCTGGACGGTTACTTTTTTCCGCCCTGCGACTCATGCTCCTGCGCCACGTCGATGGCGTATTCCTGCGCCAGTTCGACCGCGACCGGGGTCGCCGTGGGCGAGATGGCGGGATAGGACACGGTGTCATCCGACTGCGGCGAGCGGCGCTGCGTCATGCGGTACAGAGCATAACCGGTCAGCGACAGCATCAGGAAGGCGATCAGCACGAAATAGGCGTTCGCGCCGAATTCCTGCATCGCCCAGCCCACCACGATGGGACCGGCAATCGCGCCCAGCCCGTTGACGAACAGCAACCCGGCCGAAGCCGCCGCCATGTCCTCGGGTTGCAGGTAGTCGTTGGTATAGGCGATCAGCATCGAATACAGCGGGTTTGAACAACCGCCGATGAAGAAGGCCGCGCCCAGCAGGACCATGTAATTCTGCGCGCCGAATATAGCCACCACCCCGGCCGTGCCGCCCAGCAGCGCGATCAGCGTCACCAGCCGGCGCCGGTCCATCCGGTCAGACAGCCAGCCCAGAGGGTATTGCAGGAGCAGCGCCCCGACATAGAAGGACGACACGAAGTAGGAAATCTGCTTCAGCGTCAGTCCCGCCTGCGTCCCGTAGACCGAGGCCATGCCGAACTGGCAGGCAAACACCCCGCCCAGCAGGAACATCCCGACCACCGCCAGCGGCGAGGTGCGGTACAGGCCGCCCAGGCTTTGCGGCTTGGTCATCGAGAAGGCCGGCGTGGGCGACACGCTCAGCAGGATCGGGGCAAAGGCGATGGACACCAGCACCGACGGGATGACGAACAGCAGAAAGCCCGACGGATCGGGGATCAGCAGCAACTGTTGCGCCAGGATGATGCCGATCATCTGCACGATCATGTACAGCGACAGCGCCTGCCCGCGCGTTTCGTTGGACGAGGCGTTGTTCAGCCAGCTTTCCGCCGTCACGTAGACGCCGCAAAAGCAGAAGCCGATCAGCAGCCGCCCCAGCGTCCACATCGCGGGATGGGGGATCGCCGGATACAGGATCAGCACCGCCGAGATCATCGACCCCAGCGCCGCGAACACGCGCACATGCCCGACCCGCCGGATCATCCCCGGCGTCACCCGGCTGGCGAACAGGAAACCGGCGAAATAGGCCGACATCACGATCGACATCGACAGGGTCGAGAAACCCGCGGCCCCACCGCGCACGCCCAGAAGCGAGCCCTGAAGGCCGTTGCCCAGCATCAACATGCCCATGCCAAGAAGAAGGGCCCAAGAGCTGCGCAGTACCTGTAACATGATCTTTCCCGCTGTGTCCGTTCTGCCCCAAGCCTAGCGCGGCGGGCACGGGCAATCCTGCCCTAGACCGACTTTGTAGCGGAAAAACCGGACATTTCACAAGGCCCGCCCCCGGGTCACTCCGCCCCTTGCGGCAACAGCAGCGAGGCATCGCCATAAGAGAAGAACCGGTATCCCTGCGCCACCGCATGGGCATAGATCGCCCTTATGCGCTCGGGCCCCATCAGCGCCGAGACCAGCATCATCAGCGTCGATTTGGGCAAATGGAAATTGGTCATCAGCGCATCGGCCACGCGGAAGCGAAAGCCGGGATAGATGAAGATATCGGTCGGCCCTTCCCATGGCGCGATGGCGCCATCTGCCGCCGCCGTCTCGATCAGTCGCAGCGCGGTGGTGCCAACCGGGATCACACGCCCGCCCGCCGCCTTGGCCGCCGCGATGGCCGCTGCCGCCTCGGGCGTGACCTGGCCCCATTCGGCGTGCATCTTGTGGGTGGTGATGTCATCGACCTTGACCGGCAGAAAGGTACCCGCCCCAACATGCAGCGTGACGTGGGCAAAACGCACGCCCTTGTCCGCCAGCGCCGCCAGCAGCGGCGCGTCGAAATGCAACGAGGCGGTCGGAGCCGCCACCGCGCCGGAATGGCGCGCCCAGACAGTTTGATAATCGGTCTTGTCGCGCTCGTCCGCCGGGCGTTTGGCGGCAATGTAGGGCGGTAGCGGCATCGCCCCTGCCCGCGCCAGCGCCGCGTCGAAATCCGCGCCGGTGCGGTCGAAACGCAGAAACGCCTGCCCCTCGGACCGGCCCTCGACGGTGGCGGACAGGTCCTCGGCAAAGACGATCTGCTCGCCGTCGCGCACCTTCTTCAGCGGCTTGACCAGCGCGGCCCAGCTGCCATCCGGGCGCGGCTCCAGCAAGGTGACCTCGATCCGTGCCTCGGTTGCGCCGGCCTCGCCGCTGCGCCGACGGGTGCCCGACAGCCGCGCCGGGATCACCTTGGTGTCGTTCAGCACCAGCAGATCGCCCGGCCGCAGCCAGTCCGGCAGGTCTGTCACCCGCGCGTCGGTGATGGCGTC
>JAGRMT010000211.1 GCA_020441125.1 Roseivivax sp.
AACCCGCCGCAGTCGGGCATCCTGGGGATGCACAAGATCCAGGACCGGCCGATGGTCATCAACGGCAAGATCGAGATCCGCCCGATGATGTACCTGGCGCTGAGCTACGATCACCGTATCGTCGACGGCAAGGGCGCGGTGACCTTCCTCGTCCGCGTCAAGGATGCGCTGGAAGACCCGCGCCGGCTGTTGATGGACCTTTGAGTGGTGGGTTGAAAACCCACCCTACGGCGTTGGGCATTCTTTCCAACGTCACACCATTCCCACCCCGCGCAGCGCCGTAGGGTGGGGTTCCACCCCACCGCCCGGCCCCGACCGGGCGCCCCGTAGGGCGGGCTTTGGCCCGCCACCCCTTCGGCCGGTCCCAGACCGGCCCCCGAGTGGCCGCCATGACCCCCGAACTCACCCTCCTGGTCCTCGCCGCCCTTTGGCAAGCGCTCACCATCGGCATTTACGCCCACCTCGCCCGGCGCCAGGTCGGCACGCGCTACGCGCTTGGCGCCCGCGACGAAGGGCGCAGCCTGACCGGCGTGCCCGCGCGTGCGCAGCGGGCGATGAACAACGGGTTCGAGGCGCTGCTGCTCTTCGCCATCGCAATACTGGTCACCGTCTTCGCCGATCGGGGCGACGCGGTTAGCGTGCTGGCCGGCGTGGTTTTCCTGGGAGCCCGCATCCTTTACGTACCGGCCTACCTGCTGGGCCTGTCGCCCTGGCGCACCGTCGTCTGGGCCGCCGGCTTCGGCGCCACGATCGTGATCCTGGGGAACACCCTGATATGACCCGGCGCCTGCCCCCAAGCCATACCCCCACGCGTGCCGCAGGCATGCCACCCGCCATTTTCTGACGAGGAGACCCCCCATGGCCAACTATGATGTCATCGTGATCGGCGCCGGCCCCGGCGGCTATGTCGCCGCCATCCGCTGCGCCCAGCTGGGCCTGAAAACCGCCTGCGTCGAGGGCCGCGCCACGCTGGGCGGCACCTGCCTGAACGTCGGCTGCATCCCGTCCAAGGCGATGCTGCACGCCAGCCACCTGCTGCACGAGGCCGAGCACAACTTCGCATCGATGGGCCTGGGTGTGTCCAAGCCGAAAGTCGACTGGAAACAGATGCTTGCCTACAAGGACAGCGTGATCGAGGGCAACACCAAGGGCATCGAGTTCCTGTTCANNNAGAAGAACAAGATCGACTGGCTGAAAGGCTGGGGCAGCATCCCCGCCGCCGGTCAGGTGAAGGTGGGCGACGAGGTTCACGGCGCCAAGGCGATCATCGTCGCCTCGGGCTCTGTCCCGTCCTCGCTGCCGGGGATCGAGATCGACGAGAAGGTCGTCGTCACCTCCACCGGCGCGCTGGAATTGCCCAAGATTCCGAAGAAGATGGTCGTTATCGGCGCCGGCGTGATCGGGCTGGAGATGGGCTCTGTCTACGCCCGCCTGGGAACCGAGGTGCAGGTGATCGAGTTCCTCGATTTCATCACCCCTGGCATGGACGGCGAGGTGCAGAAGACCTTCCAGAAAATCCTGGCCAAGCAGGGGCTGAAGTTCACGCTGGGCGCGGCTGTGCAGAAGGTGGACCAGGCCAAGGGCAAGGCGACCGTTACCTACAAGCTGCGCAAGGACGACAGCGAACATTCGATCGACGCCGACGTGGTGCTGGTGGCAACGGGCCGCAAGCCCTACACCGACGGGCTGGGCCTGGCCGAGCTGGGGGTCGAAATGACCGACCGCGGCCAGATCAAGACCGATGCGCACTGGCAGACCAACGTGAAGGGCGTCTACGCCATCGGCGACGCCATCGTCGGCCCGATGCTGGCCCACAAGGCCGAGGACGAGGGCATGGCCTGCGCCGAGGTGATCGCGGGCAAGCATGGCCACGTGAATTATGACGTGATCCCCGGCGTGATCTACACCACGCCCGAAGTCGCCAGCGTCGGCAAGACCGAGGAACAGCTGAAGGCCGAGGGCCACGCCTACAAGGTGGGCAAGTTCAGCTTCATGGGCAATGGCCGGGCAAAGGCGGTGATGCAGGGCGATGGGTTCGTCAAGCTGCTGGTGGACAAGGCGACCGACCGCATCCTGGGCGCGCATATCATCGGCCCGTCGGCGGGCGAGTTGATCCACGAGATCTGCGTCGGCATGGAATTCGGCGCGGCGGCCGAGGACATCGCGCTGACCTGCCATGCACACCCGACCTTCTCGGAAGCGGTGCGCGAGGCGGCGCTGGCCTGCGGCGACGGTCCGATCCACATGTAAGCGATCCGCAAGTGCGGACGTTGGAAGGCGCGCCTCGCGGGGTGCGCCTTTTTCTTGTCCGGGCCGGGTTATCCCTGCTGGCCCGGGATGAACACAGCGGCAGAGCCCGTGGCCGGCGCACCGCCCGGCGGCGGGCCTCCTGCGCCGGGGCGCTTTCCGGCCCGGCTGCTGGCGGTTTCGTCGATGCCGACCACCAGCGCGGCGGTGTAGTGGGCGGCCTGCTCGCGCAGCGCGGCAAAGGCTCCCTCGCCCGCCTGCCGGGCGATGCCATCGGTGCCGTTGGTGGTGTCGCGTTCCGCCGTCCGCTGATTGTAGGGCGGCACCGACTGGAACAGGTACTGGCTCAGCGCGTCCGGAAAGAAGATCTGGCTGGTCAGCACGGTGCGGCTGTCGAGAAACACCTTGAAGTGGATGTGGGTCGTGCGGCCACGGTACCACCCGGGATAGATCGTGTCGAAGAGGGCCACCCCGGTGTCGCCGGAAACCTGCGTACCGCGCAGGAAGGTCTCGCCGCTGGAGTCCAGCGCGCCGTCGCTGCCCTGGCGGGCATAACCGGAATAGTTGCCCGATGCATCGCAATGCCAGACAACGACCCGCGCGCCGGGCACCGGCTGGCAGTCTGCGGTCACCACCTGGATTTGCAGCTTCAGCGGTACGCCCGGCTTGCCCTCGGTGATGTCGCTGCGTTCCAGCGCTGGGTCAAAATAATAAGGCCCCTCGGTCACTTCGGGCGCGACCATGCACACGTTGGGGGTGATCAGCCCGACGGCCTGCGCCTGTGCGCGGACCTGGCGCGGAAAGGCCCCGATGCCCATCGCCGCGATCGGCGAGGCGGCAAACCCCGCCAGCAACCGCCTGCGGGACAGGCTGCGGAAAACTTCGGAAATCGGCATTATGGCGTCCTGTTCTTGTTTCGCTCGTCAGCAAAACGTAGGAGCGCACCCGTTTCCGTCGCGCACACACCCGTGTGTATGCGCGCACATCCGCCGGATCCGGCGGGGATTTCCGTGGATCGGCGGCGGTTCAGTTGTGCGGCGGCGGAACCTTGAATCCGGCTTCGGCCATCAGCGCGTTCGAGGCGCGCTCCACCTCTCGCTCCAGTCGCGTCAGGAACGTGCGCTGATCGGTGCCGGCGGCGATGCTGGGCAGGAATTCCACCACGGCCAGGCCGGGTTTGCGCAGAATGCCCTTCTTGGGCCAGAACAGACCGACATTGGTGGCAGCGGGCACGCAGTCCTGGCCCAGCTGGTCGTACAGCACGGCGCTGCCCACCTTGTAGGGCTTGTGCACCCCCGGCGGCACCCGCGTACCCTGAGGGTAGATGATCAGCTGCCCGGCTTGGGCGCTGCCCGCCTCGACATCCTTGACCATCTTGGTGATCGCCTGCCCACGCTTGCCGCGATCAACCGGCACGCAGCCGNNCAGCCGATGCGCAGCGCGTACTGGCCCAGCACAGGCGCCCAGAGCAGCTCGCGCTTCATGATGAACTTTCCGGCGGGCACCGCGTTGAAGATCATGATGATGTCGAGGAAGGACTGGTGCTTGGACGCGATCAGCACCTCGCCGGTGGGCACCGGGCCGCGCACTTCGGTGCGCAGTCCGACCATCCAGCGCGCGGTCCACAACGTCCAGCGGCAGAAAGCCTTGCACGCCGCGCGGGCGGCGTCGCGGCTGACCAGGGCGAAGGGAAAGAAGACGATCCCGATCACGCCCATCATCACGTAAACCTGTCCGACGTAGACCGCCGAACGTACCCAGCGCCATGCCTGTGACATCAGCCTTGATCCTCCAGAACTCGGTTGGCGGCGGCGCGAGTCGCCGTGAAGGCCACCAGCGCGGCCAGTGGCGGCACCAGGACCGGCCCGATCCAGCCCCACCCGGCAAAGCCGATGCCAGACAGGAACGCGCCGGTGTCGCCACCATCGGGCAGCAGCAGAACGGCCGCGATCCCTGCCACGGTGCCCAGCGCAGCACCGGCCAGCGCGCGCAGCGTAAAGCGGCGCACGAAGGCCGAGGCAATGTAGCCGTCGGTCGCGCCGACCAGGCGCAACACCGCGATGACCCGCGCATTGGCGGCCAGCGCGCCGTGGGCGGCCAGTGTCACCATCGCGGCGGCAGTCGCGCCAATCAGCGCCAGCGACACCCAGCCCAGCAACCGCAACCGCGACGCGGCCTCGACCAGGGGTGCGCGCCAGCGGCTGTGATCGTCGAGCACGGCGGCGGGCACTTCGGCCGACAACCGCAGGCGCAGCCCGGCGGCGTCAAATCCGGTGTCATCCTCGATCACCTCGATCAGTTGCGGCACTGGCAGCTGGTCAACCGGCAGGTCGGGGCCGAACCACGGCTCAAGCAGGGCGCTTTGTTCCTCGGCACTCAGCGCGCGGGCCGAGGCGACGCCGGGCGTGGTCTCAAGCACTTTCAGCGCGGCGGCGGTCTGGGCCGCGCCCTCGCCCACCGGGGCAGAGATGCGCACGGTGGCGGCGCGGGCCAGTTCCTGGCCCCAGCGTTCGGCGATCCGGCCGGCGGTCAGCACCAGCGCCAGCGCGAAGACGGCCAGAAACGCCATCGCCGCCGCGCTGATCAGCGTCAGGCGAACGGTGAACCCGGCCGGCGGCACCACCCTGTCAGCGCCCGCGTCGCCCGCCAGCGCGGCGCGCGCCTGTTCCAGCCAGCGGTTCACAGGTCGGCTCCGGCCAGTTGCAGCCGGCGCTGCGAGATACGCAGAACCCGGGCCTGAACGTGGCTCTTGGCGGCGCGGATCAGCGCCATGTCATGGGTGGCGATCACGATGGTCTTGCCCATCCGGTTCAGCTCGATCAGCAATTGCAGCAGGCGCTGCGACATGTCCCAGTCGACGTTTCCCGTCGGCTCGTCCGCCAGCACCACGTCGGGCGACAGGATCACCGCCCTTGCCAGCGCGGCGCGCTGACGTTCGCCGCCAGACAGCTCGGGCGGCAGCGCCCCGGCGCGGCCCGACAGCCCGACCCAGCCCAGCAGCTCTTGCAGATCGCCCTGCGCGGCGCCGGCGTCCTGCCCCGACACGGTCAGCGGCAGCGCGACGTTCTCGGTCACGTCCAGATGGTCGAGGAACTGGCAATCCTGATGCACCACGCCAATGCGGCGGCGGCTTCGGGCGATGTCGTCGCGGCTCATCTGGCGCAGATCGCGGCTGAAAAGGCGCACCTGCCCGGCGGTTGGCTTCAGCGCCCCATAACACAGGCGCAGGAAAGTGGTCTTGCCCGAGCCGGAAGGCCCGGTCAGGAAATGGAACGTGCCCGGCGACAGCTTGAGCGAGATATCGGTCAACAGCTCGCCCCCTCCATAGCTGTAGGCCACGTTTTCGAACTCGATCACCGCAATACCAGCCCTACCTTGCCTGCAATGCCTTGTTGTGCCGCAGCATCGCGTGGGATTCAATGTAGGCGGTGCGGCGAATGTGGACTTTTCCACAACAGGACAAGCGCCTATGGTGCCGCAAGTGCACGATGGTGCGCGCAGGTAATGCGAGGACGCGAAAGCTGATGCGGCTGATTTGCCCGAATTGTGAGGCGCAGTACGAAGTGCCGGACAACGCCATCTCGATGGAGGGACGCGACGTTCAGTGCTCCAGCTGTGGGCATACATGGTTTCAGCTGCACCCTGATCAGGAGGCGGCCATTGCCGCTTCGCGTGAAGCCATTGGCGCCGAGAACGGCTGGGACATGTCTGGCCCGCCCGCGCGTCCGGCGACGTCGCGGCCCAAGCCCAAGCGCATGATCGCCGTCCAGGAACCCGAGCCCGAGCCCGAGGAGGCGGAAGAGGAAACCGCCGAGGACGAGCACGAGCCGATGGAATACACCCCCGCGCCGCAACCGGCGACGGGGCGCGGCCCGGCGCCGCGCGGGCGCGACATGGACCCGCGGGTGATGGACGTTCTGCGCGCCGAAGCCACGCGCGAGGCCAAGGTCCGCGCCGCCGAGCGGGCCACGATCGAAAGTCAGCCGGACCTTGGGCTGGAGGATACCCCGCGCCCGCCCAAGCCCTCGCGCAGCGAGCCGGCCGCCGAGGCCGCCCCGGCCCGCGCCGCTCCGGCAACGATCTCGCGCGGCGAGATGCTGCCCGATGTCGATGCGATCAACTCGACGCTACGGTCTACCTCTGACCGCAAGGGCGACGGAGCCGAGATCATCGCAGCGCAGGAAAAAGCGCGTGGCGGGTTCGGCCGCGGCATCGTCTGGGCTATCGCGCTGGTGCTGTTGCTGGCGCTGCTGTACCTGCTTGCCCCCGCGGTAACAGAGGCCGTTCCCGCGCTGGAACCGGCGCTGACCGCCTACAAGGGCGCGATCGACGGCGCCTGGTCCTGGCTGGTGACGACAATCGGGGGCCTGATGGGCACGCTCGACGGCATGAGTTCGGAAGCGCCCAAAGGATAAGCACTGCCGCTTCCGGTTCCCGCTCCTTGTGATAAGCTGCACCAATCCGCCCCGGCGCGCCGCGCTCGGATTGGCGCATTGATCAATGGAGCAAGGCAATGGACGGTACGTTCAGCAAAAACGACCTGAGCCATGTCGTGGCCGCCGACAAGGCCCACGTTTGGCATCACCTGGTACAGCACAAACCCTTTGAAACCGGCGAACCCCGGATCGTTGTCGAGGGCAAGGGCCTGCGCGTGTGGGACCAGAAGGGGCGTGAGCTGCTGGATGCGGTCTCTGGCGCGGTGTGGACTGTCAACGTCGGCTATGGCCGCGAGACGATCGTCAAGGCAATTGCCGACCAGCTGCTGAAGCTGAACTACTTCGCCGGCGCGGCCGGCACGATCCCCGGCGCGCTGTTTGCCGAGAAGCTGATCGCCAAGATGCCGGGCATGACCCGCGTCTATTATTGCAACTCCGGCTCTGAGGCGAATGAGAAGGCGTTCAAGATGGTCCGCCAGATCGCGCACAAGCGCTACGGCGGCAAGAAGACCAAGATCCTGTACCGCGACCGCGATTACCACGGCACCACCATTGCCTGCCTGTCGGCGGGCGGCCAGGATGAGCGCAACGCGCAGTACGGGCCGTTCACACCCGATTTCGTGCGCGTGCCGCACTGCCTGGAATACCGCGCCCAGTGGGACCTGACAGGCGAGGCTTATGGCCAGCGTGCCGCCGATGCGATCGAGGAAGTCATCCTGCGCGAAGGCCCCGATACCGTGGGCGCGCTGTGCCTGGAGCCGGTAACCGCGGGTGGCGGCGTGATCGCCCCGCCGCCGGGCTATTGGCAGCGGGTGCAGGAAATCTGCCGCAAGTACGACGTGCTGCTGCATATCGACGAGGTGGTCTGCGGCCTGGGTCGCACCGGCACCTGGTTCGGCTATCAGAACTATGACGTTCAGCCCGACATGGTGACCATGGCCAAGGGCGTGGCCTCGGGCTATGCCGCCATTGCCTGCCTGGTGACCACCGAAGAGGTGTTCAACATGTTCAAGGACAATGCCGACGATCCGCTGAACTATTTCCGCGACATCTCGACCTTTGGCGGTTGCACCGCCGGGCCGGCGGCGGCGCTGGAGAACATGCGCATCATCGAGGACGAGAACCTACTGGACAACTGCCTGGAGATGAGCGGCTACATGATGGGCCGGCTGCACGAGCTTCAGGACAAGCACAAGGTGATCGGCGACGTGCGCGGCAAGGGCCTGTTCCTGGGTGCCGAGCTGGTGGCCGACCGGACCACCAAGGAACCGGCGCCCGAAAAGATGGTGCAGGCTGTGGTGGCCGATTGCGGCGCGCAGGGGGTGATCATTGGCGCGACCAACCGGTCGGTGCCGGGGTTCAACAACACGCTGTGCTACGCCCCCGCGCTGATCGCCACGCGCGACGATATCGACCAGATCATCGACGCCACGGATAACGCGCTGACCAAGGTGTTCGGCTAAGCCGGCACATGCCAAGAACGAACCGCGCCCCGAGCAGGGGCGCGGCGCTGCTATTCCAGCAGCACCGCCTCTACCCGGCGGTTGGCCTCGCGGCCCTCTTCGGTGCCGTTGCTGGCCACCGGCGACAGGTAGCCCGCACCATCTGCCGTGACCTGGGCGCCCGGCACGCCGTAGCTTTGCACCAGCCTTTGCCGAACCGAGGCGGCGCGGCGGCGCGACAGCGTCCTGTTCCCCTCGAGCGAGCCGACGGCATCAGTGTGGCCGACCAGGATCACCCGGCGCGCCGGATTGTCCTTCAGGAACTTGGCCAGATCGCCCAGCGATCCATAATCGCCCGTGCCCAGCTCGGACGAGCCGCTGGCGAAAGTCAGGTCCGACAGCACCACATGGCCATAGCCGACCAACTGCTGCGCCACCCCGCCCGAGACGGTGGGCACCGATGGCGTTTCAACCTCGAACGTGGTCAGCGGCTCTGCCTGGGTATAGTCGGCGGTGATGGTCTGGACATAGGCCGCGCCGCTGTTGCGGCTGACCAGCACCGTGACATGGTCGTTGCGCAGCCCCCGCGCCGCCAGAAAGCGGTAATCGGCCAGGTCGACATACATCGCCGGAGCGGCAAGGACTTCGGTCGCGAAACGGAAATCGAAGCCGCCGCAATCACGGTCGGCGCATTCGAACAGGATCTCGTAGCCCTGTTCTTGCAGCTGGTCGCGCAGCGGTCGCAGGATTTGCAGCGTGGTCACCGCCTGGGCCGGGATGCGCCAGGCCGACAGGGCGATGCGCCCTTCCTCGACCTTGGTATCCATGCCTTCGGGTGTCCACGGGCCCAGTGGAAGCACATAGCTGCCCGGATCGCGCACGCGATTTTCGGTCTGCGTCGCGCCATCGGGCAATTGCAGTTGGGCCGCCGCGGCGGGCAGGCCGGCAGCGGTCAGCAGAAGGGCCAGTAGCGCCTTAGCGCGCCTGGGCGTGATAACCGTCATTCGGCCGCATGTCGGTGGCGCTGGCCACGCGGTTCGTCATGTTGAAGAAGCCGGCGACGTTGGCGATGTCCCAGATGTCGCGGTCGGTGAAACCGGCATCGCGCAGCGCTTCGCGGTCGAATTCGCCGATTTCGCTGCTGTTGCGGGTCATCTTCTCGGCGAAAGCCAGCATCGCGCGCTGGCGGTGCGGCAAGTCGGCCACGCGCCAGTTCATCACCAGCATCTCGCCCAGCTTGGGATCGCCCGACAGCTGGCGTACCGCCGCGCCATGGGCGGTCAGGCAGTAGAAGCACTTGTTGATCGAGGAAACGACCACCGCGATCATCTCGCGCTCCAGCTTAGACAGGCCGCTGTGTTCAAGCATCAGCCCGTTGTAGAGCTGGGTAAAGGCGNNTCAGCTTGTCGATGTCGAAGGCATAGGCCTTCAGAACGTTGGGCACCATGCCCAGCTTGTCCTGGCAGATGTCGAAATACTTCTGCGTCTCGGGCGGCAGCGGGTCCACCATCGGCAGGTTCAAGGCGGTGGGCAGGTCTTCGCGGCTCATGTCTTGGGGTCCCCTTTCGGCAGGATGCGGTAATGGTAGTCGCCCACGCTGCGCATCCCAAGCGCGTTGTAAAAGGCAGTGCCGCCGGTGTTGGCCTTGGTGCACAGCACCGCCATCCACTCGGCGTCCCAGTCGGCGGCCCAATGGGCGGCGGCGCGCATCAACCAGGCACCCAGCCCCAGCCCGCGATAACGCGGCGATACCTCCAGCGCGTGTACCATGGCAACGCCGTCATGGATGGCGCAAAATCCGACGCCGGCGGGGCTGTCCTTGATCCGTCCGAACAGGCCCGTCTTGGGGCCTTTGGCCCGGTTCATCACCCGCAGACGCGCCTCGCCGATCCCGGCCTCCTGCCAGAGGTCGACCATGATCGCCAGCGGTTCCCACACGGTGAATGCGGTGACCAGAGGCACCGGCACGTCAGTCAGCTGCGCAATCGGACAAACCAGAATGCGGACCGGGTCGATCACCTGGTAGCCGCGCGCAGCCAGCTCGGCGTCCAGCGCCTCGTCGCCCTGGCGGATCATGAACAGCGGATCTTGACCAAGGATGCGCATCGCGTCCTCGGCGGCGGGCAGATCGTCGGCGGCATCGAAGGCAGCCCGCTGGGTCGCAGCCGAAACGCGCTTGCCCCCGCCGGCACCATCGCGCAGCGTCCAGGGGCCGGCCTCGACCGCTTCGCGCGGGGGCCAGGTGGCCTCGGACACGCGGTACATGCGTCGTGCGTCAGGCAGGCTCATGCCGGGAACATCCCGGCCAGCCGCGTCATCGCGGCATCGACCTGCGCGCCGTCCTGGCCGCGGATCACGATATTGGCGCCGTAGATGCCGTTACGCTGATAGGGGTAAGAGCCGATCGACAGCTCGGGGTAATCCTCGGCCAGCTGGGCCAGCGGGCCGGCGATTTCGCCCTCGCCCCGGTCGATGCGCAGCGACTGGCTGAGCAGCGGCGCGCCGCCGGTCAGCCCGGGCAGCACGCTGGCCACCATGGCCTGAAACACGTTGGGAACACCGGCCATGACATGCACGTTGCCGATGGTGAAACCCGGCGCGACAGAAACCGGGTTTTCGATCAGCGTCGCGCCTTCGGGGATGCGCGCCATGCGTTGGCGCGCGGCGTTGAACTCTACCCCCTGCCGTGCGTAATGCGCCGCCAGAAGCGCGCGGGCATCATCGCGGATGCCGATTGTCACGTCAAAGGCGGCGGCGATGCAATCGGCGGTGATGTCGTCATGCGTCGGGCCGATTCCGCCGCTGGTAAACACGTGGTCATGCCCCGCGCTGAGCGCGCGCACCGCTTCTATGATGGCGGCGCGGTTGTCGCTGACGACGCGCGCTTCCTTCAGGTCGATGCCCTGCTTGGTCAGTTCCTGCGCGAGGAAATGCATGTTGGAATCGCGTGTGCGGCCCGACAGGATCTCGTCGCCGATCACCAGGATCGCGGCGGTGGGGTTTGGCATGGCGGGCGCTCCTTGCTTGGGCTTCGGCTCAGGTATAGGGCTTGGCTCATGCGCTTTCCAACCCCCCTTGTCCCCGCCACGCTGATCCGGCGTTACAAGCGGTTCCTGGCGGACGCAGAGCTGGCCGACGGAACGCAGGTTACCGCCCATTGCGCCAATCCCGGCTCGATGCTGGGGCTGGCCGAACCGGGCATGCGCATCTGGCTTGAGCCCAACGACGATCCCCGCAAGAAGCTGCGCTATGGTTGGCGTCTGGTGGAACATGGCGGCGGGCATTTCACCGGGGTTGACACCTCGGTTCCCAACCGCGCGCTGCGCGGCGCGCTGGAGGCGGGCACCGTGCCGGGCCTGGCGGGATATGACACGGTACGGGCCGAGGTGGCCTATGGCACCAACAGCCGGGTGGATTTCCTGGCCAGCGGTGCCGGGCTGCCCGATCTTTATATCGAGGTGAAATCGGTCACCCTGTCGCGCCAGCCCGGACTGGCCGAGTTTCCCGACAGCCGCACCGCGCGCGGGCTGAAGCACCTGGGCGAGCTCGCCGAGATGGTGGCGCAGGGTCATCGCGCCATGCTTCTGTTCCTGGTTCAGCGCACCGATTGCCGACGCGTCGCCGTGGCGGCGGATATCGACCCGGCCTATGCGGCGGGATTTGCCCGCGCCCGCGCCGCCGGGGTCGGGGTGATGGCGCTGGGCTGCGCGATCACGCCCGAAGGGGTCACCCCCGCGGGGCCCCTGCCCGTGATTGATGTCTAGGCGTCATTTCGGCGGGGTGGGCGGCATCGCGATCGTTGGATCGTAGGTATACTCGTTCACGATGATGTCCGTCGAGGGCGTTGGCGCGTAATGTGCGGCGAATTCATGGGTTTCCATCCGGGCAATCCGGCGGGTTTCCTGGTCTACCCAGATCGCGTACCGCCCGCCGAACCAGCCAGAGCCCCATTCCTCGTGCGGGTCGGTCTTGGTGATGAACCGATAGGACTGCGCCGGGCGGCCCGCCAGTTCGACCACGCCAAGGCATTCGGCCTCTGTCACGTTCTTGCGCTGGTCGGCCAGCATCTGACGGTTAAAACCGTCGGCGTCGGCATGCTGCATCTTGCCGGCATAGGTCCACGGCCCCTCTGCCGCAGGCGCGGTCCAGGTTTCCAACCCTTCCACCAGGTACCATTGGCCACTGTCGCGGGTGGTGCTGATCATGTGGGTCGGGGTTTCGGCGATGATGTCCAACACCATCTTCAACGAACCGTCCTGTGCGAAATAGGCGGTGGCGGTCTTGTAGGGGCCCCAGGTGTAGTAATCCATCGGTCCACCATCATAGAGCGCCTGGATCTCCTCCTGGCAGGGATCGGCGGCGGCGGGCAAGGCGGCAAGGGCCAGAACGGCGACGAGGGGGATGCGGTGAAATCTGGGCATGGCAATACCTGTGGCTGAAAAACGCTGACATCAGCCTAAGCCCGCCCAGGCCAACCTGGCAACGCCTGCATCGCACCCTAGCTGGCCTGCAACAGGGTGCGTGTTGGGAAGGGGATGTCGATCCCGGCGTCGTCCAGTGCCTCTTTCACCTTGCGCTTGATGTCGGCCTGGTACTGAAAATACACCGAGGCATCGACCCAGACGCGCACCAGAAAATCGACAGAGCTGTCGTTCAGCGCGTTCACCTGGATGAATGGCTCGGGATCGCTGCGCGAGCGCTCGTCGGCCATGATGGTATCGCGGATCACCCGTTCGGCCCGTGCCAGGTTGGCACCGTAACCGACGCCAAAGCTCCATTCGGCCCGGCGCGTGGGATAGGCCGAGTAGTTGACAATGATGTTTCCCCAGACCTCGGAATTCGGAATGATAACCTGCACGTTGCCGGTGTTGGCCAGTTCCGTGGTGTTCAGCGTGATGTCCTTGACTGTCCCCATCTGCCCGGCGACCTCGACGAAGTCGCCCAGCTTGAACGGGCGAAACAGGATGATCATCACACCTGCGGCCAGGTTCGACAGCGTGCCTTGCAAGGCCAGTCCGATTGCCACCCCCGCCGCACCGATCGCGGCCACCAGCGAGGTGGTGCGCACGCCAAAGGTGTTCAAGACAAACAGCAGCGCAAAGCCCAGGATCGCGTAGCGCGCGATGTTGCCCAGAAAGTGGAACAGGGTGTCGTCCAGCCCGCGATGACCGGTGCCCAGCGCGACGATGCGCCTTCGCACCCAGCCGGAAATGACGAAGCCAAGCACCAGAATGAGGATCGCCGCCAGGGTGTTGCCCAGCACGCTGGCCAGCATTTCCAGGGTCAGCAGGTCTGCCAGCGATTTGCCGTCATAGATTTCGGTTTGCAGCAGCTGTTCGATTTGTCCCATGTGTCCTTCCGCGTTGCGTCTGACTTGGCAACGCGCCGTGGCGGGCATGGTTCCGGGGGTGGCAACCTGTGGTCTGGTTATTTTGTGCAAATCGCGCTACATAGCCCTCTCAGACGCTGAGGAGCCGCGACGTTGAACCACGAGAGCCAAAGGTACCTGACCAAGGACGGCATCCGCCTGTACGAACCGGGCGATTTCGCCGGGATGCATGCGGCCGGCCGGCTGACGGCGCAGATCCTGGACGAGGTGGCGGTGCATGTGTTCCCGGGCCAGACCACCGGCGCGATTGACGATTTCATTCGCAACCGGGTCGAGGAACTGAACGCGGTCTCGGCCACGATCGGTTACAAGGGCTATCAGCACGCCAGCTGCATCAGCGTCAACCACGTGGTCTGCCACGGCATCCCCGGCGACAAGAAGCTGAAGGACGGCGATATCCTGAACATCGACGTGACCACCATCGTCGATGGCTGGTACGGCGATTCAAGCCGGATGTACGTGGCCGGCACGCTCAGCCGCAAGGCAGAGCGGTTGATAGAAGTTACCCATGATGCGCTGATGCTGGGGATCGAGGCGGTGAAGCCGGGCAATACCTTCGGCGATATCGGCTATGCGATCCAGAGCTACGTCGAGGCGCAGCGGATGTCGGTGGTGCGTGATTTCTGCGGCCACGGGCTGGGCCGCGTGTTCCACGCGCCGCCCAACGTGCTGCACTACGGCCGCCCCGGAACCGGGCCGGTGCTGGAAGAAGGCATGTTCTTTACCATCGAACCGATGGTCAACCTCGGTCGCGCCGAAACCAAGGTGCTGGCCGATGACTGGACGGCGGTCACCCGCGACAAGTCGCTTTCGGCACAGTTCGAGCATTCCGTCGGCGTGACGGCGGACGGGGTCGAGATCTTTACCCTGTCGCCCGCCGGCACGTTCCACCCGACCTATTGATCTAGCGCCCGTCGTCCCAGGCGACGGTGGCGCGGTACAGGTGCCACGTGGCATGTCCCAGCACCGGCAGTACCAGGATCAGGCCCAGCAGCATCGGCAAACTGGCCACCGCCAGCGATACGGCCACCACCAGGCCCCAGGCCGCCACGGCGACCGGGTTCTTTCGCGCAACCCGCACCGAGGTGACAACCGCCACCGGCAGGCCGGCGCGACGGTCGATCAGCATCGGGAAGGCGGTCATGCTGACCACAAGGGCGGTGGCTGCAAAGACAAAGCCGACGCCGCAGCCCAGCACGATCAGCATCGACCCTTCGCGCGTGGTCATCACATCGCGGATCAGCGGCATCAGCCCTTCAGGCGCGGCGGGCCCCATAGTCATGCCATAAATCGCGAATGCGGCGAACATCCACAGGGCGAACAGCGCCAGCAGGAACAGCCCCAACACCATCACCGGCCCGGCCACGCCCGGCCGCAATACCGCGAAGGCATCGCCCCAGCCGGCGGGCTGGCCTGCCTCGCGGCGGCGGCTCAGCTCGTACAGGCCGACGGCAGCCACGGGGCCAAGGATGGCAAAGCCCGACATCAGCGGGAACAGCAGATGTGCCAGGCCGCGGTTGAAGGCGATGTAGGCCAGCGCCAAGCCGATGACCGGGTAGACCACGGCCAGGATCAGCACATCGCTGCGGAAATGGCCCAGATCGTCGATCCCGCGGCTGAGCGCCTCGCGGATGTCGTCCAGCCCGATTTCGCGAATCCGGGGGATGCGCCGATCATGGCTGCCCAGTGTATCCGCCACTTCGGCGGCAGTACGCCCCGTACCGGCCAGCGCCTGCGCGCCCCAGCTGAGCGGGTTTCCGATGGTTTTCTGCATGGCATGTCCTCCGCAGCCAATCCGTTCTCAGGCCTGTGCGCGCCGGTCCCGGCGCGGGCGCCCTGACGGATTGGCAGGAGGTCCATCAGGTCCGCTGCCTGCGGAGGAGATTACCACATTTTCATGCATACGCGTGTCACGTATGCGGGACCCTTCAGCCGAATTGCCACAGCGCCGGAACGAACCGATAGGCATCGCCATCGCGCATCACATGGCCCACACCGGGGAAGGGGAAGTGGTATCCAAGCACCGCGATGCGGTCAGCCGCGGCCATGTCCAGCAACCGGCGGCGGGTGGCCACGGTCTGAGCGCCATCCATGTCAAAGCCATTGTACCAATCGGGCTTGGCAAAGTTCATGTAGGCGTGGTTCATCGAATCGCCGAGTGCCATGAACTGCTGTCCGGCGCTTTCGATAACCACGCTGAGATGGCCCGGCGTGTGGCCCGGCGTGGCGATGACGCGCAGCCCCGGCACCACCTCCTGGCCGTCGGCCAGCAGCGTCCAGTCCGCGCCCTCGACATTGATCGAGTTCTGCGCGCCGACGACGAATTGCTGCATCTCTGTCGGCACCTGGCTGGCCAGACCATCCTGCATCCAGTAGGCGTGCTCGTCCTGGCCGATGAAGTATTGCGCATCGGGGAATATCGCCTCGTCGAACTCGTCGCGGATGCCCCAGATGTGGTCGGGGTGGGCGTGGGTGATGACGACATGAGTGATCGTCGCCGGGTCGATGCCCGCGGCGTCGAGATTGGCCAGCAGCCGCCCCGCCGTGGGCAGGAACCGGTCGCCCGAGCCGACATCGACCAGCACCTTGGCCTCGCCGATCTCAACCAGCAGGTGGTTGGTGTGCGAGTAGTTGGTTTCGGGCGACAGGAAATAGCTGGACAGGAAGTTCTGCACTTCGACCGGCTCGACATTCACGCCCAGCCCGCCGACCGGCAGTTCAAGATAACCATCCGACAGGATGGTCATCTGCGCATCGCCCAAAGAGAAGGAGAAGCGCGTGGGGTTGTCCATCGCCGGCTTGCCCAGATCGGCGCGGGCTGCCAATGGCAGGGTCAGCGCCGGCATCGCGGCGGCAATCTTGAAGAGCTCTCGGCGGGTGGGGCGAAGCAGCGGCATGATATCCTCCCGGACGCTGGTATTCATTGCTTTGAATGCGAAGATACAGCAGCAGCCCCGCCAGACAATCCCGGGCAAACAAAAAACCCGGGCGCGAACGCCCGGGAGGTTGGTTCAGTACTGACGGGAAGGAGACATCAGTAGCTGTAAGCCGATTCACCGTGGCTGGTCTGATCCAGGCCCTGACGCTCGTCGTCCTCGGCCACACGCAGGCCCATGGTCATGTCGACGATCTTGTACAGGATGAAGGAACCGACGCCGCTCCAGACGATGGTGAGAAGCACCGCTTTGATCTGGATGATGGTCTGCGCCATCGTGGCATAGTCCTCGCCACCGGTGCCGCCCAGAGCCGGACCCGACAGCAGGCCGGTGCCGACAGCGCCGATGATCCCGCCGATGCCGTGCACGCCGAAGACGTCCAGGCTGTCGTCATACTTGAACATGTTCTTGACCACGGCGACGAAGAAGTAGCAGCCAGCCGAGGCGACAGCGCCCAGGATGATCGCGCCCATCGGGCCGACGGTGCCGCACGCCGGGGTGATGGCGACCAGACCGGCGACCATGCCCGAAGCTGCACCCAGCATCGAGGAGTGGTTACG
>JAGRMT010000033.1 GCA_020441125.1 Roseivivax sp.
GGAACAGGCGATGCAGATCGCCATCGTCGGCGCGGGGTTCACGCCCGAAGAGGCAGACCGGCTGCGCCGCTCGCTGGCCACGTTCAAGAAGCACGGCAACGTCTCGGAGTTCCGCGACCGGTTCCTGCGCGGGATGCGGCGCAACGGGTATGACGAGGATTTCGCCGAGCGGTGCTTTTCCCAGATCGAGGGGTTCGGCTCTTACGGCTTTCCGGAAAGCCACGCCGCCAGCTTTGCGCTGCTGGTTTATGCCTCGGCCTGGATCAAGTGCCATCACCCGGGCCTTTTTGCCTGTGCGCTGCTGAATTCGCAGCCGATGGGCTTTTACGCCCCCGCCCAGATCGTGCGCGACGCGCGCGAGCATGGCGTGACCGTGCGCCCGGTGTCGATCAATGACAGTTACTGGGACAACGTGATGGAGCCGGATGGCCGCGGTGGGCTGGCGCTGCGGCTGGGGTTCCGTCAGATCAAGGGGCTGAAAGAGGAAGACGCCGCCTGGCTGACCGCCGCGCGCGGCAACGGCTATCAGACGGTGCGCGACGTGTGGCGGCGGGCCGGGTTGATGGCACCGGTGCTGGCCCGGCTGGCCGAGGCGGACGTGTTTGCCGACATCGGCCTGACCCGGCGCGAGGCGCTGTGGGAGGCTAAGGCCCTGGCCGCCGACAAGCCGTTGCCGCTGTTTGCCGGTGACATGGAGGGCGAGGGCATCGTCGAGCCTGCCGCGCATCTGCCGGCGATGACCGAGGGCGAAGAGATCGTAGAGGATTACGTTGCCATGCGCCTGACCCTGCGGCGGCATCCGGTGGCGCTGCTGCGCCATATCCTGACGCCTGTCAGCGATGCGCCGGCGCGTCGCCCCTCGGCCTAGTCGACCGAACGGATCAGCTTGCGCTCCAGCACCCGCAGCACGGTGCGCAGATCATGCCCGCGCTTCAGCACCTGCCCGTCCATCCCGACAACCGCGTACATCCCCTGCCGCTGTGCCAGCTTGGGGCGCTTTTCGATGCGATAGAGCGGCTGCTCGGCGGTTCGGCGAAAAACAGAGAACACCGCGACTTCGCGCAGGTTGGAAATGCCGTAGTCGCGCCATTCCCCAGCAGCCACCATGCGGCCATAAAGCGACAGGATCACCGAAAGCTCTGTCCGGTGGAACGCGACCTCGTTGCTGACATGGGTGCAAGGAAAGGGCGTCAGGCTGTTCATGTAACCAGAGTTGCGCCAATCCGGCGGCAAATCAAGGCTCTTGCCGTCCGCCGAAGCGCAACGCGAAGCGCGCGTCGGCAGGGGGCATCGGCGCCATGTCCGGCTCGGCCGAATCCAGCCAGGCCTCGGACCTTGGCGACAGGCGGTGATACAACGCAGCAACCGCGCCGTGCAGGTCGCGCGGCGCAAAATCGGCTGGCATCACATCCGCCGGCACCTCGGGCCAGCGCAGCACCAGCCGGCGCCAGCGATGGATCAGCAGCGTACGCGCGGCCGCGGCGGTCAACGCATCTGTCCGGCCCAGTTCCTCCAGCGCGAACAGATCGGTGGCCAGCCCGCGCAACGCCGCCAGGTGCTCGTCAGGCAGGGCGGCGGCCACTGCCGCCCGGGCTTCGGCGCTTAGCGTGCCGTTGATGGAAAAACCGCTGTCGGGGACCGACCCGGCAGGCCCGATGCGCCCGCCCGCAATCGCGATGCCCTGCGCCTGCGGCCCAGAGGCAAACGTCCAGACAGAGACCGGGTCGCGGCGCGGCGCGGCATAGATGCGTTGGGTGGCGGGGGTAAACCGCTCCATCCCCAGCGGCGTCAGGCGGTATGCGCTGGTCCGCCCCTGCCGTTCAGAGATGACCCAGCCGTCGCGCGACAGCCGCGACAGCGCCGTGCGCACCGCGCCTGTCTCGATTCCCAGCCGGCCCAGCAGACGGCCCAGCCGCACCGTGGCGATCTGTCCGCCGCGGTGCTGCACGCTGTCGCCGAAAACAGTGATCACCAGCGACCACACGCGCAGGCGGCCGTGGGCGTGCAAACGCTCGATCAGGGGCGAAAGCGGGTCCATTAACAGATCGTTAACGGTTTTCCCGCGCATCGCAAGCGGGCTCAGGCAGCGTAGGCAACCATCGTCAGCAGTTCATACTCGGCCACCTGTTCGCGGTCCTGGTTGTACAGGGTCACGTGCCAGGCCACTTCGCCATAGCTGTCGGTCCGGCGCGTCTTGCGCCGGGCCACCAGCCGCACGCGCAGGCTGTCGCCTGGCGAAACGGGCTTCTGGAAGCTCAATCCGTTCAGCCCGGTATTGGCCAGCACTGGCCCCGGATCGGGCTGCACGAACAGCCCGGCGGCAAATGACAACAGAAGGTAGCCATGCGCCACCCGGCCCGGGAAGAACGGGTTGGCCCTGGCGGCGTCCTCGTCCATGTGGGCATAGAAGGTGTCGCCGGTGAAATGGGCGAAATGCTCGATATCCTCCAGCGTCACCTGGCGGGTTTCGGTCCACAGCGTTTCGCCGATCCCGATAGCGTCGAAATTGCGCCGGAACGGGTGTTCGGGCCCGGCGATCTCGGCTGCGCCGGGCACCCACTGGCCTGTGATCGCGGTCAGCACATCGGCCGAACCCTGGATTGCGGTGCGCTGCATGTAGTGCAGCACCCCGCGCACGCCGCCCAGCTCTTCGCCGCCGCCGGCGCGGCCGGGCCCGCCATGCACCAGCGCAGGCAAGGGCGCGCCGTGGCCCGTGCCCTCTTTCAGCACCGACGTGCCGGTGATGTACAGCCGCCCGTGCCAGGCCGCCGTTTCCACCGCCACCTGCCGCGCCACCGCCGGATCGTCAGTCACCAGCGAGGCCACCAGCGATCCGCCGCCGCGGTTCGCCAGCGCCGCGGCATGGTCAAGATCGCGATAGGGCATCAGGGTCGAAACCGGGCCAAATGCCTCCATTTCATGCACGCGCGCGGCCGCGTCAGGGTCGGCGCAATGCAGCAGATGCGGTGCCAGGAAACCGGTGCCGGGACCTTCGGGAATGTCGTTCTGCCCGCTGGCGATCGCGCAGGTTTCCCCCTCCAGCGCCGCGATCACGTCCAGCACCGCCTGCTTCTGGTCGGCTGAGGCCAGCGCGCCCATTTCGGCATCGCCCGCCGGATCGCCGATGGTGACCTGCCCCAACCGGGCCGCGATCGCTTCGCCCAGCGCGTCCAGATGCGCCTCGGGCGCAAGGATCCGGCGGATGGCGGTGCATTTCTGCCCGGCTTTCACGGTCATCTCGGTCACCACTTGCCGCACGAACAGGTCGAACGCGGGCGAGCCCGGCGCCACGTCCGGACCCAGGATCGAGGCGTTCAGGCTGTCCTGCTCGGCAACAAATCGCGTGGCGTTGCGCAGCAGCGCCGGCGTTGACCGCAGCTTTAGCCCGGTCTCTGCCGAGCCGGTGAAGCTGACCACGTCCTGCGGCCCCAGCCGCGACAGCAGATCGCCCGTGCCGCCCACGATCAGTTGCAGCGCACCGTCAGGCAACAGACCCGATTCCAGCATGATCCGCACGCAGGCCTCGGTCAGATAACAGGTCTGTGTCGCCGGTTTGACGATGGCCGGCACCCCGGCCAACAGCGTTGGCCCCAGCTTTTCCAGCATCCCCCAGACCGGGAAGTTGAAGGCGTTGATGTGCACCGCAACGCCGCGCAACGGTACCGCGATATGCTGGCCCAGGAACCCGCCCTTGCGCGACAGAGCTTCGACCGGCCCGTCGACATAGACATGCCCATCGGGCATTTCGCGCCGGCCCTTCCCGGCGATGCCCAGCAAGGTGAAAATGCCGCCTTCGATATCCGCCCAGCCATCCTTGCGCGTGGCGCCGGTCAGCCCGTTCAGGGCGTATAGCTCCTCCTTGCGGGCGTCGATGGCCTGGGCGAGCGCCTTGATCATCCGTGCCCGGTCGTGGAACGTCATCGCGCGCAGCGCCGGCCCTCCGCGCTGCACGGCATGTTCGACCATGGCGGCATAGTCCAGTGCCGCCCCGCCAGCGCGGGCGATAACCCCGCCTGAAACCGGGCCGATGATCTGTGCCGCATCCGGTCCCGGCGCGACCCACTGCCCGCAGGCAAAGCTTGACGGTGTCAACATGACGGAATCCTCCCTGCCGCCACAATGCCCGCACAAGCTGCCCAGCGCAACACTCTTGACCGCTTGGTCGGGTTTGTGCATCGTCAGACAAAACAGGGAGGAGGGGCGGATGACACCCCAGGAACGGGCCGAACGCTCGGCCGAGGCAATGTGGGCGCGCGATGCCGCCTCGAAATGGCTGGGAATGAAGATCGACAGCGTCGGGCCGGGTACGGCGACGCTGTCTTTCCTGGTGATGCCGCATCACGTGAACGGCAATGGCATCTGTCACGGTGGATATATCTTTACCCTGGCCGACAGCGCCTTTGCCTTTGCCTGCAACAGCTACAATGCCATCACCGTCGCCCAGCAGAACCAGATCAGCTATCTGACCCCTGGCCGAGAGGGAGAACGGCTGACCGCCAGCGCGGTGGAAACCTCGCGCGCCGGACGCTCGGGCGTCTACGACATCACCGTCACCGGCGAGGATGGCCGCAAGGTGGCGCTGATGCGCGGTCTGTCGCGCACCATCAAGGGCACGCATTTCGAGGAGGAAAGCGCATGAAGGACCTGACCCCTACGCGCGCATCACTGGATCCGATCGAGATCGCCTCGCGCGATGAAATCGCGGCGCTGCAATTGTCGCGGCTGAAGTGGTCGCTGCGCCACGCCTATGACAACGTGCCCCACTACAAGGCCGCGTTCGAGGCCGCCGGCGTGCACCCCGACGATCTGCACAGCCTGTCCGACCTGTCGAAGTTTCCCTTCACCGCCAAGTCGGACCTGCGCGCCAACTATCCCTTCGGCATGTTCGCCGTGCCGCGCGAACAGGTGGCACGGGTCCATGCGTCATCGGGCACCACCGGCCAGCCGACGGTGGTCGGCTATACCAAGCGCGATCTGGAAACCTGGGGCGGCGTCGTGGCCCGCTCGCTGCGCGCCAGCGGACTGCGGCCGGGCGACATGCTGCACAACGCCTACGGCTATGGGCTGTTCACCGGCGGGTTGGGCATCAACCTGGGATCGGACGCGCTGGGCCTGACCACTGTGCCGATTTCGGGCGGGATGACCAACCGGCAGGTGCGGCTGATCGAGGATTTCCGCCCCAAGGGCATCACCGTCACCCCGTCCTACGCGCTGTCGATCCTTGAGGAATACGCCGCGCAGGGGCTGGACCCACGCGCCTCGTCGCTTGAGGTGGGCATATTCGGGGCCGAACCCTGGACCAACGCGATGCGCAAGCAGATCGAGGACGCCTTCGACATGCATGCCGTCGACATCTACGGGCTGTCCGAGGTGATGGGCCCAGGCGTCGCCAACGAATGCGTGGAAACCAAGGACGGGCTGCATGTCTGGGAAGACCACTTCTATCCTGAGATCATCGACCCGAACACGGGCGAAGTGCTGCCCGACGGTGCCGTCGGAGAGCTGGTCTTCACCTCGCTGACCAAAGAGGCGTTTCCGGTCATCCGCTACCGAACCCGCGACCTGACCAGGCTGCTGCCGGGCACGGCCCGGTCCATGCGCCGGATGGAGAAGGTGACGGGCCGCTCGGACGACATGATGATCCTGCGCGGGGTCAACGTGTTCCCCACCCAGATCGAGGAACAGCTGCTGACCATCGAAACGCTGGCGCCGCACTTCCAGATTGAACTGAGCCGCCAGGGCGCGCGCGATGAAATGCGCGTTCTGTGCGAGGCGATGCCGGGCGCCGAGGCGCAGGTCCGCGACGCGCAGATGGCGCTGGTGCACAAGATCAAAACGGTGGTCGGCGTGACGGTGCGGGTGGAAATCGGCGCACCGGGCAGCGTGGCGCGCAGCCAGGGCAAGGCGGTACGCATCGTCGACACCAGGCCCAAAGACTGATGCCCAGGGGAATCGCCCGCGACCACGACGAAAAGCGCGCCGCGCTGCGCAAGGGCGCGGCCGCCTATTTTGCCGAACACGGGTTCGACCGCGCGTCGATGGCCGGGGCGGCGCGCCACTGCGGCGTGTCCAAGGCGCTGCTCTATCATTACTACGACAGCAAGGAATCGCTGCTGTTCGACATCCTCGATACCCATCTCGCCGAACTGGTCGAGGTAGCCGAGAATGCCGCGCCGGGTGGGCTGGAGCCGCTGATCGGCGCATTGCTGGACGCCTATGCCGATGCCGACGCCGAGCACAAGTTGCAGCTGACGGCGTTGCGCCTGTTGCCTGAGGGCCAGCAGGCCCCGCTGGTGGCGGCCCAGCGGCGCCTGGTCGAGCTGATGAGCGCGGCGCTGGGCGCCCTGCGCCCTGACCTGTCCGGCGATACGCTGCGGGCCGCGACGATGACAGCCTTCGGTATCCTGAACTGGTTCTACATGTGGCACCGGCCCGGCAAGGGCTTGTCGCGTCGCGACTATGCCGCCCTTGCCGCCCGGTTCGTCGCGGGCGGCGTCGCCGCCCTGTGACGGCTCAGCCGTTCAGCTTGGCGGTCACCTCGACCAGCCGCTTGGCCTGGTGCTGGATCGCCTTGGTCTGGGTCTCGTCCGGCTTGCCCGGCTGCATCGAGAAGCCATAGGGGTTGCCGCCGGCCTCGAACAGCACCGGATCGGTATAGCCGGGCGCCACGATGATCGTGCCCCAGTGCATGAAGGTGGTGTATAGCCCCAGGATGGTGGCCTCTTGCCCGCCGTGCACGTTCTGCGCGCTGGTGGTGGCGGTGACGGTCTTGTTCGCCATCGCACCCTTCATCCACAGCCCGCCCAGCGTGTCGATGAACGCGCGCATCTGGCTGGTGGCAGAGCCATAGCGGGTGGGCGTGCTGAAGAAATAGCCGTCTGCCCATTCCATGTCGTCATGGCTGACTTCGGGAATGTCCGACACGCGCTCTGCGGTGGCCTTCCAGGCGTCCTGCCCGGCGACGACCTCGGCCGGGGCGGTTTCCTTGACCCGGCGCAGGCGCACCTCGGCCCCGGCGGCCTCGGCCGCTTCGGCGGCGATGGTGGCAACGGCATGGTTGGTGCCATATGTGGAGTAGAAGATGACGGTGATCTTGGGTTTGGACATGGCAAATCTCCTTTGCTTCACGCCACAGGTAATGGATCCGGTGCAAAGGAAAACGCGCACCGCCGCATGGGGTTTGTGCGCCGTTGCAGAGCACGGGGGATTGCGATGCGGCCGATGACACTGGTTCAGATGCAGGCCGCCGCGCAGCGCGTGCTGGACACGATGCCCGCCCCCTTCCGCGCCGCCGCGCAGGGGATCGTGCTACAGGTCGTCGACTGGCCGCCGGATGACCTGCTTGACGAGATGGGCATCGACGACCGGCTGGAGCTGACGGGGCTTTATGACGGGGTGCCGCTGACCGAGAAGAGCAGCTTTGACCAGCCGATGCAGCCCGACCTGATCTGGCTGTTCCGCCAGCCGATCCTGGCGGAATGGCGCGACCGGGGGGATGTGGCGCTGGCGGACCTGGTGGCCCACGTCACGGTGCACGAACTGGCGCATCACCTGGGGTGGTCGGACGGGGATATCGCGACGGTGGATCGGTGGTGGGAGTGAGGGGGGATCCACAACAGTTCAGGGCAATATATTTGAACCGTATCTTGTAGTCCTGCACACTTGAGCTAAAATTGAAATATACATTGCGCCTCAGCTATACATCCATTGTATTTTTGGAGTTATTCTTCATGGTCGACCCGAATTTCAACTGATGACTCCGAATTGGAATCTTTGGAGCTCTTGCCGCTCAGTCCCTCTACGATTAGCCCGTCGTTACCAACGTAGACGAATTTTCTGGAATCCGTTTCAAGAATTAGGCCATCGGACAATCTGAGTATCAAGGAGCCACTGACTTCACCTTTGTTGGAACTGACGATGACCAAGTGATCCCCAGAAACTGACATGACTCTTAGTGAACCAAGAGCGTACGCTGCCAAAAGTATCATCCCAAGAAACGCAGACCTTAGCATTCTTTCATCGTGCGCAACGGCACTGGAAATGTCACTCAACCTAAAGTATTCAGGGAAAAATTTTGGCAGCTGCACTCCGAGCTTTTTCCACGCCCAATTTGTGAGAAAAAGTAAAATTGCGAACATGGTGGCAAATAGCCACGCCATCCAAGCATAGAATACCACGGCAAGAATTAACTGATTTTGTAGCCTCGAAAAGAAATATTGGAAATCATCGCGTTCGTCGACACGAACTCTACGGAGCGAGCCCTTTATTCGCGCTCGAATTCCTTCATACAATTCAAAAGCTAAGTTCGCAGAAATCTGCCAAACCAAACCAAACATTAGCGCCCAAGCGTATGCATACACCAGGTTGCCAATTATATAAGCGGCATTTGTCGGAGTGGCCAGAAATGGTCCAAGAGGCCGCACGGCAGATTGCATACCAATTATATGAATCACCGAAATGGCCGCGATGACGCCGATTGCCGAAATAACCCCAAGCCCCTTGAACAGGTGCACGACATCTTCAAATAAACTGCTCATGCCCCCACCCAACCGAACGTTTCAAAAAATGGTCACACATTCTCGAAAATTTTCTCAAACAAAGCTTAGCGCCATCTTTCGAAAAAAAGAGGAACGACGGTTCAATTGACTATTGTGTGACACAACTTAAGGGAACAGCCGTTACCTCATACGTCGCTTTTGTCATCGACAATGACGTCAATGCAATTACTACATCCCCCTCACCCATCCCGCCACCGGTTCACGATCGGATACCTCCGATCCAGCCAGAACGCCCGTTTCGTCAGCCTTGTCCCCGGGGCGGACTGGAAGCGTTTGTATTCGCTGATGTAAAGCAGATGCTCCACCCGCTTGGCGTCGGCCCTGGAATAGCCGGCGGCGACGCAATCCTCGATGGAGCCGTCCTTGTCGACCAGGATCGTCAGGATGCCGTCCAGCACCGGGTAGTCGGGCAGCGAGTCGCTGTCCTTCTGGTCGGGGCGCAGCTCGGCCGAAGGGGGCTTGTCGATGACGGAAACCGGGATCACCTCGCCCGCCGGGCCCTTCATCCAGGGGCGGTGGTGGGCGTTGCGCCAGCGGCAGGCGTCGAAGACGCGGGTCTTGTACATGTCCTTGATCGGGTTGTAGCCGCCCGCCATGTCGCCGTAGATCGTGGCGTAGCCGACCGCCACCTCTGACTTGTTGCCGGTGGTCAGCAGCATCTCTCCGAACTTGTTGGACAGCGCCATCAGAAGAAGGCCCCGCAGGCGGGACTGGATGTTTTCCTCTGTCAGGTCGGGCTTGGTGCCCTCGAACAGCGGCGCCAGCGTGTGCGTGATCGCGGCGCGGCCCTCGGCGATGGGCACGAAGTCATACCGGCAGCCCAGGTTCGTCGCCACGCGCTTGGCGTCGTCCAGCGAGGATTGCGAGGTGTATTCCGACGGCAGCATCACGCAGCGCACGTTTTCCGGCCCCAGCGCATCGGTGGCGATGGTGGCGACGATGGCGCTGTCGATGCCGCCGGACAGGCCCAGCAGCACCTTCTTGAAGCCGGTCTTGCGCATGTAGTCGCGCAGGGACAGCACCATCGCGTTGTAGTCCTGCTCCATCGCGTCCGGGTGCAGCACAAACTCTCCGGGCAGTGCGCGCCAGCCCTCGGGCGTGCGCTCCAGGTCGACATGGGCGATGGTTTCCTCGAACACCGGAAGCTGCACCACCGGCACGCCGCCCGGGTTCAGCACGAAGGACCCGCCGTCGAACACCTGGTCGTCCTGTCCGCCCACCATGTTCAGGTAGATCAGCGGCAATTCGGTCTCGACCACGCGGGCGACCATCTTGTTCAGCCGCACCTCGAACTTGCCCCGGTAATAGGGCGATCCGTTGGGCACCAGCAGGAACTCGGCCCCGGTCTCGGCCAATGTCTCGGCCACATCGGGGTGCCAGGCATCCTCGCAGATCGGGCTGCCGACGCGGGTGTTGCCCACGGCATAGGGCCCGCCCAGCGGCCCGGCGTCGTAAAGGCGTACCTCGTCGAATACCAGCTCGTTCGGCAGGTGGTGTTTCAGCACCTGGGTCACGATCTTGCCGCCCTTGCAGATCAGGTAGGCGTTGAACAGCTCTGCCCCCTCGACCCACGGGCAGCCGATGGCCAGCGCCGGACCGTCGGCGCAGCGCGCCGCCAGCGCGCGCACCGTCTCTATCGCGGCGATGTGAAAGGCCGGCTTCATCACCAGGTCCTGGGTGTTGTAGCCGGTGATGAACATCTCGGGGAAGGCGACCAGGTCCGCGCCGGCGTCCTTGGCTGCCTGCCATGCCGCCATCGCCCGGTCGGCGTTGCCGTCCAGATCGCCCACAGTCGGGTTAAGCTGCGCCAGTGTCACGCGGAAGCGGTCGGTCATGCGGCTGCCTTTCCTGTTTCGCACGCACCCGTGTAGCAGAACCGCGGGCGGAGAAAAGACGAACGGGGCAAAAGGCGTTGTCAGAACCCGGGCCGTAGCCTAGGTTTTGGCCACGCAACAGGGGAGGCGTCACCGTGAATCTTCGTCATGCAGCCTTGGGCGCAGCTGTTCTTGTGGCCCTTGCCGGCGGGGCACTGGCCCAGGACGGCGAGGTGATCACCAAGCAATATGACGACGGCGGCGTCTATGTCGGCACGTTCCGCAACGGCCTGCAGAACGGCACAGGCACTTACACCCTGCCCAGCGGCTATGAATACAGCGGCGATTGGGTCGATGGCGAAATCCGCGGCAACGGCACCGCCCGCTTTGCCAACGGCTCGGTCTACGAGGGCGCCTTTGCCAAGGGCAAGCCCGAGGGCGTCGGCAAGATTACTTTTGCCGATGGCGGTACCTACGAGGGCAACTGGGTCGATGGCGCGATCAGCGGACAGGGCGTGATGGTCTATGCCGACGGCACCCGGTACGAAGGTACGTTCCGCGACGCCAAGCATGACGGTCGTGGCACGCTGACCGCGCCCGACGGCTATGTCTACGAGGGCGACTGGGTCGCCGGGATCGAACAGGGCGCGGCCACCATCACCTATCCTGACGGGTCGATCTACGAAGGCCAGGTTACCGCGGGCAAGCGCGCCGGCGCTGGCAAGCTGACCATGGCCGACGGGCTGATCTTCGAGGGTACCTGGCGCGAGGGCCAGATCGAGGGCGCGGGCAAGCTGATCCAGCCCAACGGCGATGTCTACGAGGGCGAGCTGGCCGCGGGCAAACGCCAGGGGCAGGGCAAGGTGACCTATGCCAACGGCGATGTCTACGAAGGCACGTTTGAAAACGACCAGCGCCAGGGACAGGGCGCCTATCGCGGCGCCGACGGCTATCAGTACACCGGTGCCTGGGTTGACGGTAAACACCACGGCCAGGGCCAGCTGACCTATCCTGACGGCTCGATCTATGTCGGCAATTTCGATGCCGGCGTGGTCAACGGCAAGGGCAAGATCACCTATCCCGATGGCGTCACCTACGAGGGCGACTGGGTCAATGGCGTGATCGAGGGGCAGGGCACCGCCACCTATCCCAACGGTCTGGTCTATGTCGGCTCGTTCAAGAACGCCAAGAACGAAGGGCAGGGCACCATCACCTATCCCGACGGCTACAAGTACGAAGGCGACTGGGCCAATGGCCAGCGCCACGGGACCGGCAAGGCGACCTATCCCGACGGCACCGTCTACACCGGTGACTTTGCCGAGGGGCAGCGCCACGGCAAGGGCGAGTTGGTGATGCCCGACGGGTTCCGCTATGTCGGAGACTGGCGCGCCGGAGAGATCAGCGGCCAGGGCGTGGCGACCTATTCCAACGGAGACGTCTACGAAGGCGCCTTTGAAAACGGCAAGCGCCAGGGCGAAGGCACGATGCGCTATGCCAGCGGCCAGCAATCCAGCGGCCAATGGGTCAACGGCGTGCTTTCCGACGGGTAAGGCGCCGCTGGCCAGCCGGCTGAAATCTGGCAGTATACATGGCGCGCAGACCGCGCTAGAAGCACGCTTCTTTTGCCGCCGGTCCCCCGGTGGCCGACGGGGCTTTGCCGCCCTGCCATATTCAGATCGGTTGAATGATGATCCAGTCCTTGCGCGATGCGCTGAACGAGCGCGGCTACACCACGCTGACCCCGGTCCAGACGGCGGTGACAGACCCCGCGCTGGCGCAGGCCGACCTGCTGGTCTCGGCCCAGACCGGCTCGGGCAAGACGGTGGGCTTTGGCCTGGCCATCGCGCCCACCCTGCTGGGAGAGGATGAAACGCTTGGCCCTGCCGCCGCGCCGCTGGCGCTGATCGTGGCCCCCACGCGTGAACTGGCCTTCCAGGTGATGCGCGAACTCACTTGGCTCTACGCCAAGGCCGGCGCGCGCGTCGCCTCTTGCGTCGGCGGGATGGACATGCGCGACGAACGCCGCGCGCTGGAGCGCGGCGCGCATATCGTAGTCGGCACGCCCGGCCGTTTGCGCGACCACATCCAGCGCGGCTCGCTCGACCTGACCTCGGTCCGGGCCATCGTGCTGGACGAGGCGGACGAGATGCTGGACCTAGGCTTCCGCGAAGACCTGGAATTCATGCTGGGCGAGGCGCCCGAGGACCGGCGCACGCTGATGTTCTCGGCCACTGTGCCGCCGATGATCGCCACGCTGGCGCAGCATTACCAGCGCGACGCCCAGCGCGTCACCACGCTGACCGAACGCAGCCAGCACGCCGACATTTCCTATCAGGTGCTGCGCGTTGCGCCGCAGGACGCCGAGAACGCCATCATCAACGTGCTGCGTTATCACGAGGCGCAGAACGCGATTGTCTTCGCCAACACCCGCGCCACCGTGGCGCGGCTGGCGGCGCGATTCGCCAACCGCGGCTTTTCCGTCGTCAGCCTGTCGGGCGAGCTGAGCCAGACGGAACGCAGCCATGCGCTGCAAGCCATGCGCGACGGGCGTGCGCGGGTCTGCATCGCCACCGACGTGGCCGCGCGCGGCATCGACCTGCCAAACCTGGAACTGGTGATCCACGCCGAATTGCCCACCAATGGCGAGACGCTGTTGCACCGCTCCGGCCGCACCGGGCGGGCGGGGCGCAAGGGCACCTCGGCGCTGGTGGTGCCGCCCAAGTCGGCCAAAAAGGCCGAGCGACTGCTGAAAAGCGCCCGCGTCACCGCCGAATGGACCACCGCCCCCGGCGCCGACGAGATCCTGCGCAAGGATGAAGAACGCCTGCTGGCCGATCCCGCCTGGACCGATCCGCTGACCGAGGGCGAGGCCGACTTCGCCGCGCGGCTGCTGGCCGAACAATCGCCCGAGGTGATCGCCGCCGCAGTGCTGCGCATGTACCGCGCCCGCCATTCCGGACCCGAGGAACTGGCCGATCCCGACAGCCGCGCCGAAAAGGCCGAGCGCGCGCCTTTCGGGCCCAGCGCCTGGTTCGCCCTGTCCGTCGGCCGCGACGACCGTGCCGAGGCGCGCTGGCTTCTGCCGCTGCTGTGCCGCGCCGGGGGGCTGGACAAGTCCGCCATCGGCGCGATCCGGGTTCAGCAGTCGGAAACCTATGTCGAACTGGCCGAGGCCGCCGTGCCGGCCTTCCTGCGCACCATCGGCGTCGACGGGATGCTGGAGAACGGCGTCAGCGCGCGTCAGCTGGACGGAATGCCGGAATTCAGCCGCTATCGTGACGAGCCGGGCGAAAAGCCGGCCCAGCACTGGGACAAGCCGGCCCGCAAGCCGCGCAAGCCCCGGATGGCCGAGGATGCACCGGACCACGTCACCAGCACCGAACCGGCAACTGAACCGGTCGTTGATGCATCAGCCCCTGCACCCGCTGTCGAGGACACCCCGGCCATGGCCGACCAGGACGAAAAACCGCGCCGCACCGGCGGCGACAAACCCTATCGCGCACCGCGTTCCGAATACGGGGCAGAGCGCCCGTATCGCAAGCCGCGTTCGGATGGCGACGGCGACGACAAGCCGTTCCGCAAGCCCTACAAGGCACG
>JAGRMT010000212.1:0-139 GCA_020441125.1 Roseivivax sp.
GGCGGCCCCTTCGCCAACATCGCGCATGGCTGCAACTCCGTCACCGCCACGACGACCGCGCTGAAGCTGGCCGACTACGTGGTGACAGAGGCCGGCTTCGGCGCCGACCTGGGCGCCGAGAAGTTCATGAACATCAAGT
>JAGRMT010000212.1:175-1636 GCA_020441125.1 Roseivivax sp.
GCCACCGTGCGCGCGATGAAGATGAACGGCGGTGTCGCCAAGGCCGACCTGGGCGCCGAGAATGTCGAGGCGGTCAAGAAGGGCTGCCCGAACCTGGGCCGCCACATCGCCAACGTGAAGAGTTTCGGCGTGCCGGTCGTCGTGGGCATCAACCACTTCGTGTCGGACACCGAGGCGGAAATCCAGGCGGTGAAGGACTATGTAAAGGCACAGGGAGCCGAGGCGATCCTGTGCAAGCACTGGGCGCAGGGCTCTGCCGGGATCAAGGACCTGGCGCAGAAGGTTGTGCAGCTGGCCGAAAGCGGCGCGGCGCATTTCGCCCCGCTTTACCCCGACGAGATGCCGCTGTTCCAGAAGGTCGAGACCATCGCCAAGCGCATCTACCACGCCGACGAGGTGATCGCCGACAAGTCGATCCGCGACCAGCTGAAGGCCTGGGAGGCGGCGGGCTATGGCCATCTGCCGATCTGCATGGCCAAGACGCAGTACAGCTTCTCGACCGATCCGAACCTGCGCGGCGCACCCACCGGCCACACCGTGCCGGTGCGCGAAGTGCGCCTGTCGGCCGGCGCGGGGTTTGTCGTGGTGATCTGCGGCGAGATCATGANNNNTGACCATGCCGGGCCTGCCCAAGGTGCCCTCGGCCGAGACGATCCGGCTGAACGACGCGGGCGAGGTCGAAGGACTGTTCTAAGCACGGGCCGGGCAGGGCATCGAGCCCCGCCCGGCCCGGTCGCCGCTTTGCGGCTCCTGCCTCCGGCGGGAGGTATTTGGACAAAGAAGAAGGGCCAGGGTTTGGCGCGTGTCGATCCCGAAACAATCGAGAGCCTGGCCGGACTGCGCGCGGCGATTGACGAGATCGACGACGCGCTGATGGTTTTGCTGGCCGAGCGGTTGCGCTATGCCGACCGGGCGCCGGTGTTGAAGCGCCGGGCCGGTGTATCGGCCGCGGCGCCGTCGCGCCAGCGCGACGTGGTGGAGCGCGTGCGTGCGCGGGCGGAGGCGACGGGTTTTGATCCGGCGCTGGCCGAGGCCATGTGGCGTGTCATGATTGACGGCATCGTCGCCCGCGAAGAGCGGGTGATCGGCAAGGAAGGAACGGACGGATGAGCGCGACGATCATCGATGGCAAGGCCTTTGCGGCCGAGGTGCGGGGCAAGGTGGCGGCGCATGTCGCCCGGTTGAAGGACGAGCACGGGCTGACCCCCGGCCTGGCGGTGGTGCTGGTGGGCGAGGATCCGGCGAGCCAGGTCTATGTCCGGTCCAAGGGCAAGCAGACGGTCGAGGCCGGGATGAACTCTTACGAGCACAAGCTGCCGGCGGAGACGTCCGAGGCGGAGTTGCTGGCGCTGGTCCGGCAGCTGAACGCCGATCCGGCGGTGCACGGCATCCTGGTGCAGCTGCCGCTGCCGAAACACATGGACGAAGCGCTGGTGATCAACGCCATCGACCCGGCCAAGG
>JAGRMT010000212.1:1716-6873 GCA_020441125.1 Roseivivax sp.
TGATGATGCTGCGCGATCACCACGGATCGCTGTCGGGCATGGACGCGGTGGTGATCGGCCGGTCGAACATCGTGGGCAAGCCGATGGCGCAACTGCTGCTGGGTGACAGCTGCACGGTGACCATCGCACATTCGCGCACGAAGGACTTGCCCGCCGTGGTGCGCCGGGCCGACATCGTGGTGGCCGCCGTGGGCCGGCCCGAAATGGTGCCGGGCGAGTGGATCAAGCCGGGCGCGACGGTGATCGACGTGGGCATCAACCGCATCGAGCGCGGCGGCAAGGCCGTGCTGGTGGGCGACGTGCATTTCGACAGTTGCGCAGCCGTTGCCGGGGCGATCACCCCGGTGCCGGGCGGCGTGGGGCCGATGACCATCGCCTGCCTGCTGGCCAACACCGTGACCGCCTGCTGCCGCGCCAACGGCCTGGCCGAACCGCAGGGGCTGACTGCCTGAGGCTCAGCCCCTGGCCTTGAAGGCGGCGAGATCCCCGATCAGGTCCAGCGGGACGCCGTCGCGGTACTTGAACTGCAGCGTATCGGTCTTGGCGCGGTAGGGCGCGACGCGGGCTTCCAGTTCGTCAGGCAGCCCGTAGATGGGGTAAAGCCCCACATGCGCCTTCCACATCGCGAAGTAGAGGTAATTGGTCCCGGCTATCTGGAAGGCGGGCATGCCGTAGCGGACCGATTGCGCCGCGCCGGGCACGCGGGACAGGATGGCGGTTCGGATCGCCTCGGCCACCGGGCGCTGCGTTTCGGGCAGCGCGGCGATGTAGACGTCGACGGTTGCGGGTTTCGTCGCCATGCCGTCAGCCCAGCCCCGGCGTCAACGGCTCCAGCCGGCCCTTGCGCTTGACGATATTGGCATAGTCCCACTGGATGTCGCGCGCCTTGGCCAGCCAGCGGGCCAGCGTGTCGGGGTCGATCTGTCCTGGCGCCGTCAGCTGCGCTTCGGCGGCCCTGAACTTGCCCTCGGGGTGCAGGCCGGGTTCGCCAAAGCTCTGCCCGCTCCAGAACAGCAGCTGCACATGGGCCTTGCGGTTGAAATACCCCGCCACTGGATTGCCCGACAGGAACCAGACCGGCGCGCCATGCCAGACCTTGACCTCGGCCTCGGGCAGGTGGCGCGCCAGCGCCTCGGCCAGCCAGGCGCAGATGACGGCGCGCTCCGGCGGCAACCCGGCGGCGTAGTCCAGCACGTCCTGCGGCAGGCCCATCGCGTTAACTGCCCAGTCCAAGGCCATCCAGCCGCGTATAGCTGGCCTCCATGCCTTCGGTCATGCCGGTGGCGATCATCGCCTCCATCGTCGCGGCATCGTCCACCGTCATCACCATGTCCATCAGCGTACCGGACCCATCGGCGATGAAGCGGGTCACCACCGTGTTGGGAGGGGTCGGGTCGGGCAGGTGCATGATCTCGACGTGTTTCATTCGGTGCGGCGGGTCGACCTCCAGCACCTCGCCCGTCAGCTCGAACCCGCCCGATCCGTCTTCCATCTCCCAACGGTAGAACATCTTGCCGCCGGGGCGCGCGTCATGCTCGCACCGCGTCAGCACCCAGCCGTCCGGGCCGAACAGCCAGCGGCGGATCAGGTCGGGGTCCGTATGCGCTTGCCAGACCAGTGCGGGCGGCGCCGCGAAGCGCCGGGTGACGCGCAGCGAGGTGGGCGAGAGGCGTTCGGTGGTCATCGTCATGTCAGGTCTTCCTGTTTTGCAGCGTGTCCAGCAGCGCGTCGAGCCGCGCATAGTTGGCCGCAAGCGCCGCGCGCAGCGGGCCAAGGTAATCCTCCACCCCGTCCAGCGCACCGGGCGCCAGCGCACAGATGCGCTGTTGCCCCTGCACGGTGCGGGTGATCAGCCCGGCCTGCTCCAGCACCTTCAGATGGCGCGAGACGGCGGGCGGCGTGATGTCGAAAGGTTCCGCCAGCGTTCCGGCGGGCGCGGGGCCGTCAAGCAACCGCGCGAGGATGGCGCGGCGAGTGGGGTCAGAAAGTGCGGCGAACTTGGAATCGAGATCTGTCATGCGTTTTAATTAACAAATCGGTTAATTAAAGGCCAAGTAAAACTATGCCGCCACCGGCACCATCGTCCCGTTCAGCAGCGCGATCTGCTTTTCCACGCCGTCCGTGACGGCAAAGACCTCGGACTGCACCACGATCAGACGCCGGCCAGGCTTGACCACCCGGCCGCGCGCGACCAGCAAGTCGCCGACGGCGGGCGCCAGAAGGTGAATGCCGATCTCGGCCGTCACCACTTCCTGCTCGTCCGGCAGCAGGCTCAGCGCCGCATAGCCCGCCGCGGTGTCGCCCAGGGCGAAGGTCAGCGCGGCATGGCCATAGCCCTGCTGCTGCGTGGACCCGGGCAGTATCGGCGCCACGATCTCGACCCGCCCCTGCGCCACCGCGGCCAGTTGCGCGCCGAAGGTCGTCATCATGCCCTGCCGGGCGAAACTGGCGGCGATGCGGGTGTGAAGGTCGGGCATGGGCGGTCTCCGGTTTCAGCCCGCGACGGCGCGGCGGGGCATGGGAATGCGGCAGGGGGCGGGGCCGGTCAGGATGACCTCGGCCCCCGGCCCCATCATGCCGTCCAGGACCGCGCTGTCGCAAGCCAGACCGCCGGTATAGGTACCATAGGCCGGCAAGATCAGCCGCGCCGCATCCATCAGGAAGCAGGGCCGGGTGATCGCGCGCCCGCGCAGCACCAGCCGCGCCTTGGGGTGATAGTGGCCCGACACCTCGCCCATGGCGGGCGACGCGATGTGGCGAAAGACCAGCGGCCCCAGCGCCACCGCCGCGCGGTGCGCGCCGCCCAGCGCCACCGGGCCGGGATCGTGGTTGCCCTCGATCCAGGTCCAGTCGCGCCCGGCCTGCATCCGCGCCAGCGTGGCCAGGTCAGGCTTTGGCAGTTCTTCGTCAAGGCCCGCCGCGTCAAAGCTGTCGCCCAGGCAGATCACCCGCCGCGCGCCCGTCGCGTCGAGGTCGGCGGCCAGCCGGTCCAGCGTTTCGCGCACCTCGTAGGGCGGCAGCTGTGCCCCGCCATGCCGGGCCTGACGCGCGGCCTTGCCCAGGTGCAGGTCCGACACCACCAGCAGGCTTTCGGCGGCCCAGTGCAGGGCGCCCGAGGGCAAGGCCGCCAGCGCGGCGCCATGGAAGGTGAAGGGCAGGATGTTCATGCTGCGTTCCTGCGGCAAAACGCGGGACCACGCAAGGGGGCGCTAGATCGTGCCGCTGTCCAGTTCTTGCCCGAAGCGTAACAGCATGTGCTGAGTGCCCTCTGCGCGGCCCTTGGCAAAGCCATCGAAATAAGCGCCTTGTTCAGTGAATTCTAGCCGCGTGCCACCATCGGCCGTTTGGAAGTCGACAGTGCAAAGCGATGCCGACAGCGGCGCGCCGTTGATTGTCATGGCATAGGTGAAGATCAGCCGACGGCCCGGCTGGACAAAACAGTAGGTCGTATCGTTGGTCAGCACGGCAGAGGAGCCCGGAGGGCTGAACCGGCTGCGCTCTGTCGCTTGTGCTTCCACCTTTGGGGGTGCGTCAAGCGCGTGCAGCGTCCAGGCGTCGGACATGAAGAACCAGCGTAGCCGGGCGGCCGGGTCGGTGAAAGCACCGAAAACGCGCGCCGTCGGGTGCGGGTAATGGCGGTCGAGGGTAAAGCTGTGATGCGTGATCTTGTCCATGGCTCAGTCTTTCGCGTCAGTTTCGTCCAGATAATCACCCAGACCGTCCAGCCGGGTTTCCCACATCGCCTGTTGCGCCTGCGCCCATCGTCCCAACCGCTGAAGCGCCGCCGGGTTCAGCCAGACCATGCGCACGCGCCCGGTCTTCCGGCTGTCGACCAGGCCCGCGGCCTGCAACACGCCCAGGTGTTGCATCACCGCCGGCAAAGAGATCGGCAGCCCCGCACCCAGCTCGCTGACCGCTTGCGGCCCTTGCGCCAGGCGCTCGACGATGCCGCGCCGCGTCGGGTCGGCCAGTGCTTGGAACAGGGTGTCGAGTGGGGATATTTGGTTAAGCATGCGCTTAAGTATTGCGCCCCGCTCGAGTCGGTCAACAAAAACTTCAGCATTGGCTTAAGTTTTTCGTGACGCTGACCCCGCTTGACAAGGGCCGGGTCCTGCGCGCCGATGGCGCCATGCTGATCGCGCGCAACCGGTCGTTCGGGCTTCTGTTCTCGGCCTCGGCCATTACCAACCTGGGGGACGGGGTGTCGGCCCTGGCCTTCCCGTGGCTGGCCACGTTGATCACGCGCGATCCGTTCCTGATCGGCGCGGTGGCCTTTGCCACGCGCTTGCCCTGGCTGCTGTTCGCCGTGCCCGCCGGGGTGCTGACCGACCGGGCAGACAGGCGGCGGCTGATGGTGCAGGCGGACCTGCTGCGCCTGCTGCTGACCTGCGGCGTGATCGCGCTGATCCTGACCGTGCCGCGCTTTCCGGTGGCCGAGGCGGGGCGATATATCCTGGCCCTGTCCGCCCTGGCGTTCCTGCTGGGCTGCGCCGAGGTGATCCGCGACAACGCCGCGCAGACAGTGCTGCCCTCCATCGTCGCGCCCGCCGACCTGGAGGCGGCAAACGGCCAGTTGTGGAGCGTCGAGCAGGTGGCCGGGTCATTCCTGGGCCCACCCTTGGCCGGGGTGCTGATCGCGGTCGCCGTGCCGGTTCCCTTCGCGCTGGACGCCGTGACCTTTGGCCTGGCCGCCTGGCTGGTCTGGATGATCGCGCTGCCGCCGCGCCTGGCCCCGCCGCGCAAGCCGTTGCGGAAGGAACTGGCAGAAGGCTGGGCCTGGATGCGCGGCGCGCCGACGATCCTGCGGCTGGCGCTGATGCTGGCGGTCATCAACGGGTTCTACGCGATGTTCACCACGGTGCTGGTGCTGGTCAGCCAGGAACGGTTCGGGCTGGATGCCGTCGGCCATGGCGTGCTGCTGACCGCCGGCGCGGCGGGCGGGGTGATCGGCGGGCTGGCCGGGCCACGGCTGATCGCCCGCATCGGCCCGCAGCGCGCCGTCACCGCCGCAATGCTGCTTTTCCCGCTGCCACCGCTTCTGGTCTGGCTGACCGGCTCGGCCTGGATCGCCGGCGCCGCCCTCTTTGCCGAGACGTTTTCGGGCATGCTGTGGAACATCGTCACCGTGTCCTACCGCCAGCGGCGCATTCCGGATGC
>JAGRMT010000213.1:0-159 GCA_020441125.1 Roseivivax sp.
GCCAGACCGGCCGGGGCGAGGATGCCGAGATCACCAGCTACCTGAACCAGACGCTGGCCTCGAACTTGCAGGGCAACATCATCGACCTGTGCCCGGTGGGCGCGCTGGTGTCCAAGCCCTACGCCTTTACCGCCCGTCCGTGGGAGCTGACCAAGACCG
>JAGRMT010000213.1:233-3169 GCA_020441125.1 Roseivivax sp.
CCGCGCAACCATGACGGCGTGAACGAGGAATGGATCTCGGACAAGACGCGTTTCGTCTGGGATGGTTTGCGCCGGCAGCGGCTGGACAAGCCCTATATCCGCGAAAACGGCCGCCTGCGTCCTGCATCGTGGGGTGAAGCGCTGAGCCTGGCCGCGTCGAAGCTGAAAGGCGCCAAGAAGCCGGTCGGCCTGATCGGCGATCTGGCTTCGGTCGAGCCGACCTTCGCGCTCAAGAACCTGATGGAGTCGCTGGGCGGCACCACCGAGTGCCGGACCGATGGCGCGCGTCTGCCGGCGGGCAACCGCTCGGGCTATGTCGGCAATGCCTCGATCGAGGATATCGACGCCGCCAAGATGATCCTGCTGATCGGCACCAACCCGCGCGACGAAGCGCCGGTGCTGAACGCGCGGATCCGCAAGGCCTGGGCCAATGGTGCCAAGGTCGCCCGCATCGGTGATGCGGCGGACCTGACCTATGACTACGCCCCGATCGGCACGGATCGCGCGGCGCTGCAAAAGCTGGCCGACATGGACCATTCCGACAAGCACGGCGTGCCGGGCGTGATGATCGTCGGCCAGGGCGCGCTGACAGAGGCGGATGGCGCGGCGGTGCTGGGCACGGCCATGACCATGGCCGAAGCGGCACAGTCGAAATTCCTGGTTCTTCACACTGCCGCGTCGCGCGTCGGCGCGATGGATGTTGGCGCGGTGACCGAAGGCGGCCTGGCCGCCGCGATCGACGGCGCCGACGTGATCTACAACCTGGGCGCCGACGAGGTGGAGATCGGTGAGGGCGCCTTCGTGATCTACCAGGGCAGCCATGGCGACCGGGGGGCGCACCGCGCCGACGTGATCCTGCCGGGCGCCGCCTATACCGAGGAGCAGGGCCTGTTCGTCAACACCGAGGGCCGCCCGCAGCTGGCGCTGCGCGCCGGGTTTGCGCCGGGCGAGGCCAAGGAAAACTGGGCCATCCTGCGTGCGCTGTCGGCCGAAGTTGGCAAGACGCTGCCCTATGACTCGCTGGCGCAACTGCGTCAGGCGCTGGTGGCCGCCGTGCCGCACCTGGCCTATATCGACGAAGTGCCGGAGAACGAATGGAAAGCCGAAGCGCCTGGCACGCTGGGCAAGGCAACCTTCCGCCCGGCAATCCGCGACTTCTACCTGACCAACCCGATCGCCCGGTCCAGCATGTTGATGGCCGAGTTGAGCGCGATGGCGAAGGCGCGCAAGGAAGCGCCGCTGGCGGCCGAATAACGCTGATGCGGCGGGCACTTGGCATAACGGTCCTGACGGTGGCGCTGACCGGCGCCCTGTCGGCCTGCGAAGCGTCGCGGTCCGAACCCGCGCCGGACGCACCGTTTGCGCCGGTGTACAATGGAATCGAAACTCGGTTGCTGGATGGCGACCTGGTTCAGTTCCGGGTCAGCATGGGCGGGGCGCGAGGGCCGGACGACGTGGCAAGTTATGCCGAATGTGCCGCCGCGCAATACGCCCTGATCCGGGGATACGGATTTGCGCGTCATTTGCGCACAAATGTATACGAAGAGGCTGGTCTCTGGCACGCAGATGCTGTTTACACCATCTCGCCAGCCCTGCCTCGCGGGTTGAAGACGATCGACGCCGAAGTCGCCGTCTCCGACTGCGCAGCAAACGGAATACCGATGGTGTGAGGATCTGATGGCCGAGTTTTTTCAAAACACCAACCTGGGCATCTTCCTGGTGATCGTGTTCCAGATTCTGCTCGTGGTGGTGCCCCTTCTGGTTGCACTCGCGTTCCTGATGTACGCCGACCGCAAGATCTGGGCCGCTGTCCAGATGCGGCGCGGGCCCAACGTGGTGGGCTTTTACGGGCTGATGCAGAGTTTCGCCGACTTCCTGAAGTATATCGTCAAGGAAGTGGTGTTTCCCGCCGGCGCCGACAAGGTGGTGTTCCTGCTGGCGCCGATGATCAGCCTCGTGATGGCGATGATCGCCTGGGCGGTGATCCCGTTCAACGAGGGCTGGGTGCTGGCCGACATCAACGTTGCCATCCTTTACGTCTTCGCGATCTCCTCGCTTGAGGTGTACGGCATCATCATGGGCGGCTGGGCGTCGAACTCGAAATACCCGTTCCTGGGCTCGCTGCGCTCTGCCGCGCAGATGATCTCGTACGAGGTGTCGATCGGCCTGATCATCATCGGCGTGATCATCTCGACCGGTTCGATGAACTTCTCTGACATCGTTCGCGCGCAGGATGGCGATTTCGGGCTGCTCAGCTGGTACTGGCTGCCGCATTTCCCGATGATGTTCCTGTTCTTCATCTCCGCCCTGGCGGAAACGAACCGCCCGCCGTTCGACCTGCCGGAAGCGGAATCCGAACTGGTGGCAGGCTACCAGGTGGAATACTCCTCGACCCCGTTCCTGCTGTTCATGATCGGCGAACTGGTGGCCGTGGTTCTGATGTGCGCGCTGGTGTCGCTGCTGTTCCTGGGCGGCTGGCTGTCGCCCATCCCGGGCCTGCCTGACGGCTTCCTGTGGATGGTGCTGAAGATGCTCTTCGCCTTCTTCATCTTCTCGATGGTCAAGGCGATCACGCCGCGCTACCGCTATGACCAGCTGATGCGCCTGGGCTGGAAAGTGTTCCTGCCGATGTCGCTGGGCTGGGTGGTGTTCGTGTCCTTTGCCGCGAAATTCGACTGGTTCTGGGGCGCCTTCGCGCGCTGGACGACGGGAGGGTAACCCCATGGCTTCGATCGACTACGCCCGCGCCGCCAAATACTTCCTGCTGATGGACTTCCTGAAGGGGTTCCAGCTGGGCATGAAGTATTTCTTCGCGCCGAAGGCCACGCTGAACTACCCGCATGAAAAGGGCCCGCTGTCGCCGCGTTTCCGGGGCGAGCACGCTCTGCGCCGCTATCCCAACGGCGAGGAACGCTGCATTGCCTGCAAGCTGTGCG
>JAGRMT010000214.1:0-198 GCA_020441125.1 Roseivivax sp.
CGGCGGCGGATGTAGGGCTCGCACACCTGGTCCATCGGGATGGCGCTGATCACCCGGGTGAACACGCCCAGGCTTTCCAGCGCCGACTGCATTGCCAGCGCGTTCATCACCGTGGCCAGCATCCCCATGTAGTCTGCAGTGGTGCGTTCCATGCCTTGCGCGCTGCCGGCCAGGCCGCGGAAGATGTTGCCGCCGCCG
>JAGRMT010000214.1:217-4325 GCA_020441125.1 Roseivivax sp.
CACCATGCAGATCTCGACGCCCAGGCTGTGCACCGACTTCACTTCTTCGGCGATGCGCTGAACGGTGGGCGGATGCAGTCCATAGCCTTGCGGACCCATCAGGGCCTCGCCGGAAATCTTCAACATCACTCGCTTGAACTTGGTTTTGGCAGCGGTGTCGGTCATGTTGCGTTTCCTCGGCGAACAGGTCTATGGTCGCGCGCAAAATGTCGGAAAATTGCGGACGACACAATGCAGGAAACCGGCCCAATGCCGCATATGCGAAATAGCGCCGGCGCCTTCGGCTGACCGATGGCAGAGCTTTCGCTGCATTCCCTTGATCCCTCGCGCCCGGTGCTGATCGCCGGAGCGACCGCCAGCGGCAAATCGGAACTGGCGCTGCGTATCGCCGAAGCGCAGGGCGGTGTCATCGTCAATGCCGACGCGATCCAGGTCTATGCCAACTGGCGCGTGCTGACCGCGCGGCCGTCCAGGCAGGACGAGGCGCGCGCGCCCCATGCGCTGTATGGCCATGTTGCCGGCGATGTTGCCTATTCGGTGGGTCACTGGCTGCGCGATCTTGAACCCTGGCTGAACCAGGCACAGCGGCCGATCATCGTGGGCGGCACCGGGCTTTACTTTTCAGCCCTGACCGAGGGACTGGCCGAGATACCCGCCACGCCCGATACCGTGCGCCGCACCGCCGATGCGCGGCTGCGCGAGGACGGGCACGCGGCGCTGCTGGCCGAGCTGGACAGCCGCACGGCTGCGCGGATCGACCAGCGCAACCCGATGCGCGTGCAGCGCGCGTGGGAGGTTCTGACAACCACCGGGCGCGGTCTGGCCGACTGGCAGGACGACACGCCGCCGCCGCGCCTGCCGTTGTCGGCATGTCAGCCGGTGCTGGTCGATCTCGACAAGGAAGTGCTGAATGCGCGCATTGCGCGGCGCTTCCGCACGATGGTGGATAGCGGCGCGCTGGACGAGGCGCGCGCCGCCCTGCCCGGATGGGATCCGGCCCTGCCTTCGTCCAAGGCCATCGGCGCATTGGAACTGATCGCCCACCTGCGCGGCGAGATCGACCTCGATACCGCCTGTGAACGGGCGACGGTCGCCACGCGCCAGTTCGCCAAGCGCCAGCGTACCTGGTTCCGGGCGCGCATGGGCGGCTGGTCCCGTGTGACGGGGGTGGCGGCATGACAGAGGCAGAGTTGCCGGTTCAGGTGATGCCGCTGGCGCAGTTCATCGCCGGCCATCCGTGGCGGGTCGGGTTGATGCATGACCGCAACCAGGATGTGCTGATCTGGATAACCCGCGGCCAGGGCAAGATCGTGGTCAACGGGGTGCGACGCGGACTGGGGGCGCATAACGCGCTGCTGCTGCCCAAGGGCACGCTGTTCGCGCTGGACCTGGGCCCACAGTCGCTGGCGCAGGTGCTGGTGGCGTCACCGGGCACCAGTGCGTCCTTGCCGCGCACCCCGCGCCACGTGCGGGTCAGGGACGTGATGGCCCAGGCCGAGTTAACCGGCGCGCTGGACGCCATTCACCGCGAGCGCACCCAGAACCGGCCGATGGTGGCGACGGCGCTGGCGGCGCATCTGGAACTGATCGCGGTCTGGCTGCACCGGATGGCAGCGGCTGGCTATTCCGACGCGCCCGACCAGAACGCCGCGCACAGGTTGATGGGCCGGTTCGCCGCGCTTGTGGTCGAGCGGTATGCCACGGGCGAGGTGATGGCCGATTATGCCCATGCGCTGGATGTCACGCCTACCCACCTGACCAGGGTCAGCCGGTCCGCTTGCGGCATCAGCGCGGCCGATATCCTGACACAGCGGCGGCTGTATGCAGCGCGTCTGATGCTGGGGCGTCCGCGCCCCTCGATCAAGGATGTGGCGCAGGCGCTGGGCTTTTCCAGCGCGGCGTATTTCACCCGGTTCGTGCAGCAGCATACCGGTCTTTCACCCACCGCATTGCGCGCTGGCGGCACGGTGCGCATCGGCATGCGGTAAATTCCGCGTGTTGGTTGTTTGCAATTTTCGAGCCGTCGCTTTTTAATGGCCGTAATGTCGCTTTTGATCGACAGAGCGGCGAAAGGGAGCGTTGACGGAAACGCCGAAAAGATGGCGCAATGTCGATAGAGGCCGTCCTTGCCTGGCATTTCGTCGGGAAAGGGAAAAGTCCCGAAAATTGTCACAGGGAGACAATCATGACGACGTCCGACTTCAAGGCGCGGGTCCATCCCGCAGCCGAGATGTATGCAGCCGAATTCAAGGCAGGCAAGCTGAGCCGCCGCGAGTTCCTGGCGCGCGCAACCGCTTTGGGCGTGGCAACCGCCACGGCCTATTCGATGGGCGGCCTTGCTCGTCCGGTCTCGGCTGAATCCCACATGCCGCCGCAGTCGGGCGGCACGCTGCGCGTTCAGATGGAGACCAAGGCGCTGAAGGATCCGCGCAATTACGACTGGTCGCAGATGGCGAACTTCTCGCGCGGGTGGCTGGAATACCTGGTGCAGTACAACCGCGACGGCTCGTTCGAAGGCCGCCTGCTGGAAAGCTGGGAAGCCAATGCCGACGCCACGGAATATACCCTGAACGTGCGTCAGGGCGTGACCTGGAACAACGGCGACGCGTTTACTGCCGAAGACGTGGCCTTCAACATCCGCCGCTGGTGCGAGAAGGCCGTCGAGGGCAACTCGATGGCATCGCGCATGGCCACTCTGGTGGACGATGCCACCGGCCTGGCGCGTGACGGCGCGATCACCGTGGTTGACGATCACACGGTCAAGCTGGTCTGCGCGCAGCCCGACATCACGATCATTCCCAGCATGGCCGACTATCCGGCGGCAATCGTGCACCAGTCGTTCGACGGCGGCGATCCGGCGGCCAACCCCATCGGCACCGGCCCGTTCAAGCCCGAAACCAACGAAGTCGGCGTGCGCCAGGTTCTGGTGAAGAACACCGACCACGCATGGTGGGGCGAAGGCGCCTATCTGGACCGGATCGAGTTCATCGACTTCGGTACCGACATGGCGTCCTGGGTCGCGGCGGCCGATGCCGACGAAGTCGACATGACCTACCAGTCGACCGGCGAATTCATCGAGGTGCTGGACGCTCTGGAATGGGTCAAGTCCGAAGCCGTGACCGCAGCAACGCTGGCGGTGCGCTTCAACCAGACGCAAGAGCCTTATACCGACGTGCGCGTGCGCAAGGCGCTGCAGATGGCGGTTGATCCGGCGGTTGTGCTGGAACTGGGCTATGCCGGTCTGGGTACCGTGGCTGAACATCACCATGTCTGCCCGATCCACCCGGAATACGCCGAGATCCCCAAGGTGCCGGTCGATCCTGCCGCCGCCAAGGCGATGCTGGCCGATGCCGGCCACGCCGACACGGTGTTCGAGCTGATCTCGATCGACGACCAGTGGCAGTCGGAAACCTGCGATGCGGTTGCCGCGCAGGTGCGCGACGCCGGGATCAACATCGAACGCAAGATCCTGCCCGGTTCGACCTTCTGGAACGACTGGCTGGCCTATCCGTGGTCCGCGACCGAGTGGAACATGCGTCCGCTGGGCGTTCAGGTTCTGGCGCTGGCCTACAAGTCGGGCGTGGCCTGGAACGAGAGCGGCATGGCCAATGCCGAGTTCGACACCCTGCTGACCCAGGCGCTGTCGATCGCCGACGCCGATGCCCGGCGCGAGGTGATGGCCAAGATCGAGCAGATCATGCTGGACGAGGGCGTGATGATCCAGCCCTACTGGCGCTCGCTGTTCCGGCATTACAAGCCGACGGTGCATGGCACCGAAATGCATCCGACGTTCGAGATGCACCACTACAAGTGGTGGATCGAGTCCTGATCGACGCACAGGCGGGGCGGCCAACCGGCCGCCCCTGCCCTGATCTATCCAGCACCTGCCATGCGGCGCGGCCCCCGTTGCGGCTGCCGCCAGACAAGGACGTGTCATGCTGATTTTCCTGCTGAAGCGGACGGGTACGATGATCCTGACGGCGCTATGCCTCAGCTTTATCGTGTTCTTTCTGACCAACCTGCCGCCGAACCTGGAAAAGGTCGCCAAGTACGAAGGCAACAGCCGGATGACCGATGCCGAGGTCGAGGGCTGGCTGGCCAACAACGG
>JAGRMT010000214.1:4413-6143 GCA_020441125.1 Roseivivax sp.
CGCTGCATCGAATCCGGGCAGGCCGCCGCCGAGGCGCCGCGGTTCTGCGGCGTGCTGCAAGGCAACTGGGGCTATAGCCGGGTGTTCCGCGAGGAAGTCGCCGATATCGTCTCAACCCGCCTTTCGCTGACCGGCAAGCTGATGTTGTGGGTGATGCTGCTGATGGTGCCCTCGGCGCTGATCATCGGCGTGCTGGCAGGCATGCGCGAAGGTTCCAAGCTGGACCGCGGACTGTCGACCTTCTCGATCGCCACCACGGCAACACCGGAATATGTCTCGGGCGTGATCCTGATCGCGGTTTTCGCCTCTTCCGCGTTCGGGCTGAAATGGTTCAAGGGCACCGCCACGGCGGCGATGGACGGCGCCGATTTCGAGAATTTCTTCCTGCCGGTCCTGACCATCGCGCTGTATGGCATGGGCTATATCGCGCGGATGACCCGGGCCAGCATGGCCGAGGTGATGACCGCGCAATACATCCGCACCGCCCGTCTGAAGGGCGTCAGCTTTGGCAACATCGTGGTCCGGCACGCGCTGCGCAATGCGCTGATCGCGCCCTTCACCGTGATCATGTTGCAGTTTCCGTGGCTTCTGAACGGCGTGGTGATCGTCGAGACGCTGTTCAATTACAAGGGCTTCGGCTGGGCGCTGGTGCAAGCGGCCGGCAATAACGACATCGACTTGCTGCTCGGCATCTCGGTGGTGTCGGTGATCGTCGTGCTGGTGACTCAGCTGATCTCGGACATCGGTTATGTCTATCTCAACCCACGCATCAGCGTGTCCTAAAGGAGGGCCGGGACATGGAAACGCTCTCCTGGATCGAGATCGCCGGACGCATGGCTTGGCAGTTCATGCCAGTGTGGATCGCTCTGGTGCTGACATTCATGCTGTCGATGCGGTTCAAGCGGCGGCTGGGGCTGTATGGCAAGCTGTTCGACAACGTCATTGGCATGGTCGGCTTCGGCATCGTGATGTTCTGGGTGTATACAGCACTGTTCGTCGGGCTGTTCGACTGGATCGTCACCCATGATCCGCTGACCGCCGCCTCGGGGATGAAGAACAAGCTGCCCGGAACGCCGCTGTCCGGCGCGGGCGAGAATGATTACAGCTGGTACCTGCTGGGCGGCGACACGCTGGCACGCGACGTGTTCAGCCGGATGGTGGCCGGGGCCTGGGTGGTGATCCGCATCGCGCCGCTGGCAACGCTGTTCGCCTTCATGGTGGGGGTTACGCTGGGCCTGCCCGCGGGTTATTTCGGCGGCCGCTTGGACACCGGGCTGAGCTTTCTGGCCAACCTGATCCTGGCCTTCCCGGTGATCTTGCTGTTCTACCTGCTGGTGACCCCGGAAATGGTGCAGACGGGCATTCCCAGCTACATGGCGATGGTGCTGTTCCTGTTCCCGATCGTGTTTGTCACCGTGCTGATCAACGCGCGCTATCACACCCAGCCGGCGCGTCGCAGCATGATGATCGCGGGGGTGCTGTTCGTGCTGGGCTGGCTTTACCTGTCGCTGATCAGCGATCCGGCGACAGTGATCACGCTGCTGCCGCGATGGCTCGACCTGTTCGACATCCCGGGCGGCATTCTTGTGGTGTTCGTTTCGGTGGTTTTCGTCAACGCGCCGACGGTGTTCCGCATCGTCCGTGGGCTGACGCTGGACATCAAGACACGCGACTATGTGGCGGCGGCGCAGACCCGCGGCGAGGGACCGTGGTACATCATGCTGTGGGAG
>JAGRMT010000215.1:0-3583 GCA_020441125.1 Roseivivax sp.
AGGAAACCAAAACCGTCCTGCAGCACTTCCAGCACGCCATCGCCGTAGATGTCCCAGCCGTCGTCCGCGCGTTCGCGCAGGATCTGGAACATCATCTCGCCCTTCCGCATGGTCGAGGCGTTCTCGATTTCCAGCTCTTCGGCCATCGCCAGAAGGTCCTTCGGGCTTTGGGCTTTCAGGTCGGCAAGGTTCAGGCGTTCATTGCTCATGGCATACTCCCGCACGCAGGGCGTGACGCGGTTCATCGTTCAGGAAATGAGGATACGGCCCGGACGGGCAGTGACGGCGATATAAGCGCAGCCTTCCGGCAAGTCAATTCCGGCACGTCCCGCCCGACCCGGCGCAGTCCTTCCTTGAAAATAAGAAAAGAAGAAAGAAAGGTTTAAGGGATTATAGAAAGCCGGTCTGCCTGTGGATTACTGAACTGTCCAAGGGCTGTCCACAAGGGGCCAACCTGTGCAAAACATCGTGGGCAACCTTTCCGGACATCCAACCATGGTTTTCCAGAATGCTTGCAGACCAATGAGTTGGGCAATGTGATCTTCCACATACCTTGGTCTGGATGAAATCGGGAAAACCGACGTTCAAACCCCGTTGCGCTCTTGGCAGGAAAATCCCCATTCACAGGCAGGACAGTTCTGCTGACCGACTTTGAAAGCGGTGTGAAAACCCTGACGCTTGCCATTCGATCCACATTTGCTCAAAACCGTCACGCTGTCATACCGTTGGATGCTCACAAACTTTTCCACATGAAAAAACGCCTGATCCTCGCGTCTGCATCCTCGATCCGTGCCCAGCTGCTACGAAACGCCGGGCTGGAAGTGGACACCCAGCCCGCCCGAATCGATGAAGAGTCCGTGCGCCTGTCCTTGCTGGCCCAGCAGGCCCACCCACGGGACATCGCGGATACCCTGGCCGAAATGAAGGCACAGAAAGTATCGGGGCGAAATCCTTTCGATCTGGTTATCGGCTGTGACCAGGTTCTTGAGATCGACGGCCAGACCCTGGACAAGGCCCAGACGCAGGACGAGGCGCGCGAACATCTGCTCAGGCTGCGCGGCAAGACGCACCGGCTTTTGTCGGCGGCGGTGCTGTACGATGCGGGCAAGCCGCGCTGGCGTCATGTCGGCGTGGTCCGGCTGCACATGCGGGACTTCTCAGAAGCCTATCTGGATGCGTATATCTCGCGCAACTGGCCCGGCATCGGCGATGCGGTGGGCTGCTACAAACTGGAAGAAGAAGGTGTCCGTCTGTTCCATCGTGTCGAGGGTGACTATTTCACGGTACTCGGCCTGCCCCTTTTGGAACTTCTGGCACATCTGACGTTGACAGGGGACATCGAAGGGTGAGTGAAACCAGAATACCGCTGGCCGGGGTCATCGGCTCGCCAATCTCGCATTCCAGGTCGCCGCGGCTTCATGGCCACTGGCTGCGCCGCATGGGCCTGCAAGGCTTCTACATTCCCATGGATGTGGCTCCGGAACGGCTGGAAGAGGTGCTCAGAACCCTGCCGCACATGGGCTTTGTCGGTGTCAACATCACCATCCCGCACAAGGAAAAGGTGCTTCAGATCGCTGACCTGGTTTCAGACCGGGCCACGCTGATCGGCGCCGCGAACACGCTGATTTTCCGGCGCGACGGCAAAATCCACGCCGACAACACCGATGGGTATGGCTTCATCGAGAACGTCAAGCAGGGTGCGCCGGACTGGAAACCGTCGCACGCTCATGCCGTGGTTCTGGGCGCCGGCGGGGCATCGCGCGCAGTCATTGCATCGCTGCTCGATGTCGGTGTGCCGGAAATCCTGCTGACCAACCGTACCCGCCCCCGCGCCGAAAAACTGAAAGAGGATTTCGGCCAGCGCGTCCGTGTCATCGACTGGGTGCAAGCCGGCAACGTGCTTGAGGGTGCGGGGATTGTGGTCAACGCCACGTCGCTTGGCATGGTTGGCCAGCCCGAGCTGCGCGTGCCACTGGACGGGTTGCGCCCGGGAACGGTGGTCACGGATCTGGTCTATGCTCCGCTTGAAACCCGCCTTCTGGCCGAAGCCCGTCAGATCGGCTGTACCGTTGTCGATGGGCTGGGCATGTTGCTGCACCAGGCCGTGCCCGGCTTTGAGCGGTGGTTCGGTGAACGCCCAGTTGTCGATGACGATCTGCGCCGCGCGGTCTTGGGATGAGTTTTCGCCTGGGCCTGACCGGCTCCATAGGTATGGGAAAGTCCACGACCGCACGGCTGTTTGCCGAAGCCGGCTGCGCAGTCTGGGACGCTGATGCGGCGGTGCACCGTTTATACGCGCCCCTCGGTGCAGCGGTTGCGCCGATGGCGGCGCTGTTTCCCCAGGCGGTAGTTGATGGCGCGGTCTCGCGCGATGTGTTGAAACAGCTGATCGGCGCCAATCCCGATGCGCTGAAGCAGATCGAGCGCGTCGTTCATCCGCTGGTCCGTGCCGACCGCGATGCCTTTGCCGACACCGCCACCGCCGATATCCTGGTGTTCGATATTCCGTTGCTGTTCGAAACCGGCGCGCAATCCGAGATGGACGCGGTGGCTTGCGTGCATGTTGACGCCCAGACCCAGCGCCTTAGGGTGCTGGAACGCGGAACGATGACCGAAGCGCAGTTCGAAGCGATCCTTGCCAAGCAAATGCCCATCGCGGACAAGCTGGCGCGGTCTGACTTCCACATTGAAACCGACACGCTGCCCCACGCACGCGCGCAGGTGGCCGCGATTGTACAGCAGATCAGGGACAGGCAGGATGCGTGAGATCGTGCTCGATACCGAAACCACCGGATTCAACCCCGACCAGGGCGACCGGATCGTGGAAATCGGAGCGGTCGAGTTGTTCAACCACGTGCCGACCGGGCGTGTATATCATCAGTACATCAACCCCGAACGCGCCATGCCGCAAGAAGCGTTCGAGGTGCACGGGCTGGGTGACGATTTCCTGCGCGACAAGCCGGTGTTCGCCAAGATCGCCGATGCATTCCTGACCTTTGTCGGCGATGCCCGTCTGGTGATCCACAATGCCGCCTTCGACATGAAGTTCCTGAACGCCGAACTGGGCTGGGTCAAGAAAGGCTCTATCCCATGGGAACGTGCTGTCGATACGCTGGCCATTGCCAAGCAGAAATTCCCCGGCGCTCCGGCCTCTCTCGATGCACTTTGCCGCCGCTTTGGCATCGATAATTCTGCCCGCACTCTGCACGGCGCGTTGCTGGATAGTGAAATCCTGGCCGAAGTCTATCTGGAGCTGATCGGCGGCAAGCAGCCCGATTTCGCCTTGGGCACGGCTGGCGGCAATAGCCGGTCGGCGCAATCCGGAGAAGAGTTTTGGAAACCCTACCGGCGGCCTAACCCCCTGCCCGCGCGGATTACCGAAATGGAAAAGGCGGCTCACGCCGCCTTTGTCGAGAAGCTGGGAAGCGGCGCGATCTGGACCAAGTCCTGATCGCGCAAACGCCTCAGGCGTTGGCCTTGGGTGCCGCCTGGGCCGCTGCCGCCTGACGGCGCATCAGCTCGTTGCGGTACAGCGCCAGGAAGTCGATGGTTTCCAGGTTCAGCGGCGGGAAGCCGCCATCGC
>JAGRMT010000215.1:3681-12361 GCA_020441125.1 Roseivivax sp.
GGAACACGCCGGCATAATCCAGCTCCAGCAGGAACAGCTGGATGTTGCCTTCCTTCGACTTGCTGTCGATGTTCAGCTTCAGAACGACTTCGTACTGGTTGTCTTGCTGGCGCTTCTTGGCGTCCAGGTTGACCTGCACCTGCACGTCGGGCGTCACCTGTCCGTTAGAGCCCTTCTGGGCCAGGATGTTTTCAAACGACATGTCGCGCACGTACTGCGCCAGGACGTTCATCTTGACCGGCGCTTGCTGTTGCCCACCGTTTGCCGGAGCCGCTGCGCCGTTGTCTTTGTCGGTCATTCTCTCACTCCCGTGAACCTTGTTGGGCCCCGCCATACCAGCTACGGCATCGGTCCTCAATGCTTTGTCCAGCCAGAGGGCCTGTGGGTTGGCCGTTTCGTGCTGTCCACCTCGAAAAACTCGCCGTCAATCACCGGCCCGCCCGCGCCCGGTTGCCGGCGGGGCGTTTGCAGGTCGGCCTCTCCCATCTCGAACCGGGCCACGGTGACCCGGCGGCGCAGATAGGCGATGACCGCATCACGCACGGGCGGCATCAGCAGCGCGAAACCCAGCGCATCGGTAAAGAACCCCGGTGTCAGCAACAGCGCCCCGGCCAGCAGGATCATTGCACCATGCGCCAGCGGTTCGGTCGGATCGTCTAGCCGCGAGAACGAACCACGCAGGTTGTTCAGCGCCGCAATCCCCTGGCTGCGCACCAGCCACGTGCCGATGATTGCTGTCAGAACCACGATTGCCAGTGTCGGCCACAGCCCGATCAGACCGCCAACCTGGATAAAAAGCGCGATCTCGATCAGCGGGATGCTGAGGAAAGCAATAAAAAGCCACATGGCGGCGCGCTCCTTTCGTCATGGGGTATGGTGGACTCACCCCAACCTGTCCCCTACATAAGTAGCGGTCTCGCGTAATTCCACGCTTCCGCTGCATGAGGTGCCTATGAACTCGCCCATTCTGCAACTTCTGGTTCTTGCCGGAATTGCGATTTTTCTGATCCTGCGGTTGAAAAGCGTTCTTGGCACCCGTGACGGGTTCGAAAAACCGCCCGCGCCCATGCCGGTGGACAAGGGGCGCAAGCGCGACTTCGAGGTGATCGAAGGCGGGCCCGACCGTGACATCGTCGACCATGTCGCCGAGGGTAGCGCCCCGGCCAAGGCACTGGCCGAAATGAAGCGGGCAGAGCCGAGCTTCAACGTTTCTGAATTCCTGTCCGGCGCGCGCGGAGCGTATGAAATGATCCTGATGGGTTTCGAACGCGGTGAGCTGGCGAATATCAAGCCGTTCCTGTCGCCCGAAGTCTATGAAACCTTTGCCGGCGTGGTCGAGCACCGCGAAGCCGAAGGGCTGAAGATCGAATCCGAGTTCGTTGGCGTGCGTGAACTGGCCTTGCAGGACGCAGAGTTTGACGAAACCACCCGCCTTGCCGAAATCACCGTGCGCTATGTCGGAGAGCTGACGTCCGTGGTGCGCGATCGTAGTGGCGCCGTGGTCGAGGGCGGCCCGTCGCAGATCAAGCGGCAGCGTGACGTCTGGACCTTTGCGCGCCACATGGGTAGCGACAACCCCAACTGGCAGCTTGTTGCCACGGGCGAATGAGACGCTGGCTGGGTCTGACGGTTGCTGCGGGGATTTTCATGACAGGTGGAACTGTCTCTTCTGAACCCGGCCCGTTGACCCACACCCTGCTGTCGTTTGAGGATCTGCACGGCTGGGATCAGGATGACCACGAGGCGGCGCTTGCCGTCTTTCTGGAAACCTGCGGTGACATCACCGAACCGGACTGGAAGGCGCTGTGCGCCATGGCGCAGGACAATCCCGGCGCCAAGTCGTTTTTCGAACTGTTCTTCCGCCCCGTCCTGGTCAGCAATGGCGAAGATACGCTTTTTACCGGCTATTTCGAACCGGAACTGAACGGTGCGCGCAGCCCGTCGGACCGGTTCCGCTATCCGCTGTACCGGATGCCGCCAGAGGCGCGGCAAGGGCGCTGGCTCTCGCGCCGGCAAATCCTGGAAACCGGGGCAATGGACGGGCGCGGCCTGGAAATTGCCTGGGTCGATGACCCGGTAGAGCTGTTTTTTCTGCAAATCCAAGGCTCTGGCCGCATCCGAATGCCGAACGGGCAGGTAATCCGCGTGGGCTATGCCGGTGCGAACGGCTTCCCCTACCGGTCAATCGGGCAAGAGCTGATCCGCCGTGGGGTCTATGAGCCGCATCTGGTTTCCGCCGAAGTCATCAAGAACTGGGTGCGCCGCAATCCCGAGGCCGGCGCCGAGCTGTTGTTGCACAACCCGTCTTATGTCTTCTTCCGCGAGGTGAACCACGTTCCGCCGGACAAGGGCCCGTTGGGCGCGATGAACCGTTCGATCACCACCAAGCGGTCGATCGCGGTCGATCCGGTCTATACCCCTTTGGGCGCGCCGGTCTGGATCGAGAAGGAAGGCGCGATCCCGATGCGGCGCCTGATGGTGGCCCAGGACACCGGCAGCGCAATCAAGGGCCCGCAGCGGGCTGACATTTTCATGGGCACCGGCGGTCTGGCCGGTCGTGCCGCCGGACGGATCAAGGACACGGGCCGCATGGTCGTGCTGATGCCGATCCAGCGCGCCTATGCCCTGTTGCCCGACAGCCTGCAATGAACCGTCGCAAGGTCCGGCCGGATGAGCTTGCCCTTTGGCAGCACGTCGCCAAATCGGCCAAGCCGCTGGACAACCAGCCCTTGCGCCGCCCGGCAGCGCCCAAGCCCGGCCCTGTTGTGGCGCCCGCCCCGCCCGCCCCGCCCCTGCCATGGTTCGAAATCGGCGAACGTCATCCCAGCCGGAATGAAAGCCACCTTCCACCTGAAACCCTGTCGGACCGCATCGCCCGCGCACCTGTGCGCATGGACGCAAAGGCATTTGGCAAGCTCAAACGCGGCAAGCTGGTGCCCGAGGCGCGGATAGACCTTCACGGAATGACTCTGGACCAGGCGCACCCAGCGTTGACCGGCTTCATCCTGTCCTGCTACGGGCGCGGTCTGCGGCTGGTACTGGTGATCACCGGAAAGGGCCAGTCAGCCGATCCCTACCGTGCGGGCCCGGTCCGGCGCGGGGTGTTGAAACAACAGGTGCCGCACTGGCTGACAATGGCGCCGCTGTCCTCTGCCGTTTTGCAGGTTTCAGAGGCGCACCTTCGGCACGGCGGCGGCGGTGCCTATTACGTGTACCTGCGCAAACGCCGTTAAGCGTTACAGCCCCCGGCCAATGGTTTCTGCGTGATCGCGCAGATAGATGCGCAGCCATGGCACGAACCGTTCCGGCGATGCCGAAACCTCGGCTTGCAGCGCGCCCCAATCCACCCAGTCGGTATCCATCACCTCTGCCGGGTCCGGGCTCAGCCTTGGCCGGGACTCAAGTCGCGCGACAAACAGATCGACAACTTCGTGTTCTACCATGCCGCCGCCGACATCGGCGCGATACTCTACCTGCTGAAGCCACTCCGGCGCCATGCCGTGCAGGCCCAGTTCCTGCTTCAGCCGCCGCACCGCGCAGTCGCCGGCCGGTTCTTCCCAATGCGGATGTGTGCAGCAGGTGTTCGCCCACAAACCCGGCGTGTGATACTTGGCCATTGCGCGCCGTTGCAGCAGAACGGCATCGCCGCAAAAGACAAAGACAGAAACCGCCTTGTGCCGCAGGCCACGGCGATGCGCGTCCAGTTTTTCAACCGGCGTCAGAGTGCCATCGACCCATGCCGGAATCATGTCGGCCATCGCGCTGCTTCCCTCATTCCAAGTGGCGTCAGATGTGTCCTGTTGCGCAAAAGGTCAAGCGCGCTGTCTGGGAATGCGACGATTGGCCGATGGAAAAATTGGCCGGATCAGCCTAAGTCATGGCGTGTGTTATCCCGGCGCGTTACCATCGCGCCATTACGCCAAATGGGAGTTACCTCATGAAGATGACGATCGGTGTGGCTTTCGCAGCCGCAACCCTGGCCACCGCGGCCTTCGCAGAAGGCGATGCAGCCAAGGGTGAATCCGTGTTCAAGAAGTGCAAGTCGTGCCACATGATCGAGTCGCCGGCCGGTGAATCGATCGTCAAGGGCGGCAAGACCGGTCCGAACCTGTACGGCGTGATTGGCCGTGCGGCGGGCAGTGCCGACGGCTTCGCCTATGGCGACAGCCTGAAGGCCGCTGGCGAAAAGGGCCTGGTGTGGGACGAAGACAGCTTTGAAGCCTATGTGCAGGATCCCAAGGGCTTCCTGGTAGAGTACACAGGCGATGCTGGCGCACGCACCAAGATGTCGTTCAAGCTGACCAAGGATTACGAAGACGTTTACGCATATCTGGCACAGTTCCAGTAAGCATTCCTTCGAGCCCGATGCAAAGGCGCGGCTTTGGCCGCGCCTTTCGTTTTACCGGCCCAGCGCGGATTTCAGTAGCGTCAGTGCCTGCACCGTTTCAGCCTCTGATTTCAGCGAACGTTGGCGCGCGTCCTTGGCCTCTTGCTTTTGCACGTCGTGCAAGGCGGCATGTCGGCCAAAAGCCTCGGCCAACGCCTGCGCCTGGATGTCTTGCCGGGCGCGGACCGTGGCAAGCGCCGATTGCGCCTGCGCACGCTGCATTGCCTGATGGCGGACCCACAACGTATCGGCGCCCAGCCTTTGGCGGTCAAACGCAGCAGGATCGGGCCTGTGCGCCTGTCGGCATTGCGCATCGATCGCGTTGATCTTGTTGCGCAGGGCCTCAGCCTCGAAATCCAGCGCCGCGCTGGCGGCTTCCTCATTCTTCAGGATCGTTTCAGCCAGGGCCGAAAGATCAGTGATAGCCGTCATGAAATCCCTCCTCGGCGAACCTTATCGCGCATCGCATCGGCGAAGCGGATAGCGGCGGCGACCGGGGCATAGAGCGATGGGTCGATCTCTTCTCCGATCTCGACCGTTGCGTGAAGCGACCGCGCCGTGGGCGGATCGTGGTGGATCGGCACACCCGCCTCTTGCGCCACCTCGCGAATGCGGGCGGCGATCTCGTCCACACCTTTGGCGACGCATTTGGGCGCCGATTGCGCGCCCCGGTCCCAAGACAAGGCCACGGCATAATGTGTGGGGTTGACCACCACGACGCTGGCCTTGGGCACATCGGCCAACATGCCGTTCAGCGCGATCATCTGCGCCTTGGAACGGCGCGCGGCCTTCATCGTCGGGTCGCCCTCGGCCTCTTTCATCTCGTCGCGGATTTCCTTGTGCGACATGCGGTTTTTTCGCATGAACTCAGTGTGCTGGAATAGGTAATCCACCGCGCCTACCGCCACCGCCACCACCGCGATGACCAGCAGCAGCTGAAGCCCCAACTCTCCGATCAAGAGGATGGACTGCGCCGGCGCCATCAAGACGCTGCTCAGCATGACATCCATCTGATTGCGCAGGAACAGGACCAGGCAGATCGAGTAGATGCTCAGCTTCGCAAAGCTCTTGATGAATTCGAACAGCCCGGACCGACCGAACTTGTTGCCCGCATTGCGGATGGGGTTCAGCCGCTGTGCCTTTGGCATCAGCCGGGAGGGGGCAAAGACAAATCCGCGCTGGGCAACGATGAAGAGAAGAACAGCCAGCATTGGCGTGCCCAGCAGGCCCAGAACGGGAAGGCCAAACGCCTTGATCGTGCTGCCGATCGACAGCAACGCCGGATCGCGCATGAAAGCGCCGGCCATCCAGTCGGCATGGCGCAGGAACCCGGCCAGGCCATCACCCAGGACCAGCAGCCACCCTGCACCGAACAGCGTCAAACCCAGCCACAACCCGGCGTAGCCTGCCGCCACAGCCACGTCAGCCGAACGGACGATTTCACCGCGTTTGCGGGCGTCGCGCAGCTTTTTCTGGCTAGGCTCATGTGATTTTTCGCTGTCATTGTCTTCTGCGGCCATCACGGCACCCCGGCTGGGTTGGCGACAAACGCGTCGGCATGGCTTAGCCAGGTCCTCAGCAAGTCCGGCGCGGCCAGCAGCAGGATGATCAGCGATCCGCCGGTGATCACCGGGGCGCCAACCATCGCGACCATCAGCTGTGGCATCGCCCGGTTAATGGCACCCAGAGTGATGTTGTACAGCATCGACAGCAGGACAAACGGCGCAGCCAGCTGGAATGCCAGCGAAAAGCTGTGCGCAACCCGTTCCGTGCCCCAAGCCGCCATCGTTTCGGCCATCGGAAACTGCGCCACCGGAAACAACTGGTAGGACAAGGCCAGGAAAACCACCGCCTTTTCCGCAAACCCCGTCAGCATCAACAGCGCAAGGGCGGCGAAAGACAGCAACTGGCCGATTCCGGGCAGCGGATCGGGAAAAGCACCGCCTGCCAGTTGCGCCAGCGAAGTGGCCTGCGCCGCCATCGCGCCGGCGGTCTGCATGGCGATCAGCACAAGACGCAGCATCATCCCCAGCAGCAGGCCGATCAGCGTTTCTGTCATCAATACCCAGATCAGCATGGCGACAGTTACCGGCACCGTTTGCAGGCTTGGTTCATATGCGGCTACCGGCCAGGCTAGAGCAAAAGCCGCAACCAGCCGAACCCGTGCCGGAACCGACCGTTCGCCGAACCCGGGCATCACCATCGCGGCAGCCCCGCAACGCAGAAAAGCCAGGAAGATCGGCCATAACGCCAGCATCGGCAGCAGATCGGCGGCGCGCAGCCAGGTCATGCCGGCACCACCCCGACCAGGGCCGGTTTTGCCTCGAACCCGATTTCTTCGAACGACAGGACTGGCGCGGTCAGCCCTTTTACCGCGGCAAGCGAGCTGATGAACCGCCGTCTCTTGGCAGTGGTGACGATGCCGGGGAAAACCGACTTTTCAGCACAGCGCGCGACCTCTTCCGCCATGCCCCTGGTCAGCTTTTCAAATGCATCGGGCGGCAAGGCCACGTCATATCCCCCCCGCTCTCCATCCATCTGGTGCTGAGAGAAGACCTCTTCCCATTCGGCGGCGAACTGGATCAGCGGCACCGTTCCGTCGGGACGGATCACCTCGGCGATGATCTGTTGGCCCAGACGCTGGCGCACCAGTTCACAAATCGTTTCGGGAAGCGCGGTGCTGGCGCGCGCCTCGGCGATGGTTTCCAGGATAACCGCCAGGTTCCGGATCGAGACCCGCTCGGCCAGCAGCAGCCGCAAAACTGCGTGCAGCAGGTCCATCGGCACGCGGTCGGGGATCAACTCCTCCAGCAGGCGTCGGTTGGCGGCGGCGCGCTGCGCGTTGGACAGCGATGTCGTCTCGTCAAGGATGCGCCGCAACGCCTTGAGTGTCAGCAGGCGCGGGAAGTTGCGTTTGACGATCTCCATCAGGTGCGTAGCCAGAACCTCTGTCGGGGTGACGATCGTGGCGCCCGACATCGCGGCAGATTCCTGGTCGCGGGGCCGGATCCACCGTGCCGGCGCGCCGTAGACCGGCTCTTTCACGTCATCGCCCGATGGAATGTCCTTTCCATCCTCCTGCACCAGCGCCAGCACCATGTCGGCGTGCAGAACCCCTCGTCCAGCCTCAACCCCCTGGATTCGAACGATATAGGTGCCGGTGCCCAGCCCGGCGTTATCGGTCAGCCGGATTTCAGGCATGATGAAGCCGAACCGTTCGGCGATATGGGTGCGCATGTTGGCGATGCGCGCATCAAGACCGGTACCGGGATCCAGCACCATGCTGACCAGATCGGGCGCGAATTCCACGTGGATGTCGTCAAGATCGAGCGTGTCGCCCATCGTCGGGCGATGCCGCTCCGGCGGTGGGGCAGCCTCTTCCACCGCGGGTTTGCGCCGGCTGTGCATCATGTAGCCAGCCAGGCCAAGCACGCCTGATCCGGCCAAAAATGGCAGAAAGGGCAAGCCGGGTACCAGCGCGAACAGGCCCATCAACAGCGCCACTGTGTAAAGCGCCGTTGCGCTGCGGCCCAATTGCGCCACCACCGCCAGGTCCATCGCGCCCTTGGTGCCGCCACGCGACAGCAGCAGTGCCGAAGCGAAAGAGATGATCACGGCCGGGATCTGTGACACCAGCCCATCGCCAACCGTCAGGATCGTATAGGTTTCAAAGGCATCGGCCAGCGGCATCCCGTGCGCCACCACGCCCATGCCCAGGCCCATCAGCAGGTTCAGCAAGGTGATCAGCAGGCCCGCCACGGCATCGCCGCGCACGAACTTCGAGGCACCGTCGAGCGATCCGTAAAACGTGGTTTCCTGCTGCTCGACCTCGCGCCGGTGCTTGGCCTCTTCATGGGTGATTGCGCCTGAGGAAAGGTCGCTGTCGATCGCCAGCTGTTTGCCCGGCATCCCGTCCAGTGCGAAACGCGCGCCCACCTCGGCCATACGTGTGGCGCCCTTGGTGATGACCGCGAAATTGACGATCAAAAGCACACCGAAAACCACCAGCCCCAGCATGATGCTGCCACTCATCACGAAGCTGGCGAAACCCTGGATCACGTTGCCCGCCGCATCGGTGCCGGTATGGCCCTGGCCGATGATCAGTTTGGTCGAGGAGACGTTCAGAGACAGGCGCAGCATCAGCGAGGCAAGCAGAACTGTCGGAAAAGCCGAGAAATCCAATGGTTTTTCGGCGAACAGGGCAATGGTGAAGATCAGGATCGCCAGAGCGAACGAACCGGCCAGCCCGACATCCAGCACCCATGCCGGCATCGGCAGGATCATCATCACGAT
>JAGRMT010000216.1:0-8661 GCA_020441125.1 Roseivivax sp.
GCCGCGCAGGCAGATGCCGTTGATGTCGTTGGCGCGGTCGGTCATCTTTGCCGCCGCTTCGCGCACGAAGGTCCAGGTCGGGGCTTCGGGCATGGTCAGCCCGGCCTTTTCCATCAGGTCGGTGCGGTACATGATCATCGAGCTTTCGCCGTAGAACGGCGCGGCGTACATCACGCCGTCATAGCTCAGACCGCCCGACATGGCCGGCAGGATGTCTGCCGCATCATACTCCGCCGACAGATCGTTCAGCGGAACCAGCCAGCCGTTTTTGCCCCAGATCGGGGTTTCGTACANNACATGCCGATGGTCATGATGTCGAAAGCGCCGCCCTTGGTCGAGATGTCCGTGGTCACACGCTGACGCAGAACGTTCTCTTCGAGGGTCACCCACTCGACCGTGTGGCCGGTCTTCTGGGTAAAGTCTTCGGTCAGCCCCTGCATCCGGATCATGTCGCCGTTGTTCACGGTGGCAATGGTCAGGCTTTCAGCCGATGCCATGGTTGCCGCCACCGAAACAAGCGCCGTTGCAGCGAACAATGCGCCCTTGAGTTTCATCCAATCTCCTCCCTTTGGTCTGCTGGATGTCCTGGCGTCAGGTAACGAGGACTGCGGCAATCTGTCAACGTTTTTCTTTACGCTCGTCAACTTTAAACTTGCCGCACCGCAGAAAACCGATCAGGCGGAGGCGCGAAGCACCAAGGTGCCCTCCAGCAAAGTTTCCCGTCTTTCCGGAGGCCTCTCGCCACTTTCGATCATTCCGAAGAGGATCTTCACACTGCGCTCGGCCATGGTCTTGGTGTCTTGCGAAACGGTGGTCAGCGCCGGGCAGGTAAAGCGCGACCAGGGGTGGTCGTCATGCCCGGCGATGCGGATCGCGCAGCCCTGTCCATGGCCGACTCGCAGACCCTTTTCATAGGCTGCCGCCAGCAGTCCGATCGCCAGGCGGTCGTTGCTGCACAGCACTGTGTCCGACGGAAACCCGCGCTGCGAAATCAGCCGCATGCCCTGCTCCATGCCGATCTTCTCGAACTCCCAGTCGGGGCCGTCGGCATAGATCACCATTGGCTCGTGGCCCAGGCGTTCCATCGACTTGATGTATGCGGCGCGGCGCTTGTTGGCGTTGGGGTTTACCGGCGGCATCTCGAAGAAGCAGGGCGGTTCCCCGGTGCGACACAGGTAATCGACGATAATCCCCACATTATGGAAATTATCTGATCCGACAAAGGCTTCACCCACAACCAGGTTGCTGTCGAATACCACCGTCGGGACATCGTCAGCAAAGCGCCGGATGGTTGGCAGGTCTGACTGGCGGCCCAGCGGCGCGATCAGCGCGCCTGCGGGGCGCAGCGATTTCAGCGTCTCAAGCGCGTTGTTTTCCAGCGTCTGCTTGCCATGGGCGCTGAACAGGATCGGCCAGTAGCCGGCCTCGATCACCAGCCGCTCCAGTTTCCGCACCAGTTCCGAAAAATAAGGGTCTGCCAGGTAGGGCACGATGATGCCCACGGTCTTGGTCAGCTTGCGATTCTGGTTCACCGCAAAGATGTTCGGGCGGAAGTCGTAGCGCTCTAGCGCGCTCTCGATCCGGGTGCGGGTCGACTTGCGGACGCTTTCGGGATCATGGAAATATTTCGATACCGTCGGCCGGGAAATACCGCTGACCTCGGCAAATTCCTCCATGTTCCTGATCTTGCGTTCGGTCATTCCGCTCCCTTCGGCACCCTTGCCGGCACACGATACCAATCTTCGCGCGGGTCAAATTTGACGTCAGAGTCGAAAACTTGCCGCGCGCAAACTTGGGGCTTACGCTACGCATGCCCCCCTGCACCGGTCAAGCAAATGTTCATCACATCGCCCTGCGCGCCGAGGCGATTGGCGCGGACGCCGCGCTGCGTCTATAGTGCCAGCAACACCCGCGCAGAAAGGCAAGCCCTTGGAACCGTTCGGAAGTGACACGCAGCCCGCTGCCTTCCCGCCCCAGATCAACGACGGGGCGTGGTCGGACGTGCTGGAGGCGATGGACCGGACCTATTCCGAACTGGTCGCCTACCAGGAGCGACTTGAGAAGCAGAACGCCGAGCTTCAGACCCTGCGGGCCTTTTTGGCCGAGGTCATGCAATCGGTCACCGATTACCTGATCGTGCTGGAAAAGGACGGCACGATTTCCCAGGCCAGTGCCTCGTTCAGCCGCATCTTTGCGCCCGGCGGCGCAGAGAGCGTGGGCCGGGCATTGGCCGAACGCTTCTCGGGGCGAGACCGCAGCCGGTTGCTGGAGGCGATCGAGCATTGCCGGGCCACCCGCTCGGATGCCACGGTCGAAGTGATGATGGAAACCGAGCAAGGCCCCTCGCCCGTGGATTTCCGCATTGCGCCAAGGATCGACAAGCGCAATCGCGTGATCGGAACGGTGCTGACCGGGCGGCCGCTGGGCGAGTTGCGCCGCGCCTATTCCGAGCTGGAAACCAGCCATCAGGCGCTGATTACCGCGCAGACGCAGCTGGTGCGGAACGAGAAGCTGGCCTCGCTCGGCCGGCTGCTGGCCGGGGTGGCGCATGAGTTGAACAACCCGATCAGTTTTGTCTACGCCAACGCCCACGCGCTGGAGAAATACGCCAGCCGGTTCGAAACCTATTTCAAGCGCGTCTCCGAGGGCGCCAGCCGGGACGAGTTGATCAACCTGCGGCAAGAGCTGCGGCTCGACCGCAACCTGGCCAATCTGCGCGACGCCATCACCGGTGCGCGCGATGGCGCCGAACGGGTGCGCTCCATCGTCGAGGATCTGCGCCGGCTATCCTCCGAAGGTTCGGGCGAGATGGTCGCGTTTGACCTGGCAGACACCGCCCGCATCGCCGCCAGCTGGGTCGAGCGCGGGGCCAAGTCAGGGGTCGCGATCCGCTTCGACGGCCCGGCGCCCTGCTGGGCGCGGGGGCGGACAGGGCATATCCAGCAGGTGATCATGAACCTGGTGCAGAACGCACTCGACGCGATGGAAGGCCAACCCGACGCGGGGCTGGAAATTCGCACAGGGTACGAGGGCGAAATGGCGGTGATGACCGTCACCGACAACGGTCCGGGCATTCCGGCGCATCTGCGCGATAGTATCTTCGATCCGTTCTTCACCACCAAGGACGTGGGCAAGGGCACCGGGCTGGGGCTGGCTATCTCGCTGAAGATCATGGAAGAACACCGCGGCACGCTGACTCTGGTGCCGGTGGCGCGCGGCACGGCATTCCGCATGACCTTGCCGAAGGGGGCACGATGAACATCCTGTGGCTGCAATCGGCCGGCTGTGGCGGCTGCACCATGTCGCTGCTGTGCGCCGAGGATCCGGGCCTGACAGAGCTGCTGGAAGAAGCCGGGCTTTCACTACTGTGGCATCCGGCGTTGAGTCTGGAGACCGGCCGGCAGGTGCTGGACCTCCTGACCGCCGTCGAACGGGGCGAAACGCCGCTGGATATTCTGTGCATCGAAGGTTCGATCCTGCGCGGGCCGAATGGCACGGGGCGTTTCCAGATGCTGTCTGGCACCGGGCGGTCGATGATGGACTGGGTGCGCACGCTGGCACCGATGGCGCGCCACGTGGTGGCCGTGGGCACCTGCGCCACCTATGGCGGCGTCACCTCGGCCGGGGAAAACCCCGCCGACGCCACCGGGGTGCAATATGACGGCGCGCACAAGGGCGGCGTTCTGGGCGCCGACTTCGTGGCGCGTGGCGGGTTGCCGGTGATCAATGTGGCGGGCTGCCCGACCCATCCCGGCTGGGTGACCGAAACGCTGCTGCTGCTGGCCGCCGAAGCGCTGACCGCCGACGGGCTAGACGGCTATGCCCGGCCACGGTTCTACGCCGATCACTTGGTGCATCACGCCTGTTCCAAGAACGAGTTCTATGAATACAAGGCCTCTGCCGCGGCGCTGTCCGAAATCGGCTGCATGATGGAAAACCTCGGCTGTGTCGGCACGCAGGCGGTGGGCGATTGCAACATCCGGGCCTGGAACGGCGACGGATCCTGCACCCGCGCCGGCTATCCCTGCATCAACTGCACCGCGCCCGAATTCGAGGAGCCGGGCCACAGCTTCACCGAGACGCCGAAGTTCGCCGGAATCCCGGTGGGCCTGCCAACCGACATGCCCAAGGCGTGGTTCATGGCGCTGGCCAGCCTCTCCAAGGCCGCAACGCCGCGCCGGCTGGCAGACAACGCCACCTCGGACCGCATCCGCATACCGCCGACGCTGCGAGGCCCCAAGACATGAGCGAGATGATCCTGGGCCCGTTCAACCGGGTGGAGGGCGATCTGGAAATCCGGCTCGAAGTGGCCGAAGGCCAGGTGCGCGCGGCCTATGCCAACAGCCCGCTGTTCCGCGGTTTCGAACGAATGCTGCTGGGCAAGGACCCGCGCGACGCGCTGACAATCACGCCGCGGATTTGCGGCATCTGCTCGATCAGCCAGTCCGCCGCGGCGGCACTGGCGCTGGCCGCGGCTTCTGGCCGGGCGATGGCGCCCGAGGGCGCCAAGGTCGCCGCGCTGCTGCACGCGGTCGAGAACGTCGCCGATCACCTGACCCATTTCAACCTGTTCTTCATGCCCGATTTCACCCGCCCCGCCTATGCGACGCGCGCGTGGCATCCGCGCGTGGTCGAACGGTTCACCACGGGCTCTGGCAGCGCCCAGCGCGCCGCGGTTGCGGCGCGGGCCGCGCTGCTGCACATTGTCGGGCTTTTGGGGGGCAAGTGGCCGCACACGCTGGCGATCCAACCGGGCGGCGTGACCCGTGCGCCCGGCTTGCGCGACCTGGTGCGCATCGGGGCCAGCCTGCGCGCCTTCCGGCGCTACCTCGAACAGACGTTGTTCGGCGCCCCGGTCGAAGCATTCGCCGCGCTGGAAACGCCGGACTGGAGCACGGGCGACGCCGGCCTGTTCCTGGAGATCGCGCAGGACCTGGACCTTGCCGCGCTGGGGCGCGGCGGCGGGCGATACATGTCGTTCGGCGCCTACCCTCTGGCCGACGGGCCGATGCTGCCGCGCGGGCTGTGGCAGAACGGGGCCGCCGGCCCGGTGCCGCTCGACGCCATTGCCGAGGACATCAGCCACGCCTGGATGATCGGCGAAACGGCCCATCCGGCGCAAGGCCAGACCGTGGCCGACACGGCGATGCGCGACAGCGCCTACAGCTGGTGCAAGGCGCCGCGGCTGGAGGGCCGGCCGGTCGAGGTGGGCGCGCTGGCCCGCCAGGTGATCGACGGCCACCCCCTGGCGCTGGCCGAGGCGCAGCAGGGCGGCGGCGTGCGCGCCCGCGTGCTGGGCCGGCTGCTGGAAATTGCCCGCACGCAGGTGCTGCTTGAGGAACTCGTCGCCTCGATCCGGCACGAGGCGCGTTTCATGGACAACGCTCCGCTGCCGCGCGAAGGCGCGGGCGCCGGGCTGGTCGAGGCGGCACGCGGCGCACTGGGGCATTGGGTGCGGATCGAAAAGGGGCGTATCGCCCAGTACCAGATCATCGCACCGACCACCTGGAACTTTGGCCCGCGCGACAGCGAAGGTGCGCCCGGCCCGGTCGAGGCGGCGCTGCAGGGCGCGCCGGTGACCGAGCAAGAGGCCGCCGCAGGCGACACGCCACTGGCGGTACAGCACGTCGTGCGTAGCTTCGATCCCTGCATGGTCTGCACGGTGCATTGATGGCGCGGGGCGCCCTGATCCGCGTGCGCGGCCAGGTGCAGGGCGTCGGCTTTCGCCCGCATGTCTGGCGCGTTGCCCAGGCACTGATGGCGCGGGGCGAAGTGCTGAACGATGCCGAAGGCGTGCTGATCCGCGTGATGGGCGACGGCACTGCACTGGCGGCGGCGCTGCGCCAGGGGTTGCCGCCGCTGGCGCGGATCGACGCGGTCGAGATCGTGCCTGCCGATCTGCCCGAGATGGCAGGCTTTTCCATTGCCGCCAGCGGTGGGCCGGGGGCGGAAACGCCGGTCACGCCAGATGCCGCCACCTGCCCTGCCTGCGCCACCGAGATCCGCGATCCGGCCGAGCGGCGCTTTGGCTATGCCTTCACCAACTGCACCCATTGCGGGCCCCGCTACACCATCCTGCGCGGGCTGCCGTATGACCGGGCGCAGACGACTATGGCCGGCTTTGCAATGTGCGCGGACTGCGCGGCAGACTATGGCGATCCCGCGGACCGGCGCTTCCATGCGCAGCCGATCGCCTGCCCTGCCTGCGGGCCGCAGTTGTGGCTAGAACCGCCCGACGGCGGCGATCCCATCCAGGTGGCGGCCGGCCTGCTGCAAGATGGGCAGGTGCTGGCGGTCAAGGGGCTGGGCGGGTTCCACCTGGCCTGCCTGGCAACGGACGCGCAGGCTCTGGACCGGTTGCGCACGCGCAAGCGGCGCCCGGCCAAGCCCTTGGCGTTGATGGGTACATTGGACATGATCCGGCGGTATTGCCTGGTGTCCGAAGCCGAGGCCGCGTTGCTGGGTGATGCCGCGGCGCCGGTCGTGCTGCTGACGATGGAGGGAGAGGCCTTGCCCGACGCGGTCGCGCCGGGGCAAGGAACCTTGGGCTGGATGCTGCCGTACACGCCCTTGCATCACCTCTTGATCGACGCGGTCGGGGCCCCCCTGGTGATGACCTCTGGCAACCTTTCGGGCGAGCCGCAGGTCATCGGCAACGACGAAGCGCGGGAAACGCTGGGCGGCATCGCCGACGCTTTCTTGATGCACAACCGTGACATCGCGCGCCGTCTGGACGACAGCGTGGAGCGGGCCACGCCCCCGATGGTGCTGCGCCGGGCTCGGGGGCGGGTCCCGGGCACCCTGCCCTTGCCACCGGGGTTCGAGGGCGCGCCGCAGGTCGTGGCCTACGGCGGACAGATGAAGGGGGCGATCTGCCTTGTGAAGAACGGTCAGGCGCTGCTGGGGCATCACCTGGGCGAGCTGGACGAGGCGCTGACGCGAGACGCATTTCTGGAGGCCGACCGCGACTATGCGGCGCTGTTCCAGCATCGCCCGTCGGTCGTCGCCGTCGACCTGCACCCGGACTATTTTGCCACCCGCCATGGCGCCGCGCGCGCCCAGGACGAAGGCTTGCGGTTGGTGCATGTGCAGCATCACCACGCACATCTGGCATCGTGCCTGGCCGAGAACGGCTGGCCGCTGGATGGCGGCAAGGTCGCCGGGATCGTGCTGGATGGCACCGGGCTGGGGCCGGATGGCACGCTTTGGGGCGGCGAGGTGCTGCTGGGCGACTATCGCGGGTTCGAGCGGTGGGCCTGGCTGAAGCCCGCGCCACTGGTCGGCGGCGACATGGCGGCGCGGGAGCCGTGGCGCAACGCGCTGGTGCGGCTGGATCAGGCGGGGCTGGCCGATTGGGCGGATGCGCTGTTCCCGGGCGCGCCGCGCGACCTGGCGCGAACGGCGGCGGCGAAAGGGCTGAACGCGCCGATGTCGTCTTCGGCCGGGCGTCTGTTCGACGCGGTGGCGGCTTGCCTCGGGATATGTCCTGACGGTCAAAGCTATGAGGGCGAGGCGGCGATGCGGCTGGAAGCGCTGGCCGAGCCGGGCCCGCATCCGGGCTTTGGTTTTGGGTTCGAGGGCGGCAAAATCGACCCGGCGCCGATGTTCCCCGTCCTGCGGGGTGAACTGGCCGCCGGCAAACGGCCCGCGCTGCTGGCCGCTTGGTTCCACGTCGGTCTCGCGCGCGCCTTCGCCACTGCCGCGCGGGCACTGGTCGACAGCGGCGAGGCTCAGGCGGTCGCCCTGACCGGCGGCTGTTTCCAGAACGCGCGGCTCTTGACCGAGACGCTGCGCTGGCTCGGCGATGTGCCGGTGCTGACCCACCGCACAACCCCTGCCAACGATGGCGGCCTTGCGCTCGGGCAGGCGCTTGTCGCCGCCGCCGGTCTGCTGGAAACCGACTGACCACGACCCCGGCGCCCCGGTAAGCGCGCAACCGGCCGGCTGCCGCGAAATTCCGCATAACATTCTGACAATGCGTATCTTTTCGCGTTTTTCTACAACCCTCGGCATTCTTTTGTATGCCTGGGCACAGAGTGCTTCCCTTGAACAGAGGACATCCGCCCGCTTGCCGGGGGACATGCGAAGGGAGGCTTTTCTTGAGCGAGATCGAAACATTCTACGACGTGATGCGGCGGCAGGGGATCACCCGCCGAAGCTTCATGAAATACTGTTCGTTGACGGCGGCGGCGCTGGGGCTGTCGCCCAGCTTCGTGCCGAAGATCGCACAGGCCATGGAAACCAAGCCGCGCACCCCGGTGATCTGGGTGCACGGGCTGGAATGCACCTGCTGCTCAGAGAGCTTTATCCGCAGCGCCCACCCGCTGGCCAAGGACGTGGTGCTGTCGATGATCTCGCTCGATTACGACGACACGCTGATGGCGGCGGCCGGACATCAGGCCGAAGCGGCGCTGCAGGACACGATCGAGAAATACAAGGGCAACTATATCCTCGCCGTCGAGGGCAACCCGCCGCTGAACGAGGACGGGATGTTCTGCATCATCGGCGGCAAACCCTTTGTCGAGCAGTTGCGCCACGCCGCAGAGCACGCCAAGGCGATCATCAGCTGGGGCGCCTGCGCCTCTTACGGGTGCGTTCAGGCAGCCAAGCCGAACCCGACGCGCGCCACCCCCGTTCACAAGGTCATTACCGACAAGCCGA
>JAGRMT010000216.1:8680-16397 GCA_020441125.1 Roseivivax sp.
CCGAGGTGATGACCGGCGTCATCACGTACATGCTGACCTTCGACCGCTTGCCGGAGCTTGACCGGCAGGGGCGGCCGGCGATGTTCTACGGACAGCGTATCCATGACAAGTGCTATCGCCGGCCGCATTTCGACGCCGGGCAGTTCGTCGAACACTGGGACGACGAGAACGCGCGCAAGGGCTATTGCCTGTACAAGATGGGCTGCAAGGGGCCGACCACCTACAACGCCTGCTCGACCGTGCGCTGGAACGAAGGCGTCAGCTTCCCGATCCAGTCGGGCCACGGCTGTATCGGCTGTTCCGAGGACGGCTTCTGGGATCAGGGCACCTTCTACAACCGCGTTACCGACCTGACCCAGTTCGGGGTCGAGGCAAATGCCGACAAGGTTGGCATGGCGGCGGCCGGTGTCGTTGGCGCAGGCGTCGCTGCCCATGCGGCGATCAGTGCGCTGAAGGCGGCTCAGAAGAAATCGCAATCCAGCAAAGAGGAGGCATAAGCCATGACCATCACGCCAAACGGCTTTGACCTCGACAACACGGGCCAGCGCATCGTTGTCGACCCGGTGACGCGCATCGAAGGCCACATGCGCTGCGAAGTGAACGTCGATGAACAGGGGTTCATTCGCAACGCGGTCAGCACCGGCACGATGTGGCGCGGGCTGGAGGTGATCCTGAAAGGCCGCGATCCGCGCGACGCCTGGGCCTTCACCGAACGGATCTGCGGAGTGTGCACCGGCACGCACGCGCTGACTTCTGTCCGCGCGGTCGAGGATGCGCTGGGGATCACCATCCCCGACAACGCCAACTCGATCCGCAACATCATGCAGCTGAACCTGCAGATCCACGATCACGTCGTGCACTTCTACCACCTGCACGCGTTGGACTGGGTCAACCCGGTGAACGCGCTGCGCGCCGATCCCAAGGCCACCAGCGAGCTGCAACAGGCGGTTTCGCCCAGCCATCCGCTTTCATCGCCCGGCTATTTCCGCGATGTGCAGAACCGGCTGAAGAAATTCGTGGAATCCGGCCAGCTGGGGCTGTTCAAGAACGGCTACTGGGACAACCCGGCCTATCTGCTGCCGCCCGAGGCAGACCTGATGGCCACGACGCATTACCTCGAAGCGCTCGACCTGCAGAAGGAAATCGTCAAGGTTCACACCATCTTCGGCGGCAAGAACCCGCATCCGAACTGGCTGGTGGGCGGCGTGCCCTGCCCGATCAACGTGCACTCCACGGGTGCGGTCGGCGCGATCAACATGGAACGGCTGAACCTTGTCTCGTCGATCATCGACAAGTGCATCGNNGCATCGAGTTCAACACCAACGTCTACATCCCGGACGTCAAGGCGATTGGCGGGTTCTACAAGAACTGGCTCTATGGCGGCGGGCTGTCGTCCAAGGCCTGCCTGGCCTATGGCGATATTCCCGAGCATCCGAATGATTTCTCGCCCGAGCAGCTGCATCTGCCGCGCGGCGCGATCATCAACGGCGATCTGTCGGTCGTCCACGATGTCGACCAGCGCGACCCCGAGCAGATCCAGGAGTTCGTTGACCATTCGTGGTACACCTACGGCGAGCCCGGCAAGGGCCTGCATCCCTGGGATGGCGTGACCGAGCCGAAGTACGAATTGGGTCTGAACGCCAAGGGCACCCGCACCAACATCCAGGAACTGGACGAGGCCGGGAAATACTCATGGATCAAGGCGCCGCGCTGGCGCGGCAACGCGATGGAGGTGGGCCCGCTGGCGCGCTACGTCGTCGGCTATGCCAAGGGCCACGAGGAGATCAAGAGCCAGGTCGACGGGCTGCTGCGCGACATGGGCCTGCCGCTCGAGGCTGTGTTCTCCACCCTGGGCCGCACCGCGGCGCGGGCGCTGGAATCCGAGTATTGCGGCCGGCTGCAAAAGCACTTCTTCGACAAGCTGGTGACCAACATCAAGAACGGCGACGAAAGCACCGCGAACGTCGAGAAGTGGGATCCGTCCACCTGGCCGAAAGAAGCCAAGGGCATGGGCGCGACCGAGGCGCCGCGAGGCGCGCTGGGACACTGGATCAAGATCAAGGACGGGCGCATCGAGAACTATCAATGCGTCGTGCCGACCACCTGGAACGGCTCGCCCCGCGACACCGCCGGCAATATCGGCGCGTTCGAGGCCAGCCTGATGAACACCAAGATGGAGCGGCCCGAGGAACCGGTCGAGATCCTGCGCACCTTGCACAGCTTCGATCCGTGCCTGGCTTGCTCGACCCACGTGATGTCACCCGACGGTGCCGAAATGGCGCGGGTCAAGGTCCGCTGAGGGAGGAAAACCATGAAGAAACTTGCACTTGTCGCCCTGATCCCCGGTTCGGCCATGGCCCATCCGGGCCATATCGAAGCCGCTGCCAACGCCCATTGGGTCACCCAATGGGACCACCTGGCGGTGGTCGGGCTGGCCGTGGCCTTCATCGCGCTGACCGGCGTGCTGGCGCGTGGGCTGGCCCGCCGCCGCGTGCGGGAGTGATCCGATGGGCAGCACGACCAAAACCGGCCTGCACGACGCCGATGCGCAGGATCTGGCCACGGTCAGCCGGCAAACCAGCGTCTACGTCTACGAAGCGCCGGTGCGCATCTGGCACTGGGTCAACGCCCTGGCCATCGTGGTGCTGTGCGTGACCGGCTATTTCATCGGCTCGCCCCCGCCTTCGATGCAGATCGCGGAAGCGACGCACCAGTTCGTGTTCGGATACATCCGCTTCGCCCATTTCGCAGCGGGGATGATCCTGACGGTGTTCTTCCTGGGCCGCGTGTACTGGGCCATCGTGGGCAACCATCATGCCCGCCAGCTGTTCTACATCCCGGTGTGGCGCAGCGCGTGGTGGCGCGAGGTATTCTTCGAGATCCGCTGGTACCTGTTCCTGGAGCGGGAGCCGAAGAAATACGTCGGGCATAACCCCTTGGCGCAACTGGCGATGTTCTGCTTCATCACGCTGGGGCTCAGCTTCATGATCGTGACCGGAATGGCGCTTTATGCCGAGGGCGCGGGCCATGGCAGCATCTTCGATACGCTGTTCGGCTGGGTCGCGCCGCTGTTCGGCGGCAATTCGATGCTGGTGCACACCTATCACCACCTGGGCATGTGGTGGATCGTGATCTTCATGATGATCCACATTTACGTGGCGATCCGCGAGGACATCATGAGCCGGCAATCCATCGTCTCGACGATGATCTCGGGGCACCGGACCTTCAAGGACGACAGGCCCGAGTGAAGTGGTCACCATCCCGCCGAAGCAGGCAGGACTCGGAAACGCGGCGCCCAGTGCGCCGCGTTTTTGCTTTCCTGGTTACCAGTTATTGGGAATACTGGAATCGAACCTTCCACTTTGCACTGCTCGCTTGATCGCCGCCTGCACAGTATGCCGTTGAATCCCAAAGAAAATGTCAGTTTTTCAGATATCTTCACTTTCTTCATGCGGTCACTGCGCTTCCACCCCTATCCTTGCCAGCAAATCAGGCGACCAATCGCCGGAACGGGAGGGGTTCATGACAAGCAGGGTTTTGATCCTGGGCATCGGCAACGTGCTGTGGGCAGACGAAGGCTTCGGCGTGCGTTGCGTGGAACGGCTGGCCCAGACCCATGATTTCGGCCCGTCGGTGACCGTTATGGATGGCGGCACGCAGGGGCTCTACCTGCTGCCGTTCCTGGAGCAGGCCGACCACCTGATCGTGTTCGACGCCGTGGATTACGGGCTGGAGCCCGGCACGATGAAGATCGTGCGCGGCGACGAGGTCCCCGCCTTCATGGGCGTCAAGAAAATGAGCCTGCACCAGACCGGGTTTCAGGAAGTGATCTCGACCGCGCAGCTGATGGGCTATTGCCCGGCGACGCTGACCTTGATCGGCTGCCAGCCCGAAGAGCTGGAGGACTACGGCGGCGGGCTGCGCGACGTGGTGGCGGCGCAGATCGACCCGGCCATCGCCGTGGCGCTGGCGGACCTGGCGGCGGTGGGCATCGTGCCCCGCCCCGGCCGCGGCGATGACAGCCTGCTGGCCGATCCGGCGATCCAGCGCGACGCCTACGAAACCGGACGCCCCGACGCGCAGTCTGCCTGCCGCACCGGCGACGACCGCTTCTTTCCCAAGGGCTAGGCGCATGTGCGTGGGCGTTCCGATGCAGATCCTCAGCGTGACCGGCCTGGCAGCCGAGGCGCGCGGCGACGAGGGCACCGCCATCATCGACCTGAGCCTGACCGGCCCGTTGGCGCCGGGCACCTGGGTGCTGACGCATCTGGGCACCGCCCGGGCCGAGATCGGCGAACAGGAAGCGCAGCAGATCAACGCCGCGCTGGCAGGGCTGCGCCTTGTCATGGCGGGCGGCACGGCGGGCGATGCCTTTGCCGATATCGAGGCGCGCGGCCCGCAGCTGCCGCCGCATTTGCAGGCTGCGCTTGAGCGCGGCCAGAAGACCGGATGAGAGGACCCATGACCCACCCGCTGATCGACCGCCTGACAACCGAGCTGGGCTGGCCCCGGCTGACCTCGGACGCGGACGTGACCGCCTTTGTAGGCCGCCCCGGCGCGCACGCCATCTTCGTGCCCGGCGATGCCGCCCGCAACCTTGAGACCGCCGACGTGGCGGTGATCCTGCCCGAGTTGAAGATGGCCTTTCAGGGCCGCTTCGACTGCGCCGTGATCGACGATGTCGCCGAGGAGGCGCTGCGCGAACAGACCGGGGTACTGAAGACGCCCTCGATCCTGTTCTACCGCGATGGCCGCTTCCTGGCCGGCCTGCCCAAGGTGCGCGACTGGGACGATTACATGTCCCGGATCGCCCAGATCCTCGCCCTGCAACCCGCCTGATCGGAGCCTGACAATGGTCAACAATTTCCAACTGCCGCCGATGGGCTTTGGCCCGGGTTCTCAGCCGCCCGAGGAAGACGGGCAGGACCTGGACTATATGCAGATGCCGCAGGACATGCGCACCTACAGCGCGCATATCCCGGAGATGGGCCAAGACCAGGATCTGGCGCCGGCGCTGGACCTGCTGAGCGCAATCGCTGCGGCGGCGGATCGCTGCGGGCGCGGCGGCGCCGGCTCGGTGTTCGACCTGGCACCGCTGGACGCCGCCAACCGCCGCCTGATCGCCGAAACGATGGGCGAGGGCGAGGTCTCGGTGAAGATGCACGGCAAGCCCGCTGTGGCGGCGCAGGAAAGCGTCTTTGCCGGGGTATGGTGCCTCAAGGGCGCCGGCATCGACAGTATCGAGGTCGGCCCGGTGCCCGCCGCCGCGCGCACGGCTGCCTTTGTCGCGCGCAAGCCGGCCATCGGTACCCTGGCGCCGCGCCCGGCGGGCGTGGTCAACGCGCCGGCGCTGCTGGTCGAGCTGATCGACAAATCGGCGCATTTCGCCCCGGGTGCCGAGGCGCATGTCGTCAACCTGACGCTGCTGCCGCACACAGAGGCCGACCTTGAGTGGCTCGATGCCGCGCTGGGCGCCGGATCGGTCTCGATCCTGTCGCGCGGCTACGGCAATTGCCGGATCGAGGCCACCGCCCAGGCGCATGTCTGGCGGGTGCAGTTCTTCAACTCGATGGACGTGCTGATCCTCGATACGTTCGAGGTGACAGCCATGCCCGAGGTCGCGCTGGCCGCGCCCGAGGACCTGGCCGACAGCGGCGCGCGCATCCTTGAGGTGCTGGAGGCAATCCGATGAGCGGCTTCGAGGGCAGCTTCCTGGGCGCGGCGGACAAGATCAGCCCGCTGGCGATCATGGAGTGCAAGATCTGCTGGACCCCTTACGACCCGGCAGAGGGCGACGACACCCGGCAGATCGAGGCGGGAACCCCGTTTGTCGACCTGCCGGCGGATTGGTCCTGCCCCAATTGCTCAGCCCCCAAGGAGCAGTTCCTGGTGAACGAGGACCCGGGTGCCGAAGCGGTGTTGCAGGCCGCGGCGCTGGCCCGCAAGACCGAGGCGCTTGAGACCGACTTTACCGAGGTCTGGCACGCCAAGATGCGCGATGTGCCGATCGTCAACAAGCTGCTGCGGGTCGAGGCCGTGGGCTGGCGCTATGCCGACGGCAGGCCGATGGGTGTGCTGATCTCGCCTTGGTTCATGAACCTGGTGATGCTGCCCGCCGAGGGCGAGGATTGGTCCGGTCTGATTGCCGGAGCCAAGGAGGTGATCGAGTTCCCCTCAGGCGCCTACGAGTTCATCCATAACGCCCGCGAACAGACCGGCGGCTACAAGGCGTGCTCGCTGTTTTCGCCGATGGGCGAGTTCAAGAGCCAGCAGCAGGCGGTCGAGGTGGCGCGCGCCGTGATGGTGGCGCTGTTCGAGGAAGAGCACCGCGCCGAGACCGACCGCGCCGCCGACATCCGGGCCGCGCGCACCGCAGAGCTGGCCGCCATCGAAGCGGCGGAGGCCGAGGCAGAAACGGCGAAGCCGCTGCCCGAGGTGCCCAGCCGCCGCCAGGTGATCACCGCCGGGATGGCGGAGGGCTGATGTTGGCGCTGGCGCCGCGATACCGGGCCGTGCTGCCCCCGCCGCTGCCGCTTGAGCGGCTTGTGGCCGGGCGCAGCCGGGCCGAGGTCGCGGCACTGTTGCCGCGGGTATTCAACCTTTGCGGCGGCGCGCAGGAACTGGCCGCCCGGATGGCGATGCGCCTGCCGGTCCCGGACGGGCTGGTTGCGCAGGCGGCGCAGCAGGTCCGGCGCGATCATCTGTTCACGCTGTTGCTGCGCCTGCCGCCGCTTCTGGGTCTGCCGACCGCCCCCCTGCCCGAACCGCAGGATGTCCAGGCCGCGTTGTTCGGCCCCGGCGGCCTGGCAGCTGCCGAGTCCGATCCGTCGGGGTTCCTTGCCGGCGGCGCCGGCATCGCGCCGCTTCTGGCCCACCTGCGCCGCGCGGTGCCGCAGGGTGCGCTGTGCGCCCCGCGCACGCCCTATCCGGACGCGGCCACGGTATTGTCGCCGCAAGCCAGCGAGAATTCACCCGCCGGACGCCGGCACGACCATGTGCTGCTTCAGGCGATCGAAGCAGACGAGGGCCGCGGGCCAGTCTGGCGCATGGCCGGGCGCGCCGTTGACGCGGTGCTGCCGCCACCGCCGCCGATCAGCGGGCCGGGCTGGGCCGTGGTGGCCGCGGCGCGCGGCGCTTACGGGCTACGGGTGCGGCTGGCGGGCGATACGGTCATGGCCCTTCACCGCCATGCCCCGACCGACCACTTGCTGGCGCCAGGCGGCGCGATGCAGCAGGCGCTGGAAACCCTGCCGTCATTGGCGCTTGCGCCGCTGCTGCTGTGTGTGCTCGATCCTTGCGTGGCAGTCGAGATCGACGAGGTGAACCATGCATGAGATGTCGCTTTGCGAAGGCATTCGCCGGATCGTCGAGGACCAGGCCCGCGCCCATGGCGTGGCGCGGATCACCGTGGTGCGGGTGGAAATCGGACGATTCTCTGGCGTCGAGAAACCGGCGCTGGAGTTTGCCTTCGACGTCGTGATGAAGGGATCGGTCGCCGAGGGCGCGCGGCTGGTCATGCTCGACCTGCCGGGCCGGGCGATGTGCTACGATTGCATGAAAGAGGTCGAGATCGAAGCCCGGCTCGACCCCTGCCCCGATTGCGGCGGCGGGCGGCTGATGCCGGTGGCGGGCGACGAGATGCGGATCAAGGATTTGGAGGCAGCCTGATGTGTAACGTCTGCGGGTGCGGCACCGGAAGTGTCGAAGGCCATCATCA
>JAGRMT010000216.1:16515-23332 GCA_020441125.1 Roseivivax sp.
GGGATGAGCCAGGCCCGGCTGATCGAGATCGAACAGGACATCCTGTCGAAGAACGACCGCTACGCCGCCGCCAACCGGCAGGTGCTGACGGGTCTGGGTGCGCTGGCGCTGAACCTGGTCAGCTCGCCCGGTTCAGGCAAGACGACATTGCTGTGCAAGACGATCGAGGCGCTGGACGGCCAGCCGCTGGCAGTGATCGAGGGCGACCAGCAGACCCAGAACGACGCCGACCGCATCCGCGCCACCGGCGCCCGGGCGGTGCAGGTCAATACCGGCAAGGGGTGCCACCTCGACGGCCACATGGTTGGCCACGCGATGGAGCATCTGGAGCTTGCACCCGGCTCGATCCTGTTCATCGAGAATGTCGGCAACCTGGTCTGCCCCGCGGCCTTTGACCTGGGCGAGGATTGCAAGGTGGCGATCCTGTCGGTCACCGAAGGCGAGGACAAGCCGCTGAAATACCCCGACATGTTCACCGCCGCGCGGCTTGCGGTGCTGAACAAGACCGACCTTGCGCCGCATTGCGACGTGGACATGGACCTGTACCGGCAGAACCTGCGCCGGGTGAACCCGCAGATCGAGATCATCGCCCTGTCGGCCCGGACCGGCGAAGGGATGCAGGACTGGCTGGACTGGCTGCGCGGGGCGCTGGCGGCCAAGGCCCCGGTGGCGGCGGAATGAGCCCGCTGCCCACTATCCTGCTGGTTGACGACGAGCCGCACAGCCTCGCCTCGATGCGGATGGCGCTGGAGGACGAATTCGAGTGCCTGACAGCCGCCGGCGCCGAGGAAGCGGGCGCGATGATGGAACGGCACGACGTGCAGGTGGTGTTCTGCGACCAGCGGATGCCGGGCAAGACCGGGGTCGAGTTCCTGTCGGAGGTGCGCGAGAAGTGGCCCGAGACGATCCGCATCATCATCACCGGCTATACCGAAACCAACGACATGATCGCCGCGATCAACCAGGCCGGCATCTATCAGTTCGTGACCAAGCCATGGCACCCCGACCACCTGCTGATGACGGCCAAGAATTCGGCCGACCTGTTCCGCCTCAACCGCGAGCATGACCGCATGTCGCTGGAGATGCGCTATCTGACGCGCACCGTGGACAAGCGGCTGGAGGACCAGCGCAAGGCGCTGCGCGAGGGATTGGGCTTCGAAACAATTCTGCGCGCCACCAACAGCCCGATGAACGCGGTTGTGGCCGAGGCGCGGCTGGTGGCCAGTTTCGACGTGCCCTGCCTGCTGTCCGGCCCGGCGCATAGCGGCAAGGCGGCGCTGGCGCGGGCGATGCATCATGGCTCGCTCCGGGCTGACAGGGCGTTTCACGCGGTCAGCTGTTCGGGCATCAGCGACGACTTGCTGGCGGCAGAGCTGTTTGGCGTGCGGCGCGGATCGGGCAACCGCATCGGGCTGCTCCAGAAGGCTGACCGGGGCACGATTTTCCTGAACGGTGTCAATGACCTGAGCCCAGAGATGCAGATCGCGCTGCTGCGCTATGTCAGCGCCGGCGCGTTCCGCCCGGTTGGAGCGGCCGAGGAAGTGCGCAGCGACGTGCGCATTGTCGCGGGCAGCCACGGCGATCTGGCCGCGCTGGTCGACGAGGGGCGTTTCCGCGCCGATCTTTTCTATGCGCTGGGGGCGACCCAGATCGCGGTTCCGCCGCTGTCGGCGCGCCGGGCCGATATCGCCGTGCTGGCACAGAACCTGCTGTTCGAGGCGGCGGCGCGTCATTCCAAGCCGGTGCACGGTCTGACCGAAGAGGCGCTGGATTTCCTGACCGCCTACGACTGGCCCGGCAACCTGGCCGAACTGGGCAACGAGATGGTGCGGATGCTGATCCACGCCCAGGAGCCGGTGCTGGGCGCCGAGCTGTTGTCGCGCCACATCCTGCAATCGCCGGGCCCGGCGCCACTGGACCGCGACGAGGCGGCGGTACTGGCGGCACAGGGCACGCTGAAGGACCGCGTCGAAGAAATCGAGGCGCGCATCCTGCGCGAAACGCTGACGCGGCTGAAGTGGAACAAGAGCCGCGCCGCGAACGAACTGGGGCTGAGCCGGGTCGGCCTGCGGGCCAAGATCGACCGCTACAACATCCCCGAACCCGCCCGCGCCAACACCCCAGAGGAGGATTGAGACATGTGCCTAGGCATTCCCGGACAGATCGTCGCCATCACCGACCCGGCGCGTCAGATGGCCATGGCCGATATCTCGGGCGTGCGCCGCGCGGTGTCTCTGGCACCTGTGGCGACCGGCCCGCTTGAGGCGCTGGTGGGCAGCTGGTGCCTGATCCATGTCGGCTTTGCCATGGCAGTGATCGACGAGGCCGAGGCCGCCGCCACGCTAGAGGCGCTGCGCGGGCTGGGCGAGGCGCAGGAAACGCTTGAAGCCATGGCGGCCGGGGCCGCCGCGCTGGAGGGAACGGCATGAAATATGCAGAAGAATTCCGCGATCCCAAGGCCGCCCGCGCGCTGCTGGCGCGCATCGCGGCAGTGACGGACGAAATTGGCGCGACTGCGGAAAACCCGGTGCACATCATGGAGATTTGCGGCGGGCACACGCATGCGATCTTCCGCTATGGGCTGGACAAGCTGACGCCGCCGGGGGTGGAGTTCATTCACGGGCCGGGCTGCCCGGTCTGCGTGCTGCCGATGGCGCGGGTCGATGAATGCATCCAGCTGGCCGAGCGTCCGGGGGTGATCTTCACCACTTTCGGCGACGCCATGCGCGTGCCTGGCACGTCGCGCAGCCTGATGCAGGCCAAGGCTGACGGCTGTGACATCCGCATGGTCTATTCGCCGCTCGACGCGCTGGAACTGGCGCGCCGCAACCCTGACCGCGAAGTGGTGTTCTTCGGTCTGGGCTTCGAGACGACGACGCCTTCGACCGCACTGTCGATCCAGCAGGCCGCGCGCGAAGGGCTGGGCAATTTCTCGGTGTTCTGCAACCACATCCTGGTACCGCCGCCGATCAAGGCCCTGCTGGACGATCCGCACATGATCCTGGACGGCTTCGTCGGGCCTGGCCATGTGTCGATGGTGATCGGCATCCATCCCTATGATTTCATCGCGCGCGACTATGGCAAGCCGATCGTGGTCGCCGGGTTCGAGCCGCTGGACCTGCTGCAATCGGTGCTGATGGTGCTGGAACAGATCCGCGATGGCCGCGCGGCGGTGGAAAACCAGTATGCCCGCGTTGTGCCCGAGCATGGCAACCCGGTCTCGATCGCGGCAATGGCCGATGTCTACGAACCGCGCCCCAGCTTTGAATGGCGCGGCCTGGGCGAGATTGACGCCAGCGGGCTGCGCATCCGTGCGCGCTACAGCGCCTGGGATGCCGAGGCCAAGTTCGGCATCGGCTATGCCGCTGGCGCGCGGGTGGTGCCCGAACAGGAAGGCTGCGCCTGCGGGCAGGTGATGACGGGGCGGATCAAGCCCACGGCCTGCCCGATGTTCGGCACCGGCTGCACGCCGGAAATGCCGCTGGGCGCGCTGATGGTCAGCTCCGAAGGCGCCTGCGCGGCCTATTACCAGTACGGCGGCGCGCGCGCCGTCGAACCGGCGGAATGATGCGCCCGGCGGGCAAAGGAGACAGGTGATGAACAAACCCCATACCCCAACCCGGCTGCGCGATACCAAGGTCACGCTGGCACACGGCGGCGGCGGCAAGGCGATGCGCGACCTGATCGAGGACGTGTTCACCTCGGTCTTTGTCCCCGACGCCATGGAGGACCAGGCGCGCCTGACCGCCGGCGCGCTGGCTGAACCGGGCGCGCGACTGGCGTTCACCACCGACAGTTTCGTGGTCGACCCGGTAGAGTTTCCCGGCGGTGACATCGGCACGCTGGCGGTTTGCGGCACGGTCAACGACCTGGCGGTAGGCGGGGCGCGTCCGCTGTGGCTGTCGGCGGCCTTCATCATCGAGGAAGGTACCGAGATCGCGCTACTGCGCCGCGTCGTCGCCTCGATGGCGCGCGAGGCTGCGGCGGCGGGGGTGCGCATCGTCACCGGCGACACCAAGGTCGTGGGCAAGGGATCGGCCGACAAGCTGTTCGTCACCACCGCCGGCGTCGGGGTGATCCCGCCGGGGCGCGATCTGCGGGCCGAACGGGTGCGCCCGGGCGATGTGGCAATCGTCAATGGCGTTCTGGGCGATCACGGCGCGGCGATCCTGGCAGCGCGCGGTGACATGGCGCTGTCGACCGATGTCCTGTCCGACTGCCAGGGACTGGGCCATCTGATGGAGGCGGCGCTGGCCGCCTGCCCGGACATCCGAGCCGCGCGCGATGCGACGCGCGGCGGGCTGGCCTCGGCGGTGAACGAGATTGCCACGGCGGCCGGGGTGGGCATCGTGCTGGACGAAGGCGCCCTGCCCCTTCGCGCCGAGGTCAAGGGCCTGTGCGAGCTGCTGGGACTCGATCCGCTTTACCTTGCGAACGAAGGCACGCTGGTGCTGTTCGCGCCCGCCGACCAGGCCGAGGCGGTGCTGGATGCGATGCGTGCCGCTCCGGGCGGCGCCGGTTCGTGCATCGTCGGCAGGGTTGCCGAGGGGCCGCGCGGACGGGTGTCGATGAAAACTGCTTTTGGCGGGCAGCGGATCGTCGACATGCTGGTCGGCGAACAGCTGCCACGGATTTGTTAAGCAAAGGCATTTGATCGGCTGACGCGCTTGTGCCACCATGACGCCAATCGGGTTTGGCGGGGCTGGGGCACGTCGTGAACACGCATGCGATGCAGACGGCAACCACGGTGGCCGAAACGCCGCCGACGCCACTGAAATATTCCGAACTGGTCGAGCTGACGGTCAAGCTGAACAACCGCATTGACGGGTTGTGGCAGCGGGTGATCTACGCCCATGCCGCCATCGTCGCGGTGATGGTATTCTTCGCCACCGCCGACCAGCCCTACATGTTGCAGCGCTTTTTGGTGCTGTTCGTCTATTCTATGAACTCCCTGGTCAGCCACCTTGCGTTCCGCGATGCCTATCGCGGGCTGCATGCCGCGGTCAGCGACCTGCGCCGCTATCCCGAGACCGACAGCCAGGTGGTGCGCTGGCTGTACGACAGCGACTATTCCAACTCTGCCACGCTGCGCGGGCTGTTTCTGGCCGTGTTGTGGGCGGTGATCGCCTTCCTGCTGTTTTTCCGCTGGCTGGGCAAACTTTGAAGTCCGCAAACCTGCCCGTCAGGGCAGGTCCATTTGTTAAAGGAGGGCCGCCCGTTGCGACCGATTTTGACTGCCGTTTTCGCCCTGATCGCCCTGCCCCTTGCCACGCTTGGCGCCTGGGCCCAGACCAAGACTTTTGAAATCTACGACAAGCAGGGCTTTGACCGCCCGATCGTGGCGATGTCAGGCCAGGTTCCGCAGGACTGGACCGTCACCGGCGAGGTTGTCTGGGCCAAACCGTGCAGCGCCAACGAGTTCTTCGAGCTGATCGTCACCGCCGTCGCGCCCGACGGGCGCACCGGTTTTCGCATGATGCCGGGGCACCAGATCATCTGGGGCGAAACCCGGTTCGGCGGCGATCCCTATACCGCCCAATTGATGCAGGCGCAGGCCGAAGCGCAGATGAACGAGATGCGCACCAAGTTCCGCAATTCCAACTGCCATGTCGCGCGCATCACCGACCCAGAGCAGCTGTTCCAGGTGCTGGTGCTGCAAAACCGTCCGGCAGGCACCCAGGTACTGGCACGCCGTCCCAACGAAGCGGTGCGCAACAGCTATGCACAGCTGGCCGGCGGCCCGCAGGTGCCGGGCACGCGCAATCTCTACGACGCCTACGAAGTGGACATGCGCTATCCGCTGAACGGCGCCCCGGTCATCGAGACGCTGCATTTTTCGTGGATCATGTTTTCGACCGAGATGAACGATCCCAGCTTCTACATGCTGAACCAGACGACGATTGTTGACTCGCTGCGGCTTGACTGGGTGCCAGAGGAACGCGCGCAGCAGCAACGCGCTCTGCTGACGCAGATCGGCCAGACGCTGAAGATCAATCCTGAATGGCAATCACGCATCACCGAGTTCCAGCGCAAGATCTCGGACACCCGGCGGCGCACCAACGAGCAGATTCAGGACGACAGTTTCGACGCCTGGAAAGATCGCTGGAAGCGCGACGACAAGATCCACAAGCGCGTCATCGACTCGATCTGGGAACGTGACGACGATGACGACGACGATGACGACTGATCGGCCGGAGCGTCAGTTCGATACGATCCGGTCGACCACCGGCAGCAACCGCGCCGCGATGGCCGGGTCGATCACCATCGAGCGGACGATCTGATGCGCCTCTTCCGGTGACTGGATGCCTTCGCGTTGCATCCCGGCCAGCACGCCGATCAGGCTGCGGTCGGCGCAGACGCCACGGCGGTAATCCCAGACCGGCACCGCCTGGCCCTGGCGGTCTTCCTCGATCAGCCCGCAGCGGCGCTGCGGCGCGACGTTGAAGCCGAACAGGGTCATCATGTCGGCCATGGCCGAGCTGTCGTCTGCAAAGTAGCTGTGCATCAGCATGTCCTCGCCAAGTTCAGACATGTCGATGCTGTCGATATTGGGGTCGGCCAGCGTATCCTGCCCGCCGATGCCGGCGCGGGGCATGTTGCCATGCAGCTTGCGCGACGCCACCAGCGCCCAGTCCTGGTCCGAGGCATAAAGCGTCAGCCGCTCGGCCAACGGACGGATCGTCGGCAGCATCTCGCGGAACAGGCCGGCGTCGACATCGGGCGCGGCAAACAGCACCTGCCCGAAAACCGGCGCATCGCCCTCGTGCACGCCATTGCGCAGCGCCAGCAGTTCCAGCGCCTCGGTCAGGGCGCGGTT
>JAGRMT010000216.1:23434-27337 GCA_020441125.1 Roseivivax sp.
GCATCGGCCATGTAGCCCACGGTGCTGTCGGCGGATGGCCAGGAATACAGGATCGGCACACCGGCAAAGCTCATGTCATAGGCAATCTGTGCGGCCCGGCGCGCGGCCTTGTCAAAACTGACGTTGTAGCCGTGGATGAAGACGAAAGCCTCCTTGCGCTGGCTCTGCTCCACCGCGCCGTGCAAGTGGGTGTAGAAGGCGTCGGCCTCAAGCGGGGTAACGCTTTGCAGCACGACATGGCGGGCCGGATCGGCGCGGAACTCCAGCCGCCAGATCGACGGTTTCTCAACCAGACCGGGCACGTGCACGTCGGGAATGGTGACAGTTGCGATACCCAGCTCAAGCGTGCCGCGCCCCGCGCCATAGAAGCCATCGGGGCCGGACCGGCCGCTGCGGGCGCGGTCGGTGCCGTAATAGACATCCACCGCGCGATAGCCGTCGGCGGTGCCGCGCGTGGCGCTATCGACGGGCGCCAGCGCCGCCGCCGCGGCGGCGCGGTAGCTGTCGGCGGCGGCGGGGTCAGCCATCTGCTGCGCGACATCGGACAGCTGGCGCAGGTCGTCGGCGATCACCTCGGCCGGACGCGCGCCGTCGCGATCCTCGGCCAGGCGTGCCTCAAGCGCGGCGCGGGCCGCGGGCCAGTCGCCAAGCGCGCGATAGAGATCGGCAGCGGCGGCGAAATGCTCGGCCGGGTCGGCCTGCAGCAGCGCGCGCTGCGCCTGGGCGAACTGACCCAGCGCCATCAGCGTGTCGGCGGCGTCGGCTTGCCGGCCGGTCTGGACCAGCAGGTCGGCGGCCATCCGGTACAGATCGAAAGCCAGGCGCGCGTCGGGCGCGCCGCTTGCCTCAAGTGCGGCCAGTTCCTCTTCGATCCGCGCCAGGGCGGCTTGCGGATCGGTCTGGGCCAGGTACGGCAGGTCGAGCAGCAGGTTGCCCGACTGTGCCCGACCCGCGCCAGGCTCAACAAACAGGCAAAGTGCCACCAACCAGATCACGGCGCTGCGCAGCATCCCGTCCTCCCAACAGGTCAAACACTTGTGACTCCAAAAATGAACGTGCCCGGCTAGGCTGTAAACAGCTACGAAAGACTTTTCAGACGGTTGGCGAGCGTGCAGTATGCGAGTTGACCAAGTTATTGCCTGACTGACCATTTGTCGTCGTTGCCAGTGGGGGGATTGTCCCTGTGCGACATGTGCTGTGGCTCTTGTGCGCGTGTTTTCTGGTCGCGGGCAGCGTTGCCCGCGCGGAATTACGGGCTTTGCTCGTGGGTGTGTCGGATTACGACAACGCCATCGGGCTGGCTGACCTGCGCGGTCCGGTCAATGACATCACCCTGATGCAGCGCGTGCTGACGGAACGCGGCGCGGACCAGATCACCGTTCTGGCCGACGGCATAGACGGCGCCCAGCGTCCGACCCGCACCGCGGTGCTGGACGGTTTTGCCGCGCTGGCGGCCAGCGCCGGACCCGGAGACCTGGTGTATATCCACCTGTCGGGCCATGGCACGCGCCAGCCCGACCAGAACGGCGACGAGACGGACGGGCTGGACGAGGTATTCCTGCCCGCCGACACGATGCGCGCAGAGCCCGGCAGCAACGCCATTCCCAACGCCCTGACCGATGACGAGATCGGCGCCGCGCTGTTGGCGATCCGTCGCACGGGGGCCGATGTGTGGTTCGTCATGGATGCCTGTCACAGCGGCTCGGGCACGCGGGCGGCGGCGGTCGGCACGGCGGCGCGCTACATCGACCCGGCGGTGCTGGGCGTAACCGCGCGCGAAAGCGCGCTGGCAGAACCGCAGGCCGAAGCCCAAGGGCCAGAGCCCGCGGGCCGGCTTCTGGCCTTTTATGCCGCGCAAAGCACCGAGGTGGCGCGCGAGGTTGCCTATGACGAAGGTGACGGCGCCGAGGCGTGGTACGGGCTTTTCACCTCCAAGCTGGCGGCCCGGCTGGAGGCGGCGCAGGGGCTGAGCTATCGGCAGCTGTTCCAGGCCGTCCTGGCGGACATGAACGACAGCACGCTGCCCGGCGGTGCGCGGTTGCAAACCCCCTTGTGGGAAGGCGATTTCGTCGATGCCCAGGTGTTTGGCGGGGCCGATACCACGGGGCTGCGCCGGTTTGCCATCCGCAACGGACAGCTGGATGCGGGCAAGGTGCACGGGCTGGCAGAAGGCACCATCGTGGGGCTGGTGGACGATGCCGCGGCGCCAGTTGATGCGCTGATCGGGCTGGCGCAGCTGCGCAAGGCCAAAGCAACCAGTTCGACCTTGGCGCTGGTGGCACCCGATTGCGTGCCGCGCGCGGCCGAGCTGTGCCCCGACATGGGCCGTGTGCCGCCCGAGGCGCGCTTTGCCCAGGTGGTGGCGCGGCCGGTCGATCTGGTGGTGCGGCTGTCGCCGCCGGTCGACTTTGCCACAGGCGCGGTGCTGGCCGACGGCGATCCGGCCCTTGCGGCGCTGACGGCGGCACTGGCGGCGGTGAATGCCGACGATGGCACGCGCATGACAATAGACCCGGCGCAATTCGACATCGACGTGATCTGGGCGCAGGGCGCGCTCTGGTTCGGCCCGCGTGCCAGCATCGGCGCCTCTCCGGTGGGGCTGTCGGTCGGGCCGGAGGCCGAGGCGCTGGCGGACGCGCTGCGCCGCATCCGCAAGGCCGAAGAACTGGCGCGGCTGCTGACTTCGGTCACCACCAAGCCCTCGATCCTGTCGCCCAGCCCCGTGGATGTGGCGGTACAGCTGACCAACGTTCCGGTGGACCGGCTGGAGCCGCCCGGCAGCGGGGTTGCGCCATTCGACGAATGCATGGCCGCCTATGACGCCGCACCGACCGAGCCGTCGGACCTGCCGCCCGCGGCCGAGCTGAAGCAGTGCGACCAGCTGAGCTTTACCGCCACTGGCAAGGTAGCCGGCGCGCGCGATGTCAACCGGGTGCATATCGACGCCAAGTTCTGCGTGCATGCCGATCACGAGCGGGTCGAGGGCACCGCCTTTCCGCGCCGCATCGGCGACGGCATGATCCTGTGCTCGGACTGCCCGGACGGCTATTCCGCCGGGGCCGAGCGGCTGTTCGTCGTGGTGACGGAGGCCGCCGACAACGCCGAACCTCTGAACCTGGAAGGTCTGGTTGAAACCTGCGCCGATCAGACCGGCACGCGCGGTTCGGCCGGTGGCGATGCGGCACAGGTGATCGACTTCCTGTCCGGCCTGGCGCAACGCCCGGGCACCCGCGGGTCTTTCGGCGCGATGAGCGTCGCCGACGTGTGGGTCCAGCGCTATGACTGGCAGGTTCTGCCCAAGCCCGAAGCCTTTGCCCGAGCGGGCCGATTATCGAAGTAATTTCAAGACTATGCGCCAATTTTCAGGGAGAGACTGATGACAGGCAAACTTGCACCATCACTGGCATTGATGCTGGCGCTCGCGGCAGCCCCGCCGGGGGTTCGCGCCGACGAGACAAAAAACGGGCTTGGCGACATCGCCGTGCCCGGCGGTAGCGGAGTCAAATCCGTTGCGGCCTACGTCACCGACATGAAAGCGCATGCCCAGGCGATGGAGGCGGAAACCGCCTCGCGCATCTTTGGCGGGCGTTCGGCGCAAGACGGCGCCTGGCCGGCGCAGATTTCCCTGCATGATGCAACCAAGCTCACCAACGAGCCCGACTCGCGCTTTCAGTCGCAATTCTGCGGCGGCTCGATCATCGCCCGGCAATGGGTGCTGACGGCGGCGCATTGCGTGGTGCTTCCGGACGGAAACATCATGGCAGCCAAGGATATCGCGGTGCGTTCCGGATCGACCGACCTGCGGCAGGGTGATTTCCGCCCGGTGGCGCGGGTGATCGTGCACGAAGGCTACGATCCGATCCGCATCGACAACGATATCGCGCTGCTGCAACTGGCACAGCC
>JAGRMT010000217.1 GCA_020441125.1 Roseivivax sp.
CCAGCCGGTTCATGCCGGTGTCCAGTTGCACCCCAAAGGCATGGCCGGGAAGCGACTCGAAGTGACGCAGCATCTGATCGACCGAATTCAGCATCGGCACCAGCTGGGCGCTGCGGATACGGTCGGCATCGCCGTCCATGTGGCCCGAGAAAACAAAGATTTCCGGCCCCGGACCCAGTGCCTTGCGAAGGATCAGCCCCTCTTCGGCCTGGGCGACAAAGAATTTGCGCGCGCCCTCTTCGGCCAGGGCCTGGGCCACCGGCTGAACACCCAGCCCATAGGCATTGGCCTTGACCACCGCGCCGGTTTCGGCGCCGGTCATGGCAGCCAGACGGCGCCAGTTGCCGCGGATTGCTGCCAGATCAATGGTTAATGTTGCCTGTGCCATGCGCTTTGTTTCGCAGGTTGCGCGGTTTGGTCAAGCAAAATCGCGCGGGTGGCGGGGCGTGGGCAAGCGCACAGAGCCCTATCCAAGCGGGCCGCGCCGTGGCAGGATAAGGCCATGGGCAAGCGACCGGAAATGCAAGACAAACTGGCGCTGGAACGCGATCTGTTCTGGCTTGCTGCCGGCTTTCTGACAGTGTTGCCAGTGCCCGCCGGCCTGCCCGAGTCCGACGATCTGACGGTGCGCTCTGCCAAGTATTACCCGCTTGTGGGCGCCATCGTGGGGGTGCTGTGCGCGCTGGTGTGGCTGGTGGCCAGCGTGGCGCTGCCGCCGCTGGTCGCGGCGCTGCTTGCTGTAACGACCGCGGTGCTGGTCACCGGCGGGATGCACGAGCGCGGGCTGTTCGTCACCGCCGAGGCGCTGAGCCACGAAGGCCCGCACCGTGCGGTGCTGCGGATGGTGCGCGCCCGGCAGGGCGGGCTGTTCGGCGGCATGGCGGTGGGGCTGTGCCTGGCGCTGAAGGTGGCGCTACTGGCCTCGTTCAGCCCGGCGGCGGGCGCGGCCCTGTTGCCGGTGGCGCAGGGGCTTAGCCGGATGGCGGTGGTTCACACCGAGTTCACGACGCGCGACGTGCGTGAAAAGGGCCGCCGCCGGGTGGCGGTCCCGGTCACGCCGGACGGATACCGCATTGCGCTGTCCATCTCGGTCGTGCTGGCGGCGGTGTTGCTGGCGGTGCTGGGGCTGGGCGTGACGATCGCCGTCTATGTCGGCAGCATCCTGCTGGGGCAGGCGTTCCGGCGCGGGTTCATGGCCCGGTTGGGCGGCTATACCGGCTCTTGCCTGGGCGGCGTGCAGCAGATGGCAGAGCTTGGCTCGCTGCTGGGTGCGGCCGTGATTATGGCGTAACGCCAGTCACTTGTGCGGCGATCCTGAAGGGGATCAGTAACCGTCGCCCTCGACCTGCTGCCAGGGTTTGACCAGGTTGCCAAAGCGCGTGAACTGGCTTTCAAAGCTCAGCTCGACCGTGCCGATGGGGCCGTGGCGCTGTTTGCCGATGATCACCTCGGCCTTGCCATGCAGGCGCGACATGCGTTCCTGCCAGGCCGCCATTTCATCGAGCTTCTCGTCAGAGGGCTTCTCGCGCTCGACGTAATACTCTTCGCGGAACACGAACATCACAACGTCGGCGTCCTGCTCGATCGAGCCCGATTCCC
>JAGRMT010000218.1:0-1563 GCA_020441125.1 Roseivivax sp.
CAAGAAACCTATCGAGCAGTGCCTTCTGTATAAGCAAAATCTGCACGAAGTCCAAGCCAAAAGTTTGAAATCGTGTAAATTCCCGGCTAGCGTCGGACCCAACAAAACAAGGGCAGAGAGAGATTGGTGCCAAAATGCGAACAAATTTTTTTGCCAAAATACGGGCAACCGGCGCGGCCCTGGTGCTGTGCGCCGTTGCGGGAATCGCCAGCGCGGAACCGTCGCATGGCATAGCTATGTATGGCGATCCGGCGCTACCACCGGATTTTGTGGCTTTGCCTTATGCGAACGCAGAGGCGCCCAAGGGTGGACGGATCGTCACCGGTGAGGTCGGAAGCTTCGACAGTCTGAACCCGCACGCGCCCAAGGGCTCGGTCCCGTGGCAGTTGAGATACCTCGCTTACGAGAGCCTTATGGCCCGCTCTTGGGATGAACCGTTCACACTTTACGGGCTGCTGGCCGAATCGATTGACGTCGGAGCCGACCGCGAATGGGCCGAATTCACGCTCCGCCCCGAAGCCAAATTCTCTGACGGCTCGCCGGTCACGGTCGAAGACGTGATGTGGAGCTACGAGACGCTGGGCACCCAGGGCCATCCGCGCTACCAGGGGTTGTGGGGCAAGATTGCCAAGATGGAGCAGACCGGCGAGCGGAAGATCCGGTTTACCTTCAACGAGAAGGACCGCGAACTGGCGCTGCTGGTCGGGATGCGTCCGATCCTGAAAAAGGCGCAGTGGGACAACGTCGACTTTGCCACCTCGGGCCTGACCACGGTGCCGATCGGCAGCGCCCTGTATGTCATCGAAAGCTTCGAGGCGGGCCGTTTCGTCAAGCTGATGCGAAACCCCGACTATTGGGGCAAGGACGTGCCCTTCATGCGCGGGCAGGCCAATCTCGACGAAATCCGGCTGGAATTCTTCGGCGACGGCACCGCGATGTTCGAAGCGTTCAAGGCCGGCGAGCTGACCTCGAACCGCGAGTTCAACGCCGAGAAATGGGACACCCAATATGCCTTCCCGGCGATTGCCAACGGCGATGTGATCAAGTCGGTCATACCGCATCAGCGCCCGTCGGGTATTACCGGCTTTGTGATGAACACCCGGCGCGACGTGTTCAAGGACTGGCGCGTGCGCGACGCGATGCTGCACGCCTTCAACTTCGAATACATCAATGACACGCTGACCGGCGGCAAGCAGCCGCGCATTACCTCGTATTTCTCCAACTCGGTGCTGGCCATGTCCAACGGCCCGGCCGAGGGCAAGGTGCGCGCCCTGCTTGAGCCGTTTCAGGCCGACCTGCTGCCCGGAGCGATTGACGGATATGCCCTGCCCGCCGGCGACGGCAGCGTGCGCAACCGCGCCAATATCGCCAAGGCGATGGACCTGATGGCCGAGGCCGGCTGGACGGTGCAGGACGGCGTGATGAAGAACGCCGCCGGACAGCCCTTCACCTTTGAAATCGTGCTGCAACAGGGCTCGACCGAGGAACAGTCGATGATCGACCTGTTTGTCGAGGGCCTTGGCCGCATGGGCATCAGCCCGACCGTCACCGCCGTGGATGCCG
>JAGRMT010000218.1:1683-7463 GCA_020441125.1 Roseivivax sp.
ACCAAGAACTGGATGGGCATGGACAGCCCGGCGGCAGAGGCGATGATCAACGCGCTTTTGAACTCCGGCTCTCGCGACGATTTCCTTGCCGCGGCACAGGCGCTTGACCGCGTGCTGACCACCGGACGTTACGTTATCCCCGTCTACCAGTGGAATGTCAGCTTCCTGGCCCACGCCAAGCAGTTGAAGTATCCCTCGGTCATCCCGATGTACGGCGACTGGATCGGTTGGCAGCCGGACGTCTGGTGGTACCAAGAGGATTGAGGCAATGAAGGCAGTTTGGGTTTTGGCGCTGGCGCTGGCCGTCAGCGGATGCGCCACCGTCGACGGGATCGGGCAAGACATCTCGGGCGGGGCACGGCGGGTTCAGGGCTGGTTCTGACCGCCATCGAAAGTGCAGGAACAGGCAACGCCGCGGGGGCCCCTCTCGCGGCGTTGCGCATGGAATGGCTGATGAAAGCCCTCCGGCGATACAACAGGCTTGTCGGAATCGCCAAAATGCCACACCTTTTGTTATGACCCGCCACTCTGACAGGAGCCCCGCCATGAACTGGTCGGAGGTGACATGCAATTGGCCTGCCGCCCTGGCACGCCTGCAAGTGCGCTTTCCGCATATCGACCGGACCGAGTTCTCGGAGCCGCCGACCGATCGACGCCACCTTGCCCGGCACCTGGCGGAACGGCACGACCTGACCCAGTTCGAGGCGGATGAAGAGTTGCGCGACTGGCTTTATGTCGAGGCCCTGGCCCGGCAAGTACCAGCCCAGGGCGACTGATCCTCAGATCAGCGACGTGACCCACAGGATCGTCGCGTCGTCTTCGCTGACCGACACCACGTTATGACCCATCGCCGCGTCATAATAGGCGCTGTCGCCCCTGCGCAGGTCCACCGGTTCGTAGAACTCTGTGTAAAGCCGCACGACACCAGTCAGAACATAAAGAAATTCTTCGCCGTCGTGGCGCACCCAGCCGTCGAACTCGTCCATCGAGCGGGCGCGCACGCGGGTGCGGTAAGGCAGCATGGTCTTCTTGGTCAGCGTTTCCGCCAGCAGCTCGTGCTCATAGGTCGCCGTGGCATGCAGAGCGCCCTGCCCGGTCTTGGTCACCGCCATGCGGCCGTTGACCTGCTCGCGCTGCGGCGGGGTAAACAGCTGCGGGACCGAGATTTGCAGACCCACCGCCAGCTTCTTCAGCGCGTCATAGGTCGGCGACATCTGGCCGTTTTCGATCTTCGACAGGGTCGAGCGCGCCAGACCGGCCTGGGTTGCCGCCTGTTCCAACGTCCAGCTGCGCGCCTTGCGCAACTCGCGAACGCGTGCGCCCAAATCCAGCGGCTCGACCGTTTCGCGGTCGTCTCCCGCACGGGCAATGCGGATCAGGGCCTTGGGATCGGTCTCGCTCATGAGGCGCTTCTATAGGGCCCGGCCAGCCGGCTTGCAACTGCGCTCGGCGGGGCGTAAGGGCGTGCCATGCTGTCCATTTTCGACAAGGGTGCGCCGCCGCCCTGCACCCAGCCGTTCAACCTGGCCGCCCATGTTCTGGCGGCCGGAGCCGCCACGCCGGACAAGATCGCCCTGTCCATCGTTTCGCCCTCTGGCGCCGAAAGGTGGAGCTTTGCGCGGATGCGCGCCGCCGTGCTGGGCACCGCCACCGGGCTGCTGCGCAGCGGTTTGAAGCCGGGCGACATCCTGTTGATGCGGCTGGGAAATACGGTCGAGTTCCCGGTCGCCTTCCTGGGCGCCATCGCGGCCGGCGTGGTGCCGGTGCCGACTTCGTCGCAACTGACCGGGCGCGAGGTGCAGGGCATCCTCGACCATCTGCGGCCCGCCGCCATCCTGCATGACGAAGGGGTTGCTTGCCCGGCAACGGATATCCCCGTCTTGTCCAGTGATGTCATGTCATTGTGGCACGATCTTGAGCCGGCCGACTTTGCCAAGGGCGATCCGGAGCGACTGGCCTACATCATCTATACTTCGGGGACCTCGGGCGTGCCGCGCGCCGTGGGTCACGCCCATCGGGCGATCTGGGCGCGGCAGATGATGATGGACGGCTGGTACGGTCTGACCGCCGCTGACCGGCTGATGCACGCCGGGGCGTTCAACTGGACCTACACGCTGGGCACCGGGTTGATGGATCCGTGGACAATGGGCGCCACCGCATTGATCCCTGCAGCAGGTGTCGGACATGACCAGATCGCGCTGCTGCTGAAACGGCATGAGGCGACGATCTTCGCAGGCGCACCAGGCGTTTACCGCAACATCCTCAAGTCCGCTCCACCGCCGCTGCCGAAGCTGCGTCACGGCCTTGCCGCAGGCGAGAAACTGTCCGAGCACATCCGCCAGGACTGGCTTGCCGCCACCGGCACGCCGATCTTCGAAGCCTACGGCATGTCGGAGTGTTCGACCTTCATATCGGCCTGCCCCGGTCAACCCGCCACCGGCGGCGCGCTTGGCCGGCCGCAGACCGGGCGCCGCATCGCGCTGCTGGACGAGGCCGGCGCGCCGGTTCCGCGCGGCACGCCTGGCGTGATCGCTGTGCACCGCACCGATCCGGGCTTGATGCTGGGCTATGTCGGCGCGCCAGAGGCGACGGCGGCCAAGTACGCGGGCGAGTGGTTTCTGACGGGCGATCAGGGCGTGATGGATGAGGACGATCAGGTTCATTACCTTGGCCGCGCCGACGACATGATGAATGCCGGCGGCTACCGCGTCTCGCCGCTGGAGGTGGAACACGCGCTGGCCGGTCATCCCGGCATCACCGAGGTCGGCGCCACAGATATCGAAGTGAAAGAAGACGTGCGCCTGATCGCCGCCTTCTACACCGGCCCGGCCGAGATTGCGCCCGAAGAGCTGCAAGCCTGGGCCGCCGAACGGCTGGCGCGGTACAAGCAGCCGCGTTTTTACGTGCGGCTGGACCAGTTGCCGCGCAACCCCAACGGCAAATTGCTTCGCCGCGCGCTTCGTGATCTGATGCCGCCGCGCTGAGGAGGAACGCATCATGATAAAGCTCGACATCCTTTCGGACCCGATCTGCCCGTGGTGCTATATCGGCAAGACCAACCTGGACCGCGCGTTGGAACAGCGCCCGGACCATCCCTTTGCCATCACGTGGCATCCGTTCCAGCTGAATCCCGACATGCCCGCCGGCGGCATGGATCGCCGCGACTATCTCGAGGCGAAGTTCGGCGGCAAAGAAGGCGCGGTTCAGGCCTACCTGCCGGTGGCGGAACGGGCCGAGGCCGCCGGCCTGACGCTGAACCTCGATGCCATCACGCGCACCCCGAACACGCTTGATGCCCACCGGCTGATCCACTGGGCCGGGATCGAGGGCGCGCAGACGCCCGTCGTCTCGATGCTGTTCCGCGCCTATTTCAAGGACGGCCGCGACATCGGCGATGCCGAGGTCCTGGCCGATATCGCAGACAGCGCCGGCATGGACGCGGCACTGGTCACGCGCCTGCTGAAATCCGACGCCGATGTGCAAGAGGTCAAGGGCCGCGACGCGGCGGCGCGCGAGATGGGCGTTTCGGCCGTGCCAACCTTCATCATCGCGGGCAAGCACGCGGTACCCGGCGCCCAGCCGACAGAGCTGTGGTTGCAGGTATTGGACGAACTGGCTGAAAAAGCATCGTGATTGCCTATTGTCCGCAGGGAACCTGACACGCGGTCGCCGATATTTGAGACGTTATGAAAAATCGCCTGCTCACCCTGACCTTGCTGGCCACGCTGATCGGTATCATCGTCCTGGGCACCGTCTTTTTTCACCACGTTGAAGGCTGGTCCTGGCTGGACAGCTACTTCTTTACCGTCGTCACCCTGTCGACGGTGGGCTACGGCAACCTTGTTCCAGCCACCGCCGCGGGCAAGATCGGGACGACGGTGTTCATTCTCCTGGGGCTCGGGATATTTGCCGTGGCGATCCAGCAATTCGGTGTTTTCGCGATGCGCAAACGCGAAGAGCATGTGGATTCTCTAATGGCCATGATCAGCTCGCCCCCGCCGGCGAACGAGGACGATGCGCCCAACCCCGAAAATGCTTCGTCCGAGGCAGGACACACGCACAAATCACGATAGCCCGCTTGCGCGCCTTGTCGCTTCCGGACACCGGGTGTAGGCCAAAGATACAAGCCTGAAACCAAGCGCGGCCTCCCCAATGTCCCGAACTGAATTCGTCGCGCTGATTGCGATGATGTTTGCCACCATCGCCTTTTCGGTCGATGCCATGCTGCCCGCCCTGCCCGAGATCGGCGCCACCCTGTCGCCCGACGCGGTGAACCGCGCGCAGCTGGTTGTCACCAGCTTTATCCTTGGCATGGGGCTGGGCACCTTCGTCACCGGCCCGCTGTCCGACAGTTTCGGGCGCAAGCCTGTGGTTCTTGCGGGCGCTGCGCTCTATATCGCCGGGGCGCTGACCGCGGCCCTGGCGCAGAAGATGGAAATCCTGCTGGCCGCGCGGCTGGTTCAGGGGTTGGGCGCCGCGGGTCCGCGCGTGGTGGCGCTGGCGATCATCCGCGACCTGTATGCCGGGCGCGAGATGGCCAAGATCATGTCCTTCGTGATGCTGATCTTCACCCTTGTGCCGGCACTGGCCCCCTCGCTTGGGGCGCTGATCATCGCTGTCAGCAGTTGGCGCGGGGTGTTCGTTGCCTTCATCGTGTTCTCGCTGACCTTCTGCCTGTGGCTGGGCCTGCGGTTTACCGAAACCCTCCCGCCGGATCAGCGCCGGCCGTTCCGTGTCGCTGCCCTGATGGCGGGTGTACGAGAGCTTTTTGCCCATCCGGTGGTGCGCCGGTCGATCATGGTGCAGTCTCTGGTGTTCGGCGTGCTGTTCTCGGTCATCTCCTCGACCCAGCAGGTCTTTGACGAGACTTTCGGCAGGGCAGCCCAGTTCCCGCTGTGGTTCGGCGGCATGGCGGTGGTGGCCAGTTCGTCGAACCTGATCAATGCCGCGCTGGTGGGGCGGCTGGGAATGCGCCGCATGGTGACCGCGGCGATCAGCTTCCAGGTGATCATGTCGGCGATCTTCGTGGCGGTCTGGCTGATCGGCTTGCCTGCCACGCTGACCTTCGGGTTGTACGTGCTGTGGCAGACGTCGGTGTTCTTCCAGGTCGGCATGACCGCCGGCAACCTGAATGCCATCGCGATGGAGCCTGTCGGCCATATCGCCGGCATGGCGGCCTCGATCATCGGCGCGGTGTCCACCGTGGCGGCGGTGATGCTGGCGGCGCCGGTCGGGCTGATGTTCGACGGCACGCCGCTGCCGCTGACCGTTGCCGTTCTGGCGCAGAACGCTCTGGCGCTGGTCTTGTTGATGAGCATGGCCGAAACCCAGCGCGCCTAGCGCCCGGACCTGCCCATGCCTTGGGCGGTGGTTAGCGGACTTGAAAAAATTGCCGGATAATATCGGTATACAACCGCATACAACTGTGGGAATCCGCGGCGACATGGGCTAAGTGATCGCCACAAACAGCCGTCAAACAGCGAGCGTACCCATGACCAAGATCAAGGTAGACAACCCCATCGTCGAAATGGACGGCGATGAGATGACCCGCATCATATGGCAGTTCATCAAGGACAAGCTGATCCTGCCTTACCTGGATGTCGATCTGCTGTACTACGACCTCGGCATCGAGGAACGCGACCGCACCGACGACCAGATCACCATCGACGCCGCCGAAAAGACCAAGGAAGTGGGCGTGGCCGTCAAGTGCGCCACCATCACCCCGGACGAGGCGCGAGTCGAGGAATTCGGCCTGAAGAAGATGTGGAAATCGCCCAACG
>JAGRMT010000219.1 GCA_020441125.1 Roseivivax sp.
TTGCCGATCCCGGCATCGCCCGCGCTAACGAGATCCTGCGGTCTTGCGTGCATTGCGGATTCTGCACGGCGACTTGCCCCACCTACCAGGTGTTGGGAGACGAGCTGGACAGCCCGCGCGGCCGTATCTACCTGATCAAGGACATGCTGGAGAACGAGCGCGTTCCCGATGCTAAGACCGTCCAGCATATCGACCGATGCCTGTCTTGCCTTGCCTGCATGACGACCTGCCCATCGGGCGTGCATTACATGCACCTGGTCGATCATGCCCGCGCCTATATTGAACAGCACCACAAACGACCGCTGTCGGACCGCGCATTGCGTTGGGTGCTGGCGCGGGTGATCCCGTATCCCACCCGGTTCCGCCTGGCGCTGCTGGGCGCCAAGATCGCGCGGCCTTTCGCCGGGCTGATCCCGGATGCGCGCTTGCGTGCGATGCTGAAAATGGCACCGGCGCAGGTGCCGCCGGTCAGCCGCAACGACGACCCGCAAAGCTTTGCGCCCGAGGCGCCGAAAAAGATGCGCGTGGCGCTGATGACCGGCTGCGCGCAGAAGGCGCTGAACACTGACATCAACGATGCCACGATCCGCCTGCTCACCCGCCTGGGCTGCGAGGTGGTCGTGGCGCAAGGCGCTGGCTGCTGCGGTGCGCTGACCCATCACATGGGCAAGGAGGACCTGTCGCATGCCAGTGCGGCGCAGAACATCCGCGCCTGGATGGCCGAAGTGAACGGCGCGGGGCTGGACGCGATCGTCATCAACACCAGCGGCTGCGGCACCACGGTCAAGGACTATGGCCACATGTTCAAGGGTCACGCGCTGGAAGCCGATGCAATCCGTATTGCCGGGCTGGCCAGGGATGTCAGTGAAGTGCTGATGCAGCTGGACCTGCCCCAAGGCGCGGGCAAGGATCTGAAGGTTGCCTATCACGCCGCCTGCTCGCTTCAGCATGGTCAGAAGATCAAGACATTCCCGAAAGACCTCTTGAAGCGCGCCGGGTTTACCGTGGTCGAACCTGCGGACAGCCACCTGTGTTGCGGTTCGGCCGGCACCTATAACCTGCTGCAACCGGAAATCTCGGCCCAGTTGAAGGCGCGCAAGGTGCGCACGCTGGAAAACACCCGCCCCGATATCATTGCCGCCGGCAATATCGGCTGCATGATGCAGATCGGATCAGGCACCGGGGTTCCGGTGGTGCACACGGTCGAGTTGCTTGATTGGTCGACGGGCGGTCCCAAGCCGCGCGGGCTGGTGGAAATGACAGGGTAAGGTTAGCGAAAAGTAAGGCATGTGCCCCATTTTTGCCTTGCATGAGGTATAGGCCGGTTCGGGTGACTTTCGGACCACGCTGCCAATGAAAATTGTTCTGACTCTGTTTCTCCTGGCTTTTGCCAGTCTTTCCCATGCGCAGGGGCTGCGCCTTTTCTCGCTCGGGGCACTTAGTGACGGCGAGGATTGGCAGGCCGTCGGGCGTATCGACATCGCAGGCGAGGCTTTCTGTACCGGTGCCCTGATCGCGCCCGACCTGGTGCTGACAGCGGCGCATTGCCTTTACGATCCGGCTACGCGGCAACCCGTTGCGCTGGACCAGCTGCAATTCAAGGCCGGCTGGCGCAACGGGCGCGCCTCTGCCTATCGGTATGTCAGCGCTGCGGTGCACCACCCCGCCTATGTGTTCGAAGCAAGCCCGGGGCCAGAGAGAGTGAGCGTCGACATCGCGCTGTTGCGCCTGCAGGTGCCGATCGAGGATCCGGGCATCGAACCGTTCGCGGTAGACCACGAACCGGGCACCGGCGACAGGGTCGGCGTGGTTTCCTATGCCCATGGCCGCAACGACGCGCCCAGCGTTCAAGAGATGTGCTCTGTTCTGGCGCGGCAGCAGGGCATGTTGATGATGAACTGCGCGGTGGATTTCGGCAGTTCCGGGTCTCCGGTGTTCAGCTTCTCCAGTGGCCGGCCACGCATCGTGTCGGTCGTGTCCAGCAAGGCCAAGGCCAACGGGCAGGATGTATCGCTTGGCGTCGCCCTTCACAGCGCGCTGGATGATCTGCGCGCGCGCATCGGCAACCCCCAGGGGACGAGCCAGTCGCTTGGCGGCACCAGCGCAAAGTTTGTCAGGCCATGATCCGTACCGCTTTTCTGGCCGCGTTCCTTGCGGCAAGCCTTCTACCTGTTGGCGGCACGGCGCAACAGACCTCTGCCCTCGATGAGCTGGACCGCCGGGGCGATTTGCTGGGGTGGGAAGCGGTGGGTCGGCTCGACTCGCCCGGCGGCTTCTGCACGGGAACGTTGATCGCCTCTGACCTGGTGCTGACGGCAGCGCATTGCGTGTTTGACGCGTCCGGCCAGAGAATTGCGCCCGAACGGATGGTGTTTCGTGCCGGGTATTCCAACGGCCGGTCGATTGCTGAACGGCGCGCCGACCGCGTGGCCGTCCCTGGCAGTTATCACCATTCGGCGGATGGCACCCAGAACGCCGCCGATATCGGATCCGACGTGGCGCTGGTGCGCCTTTCCTCTCCGGTATCGGCATCAGAGGCCGCACCGTTCCGCCTGCACGAAACCCCGCGCGCCGGCGATCGGGTTTCCGTCGTGTCTTATGGCCGGGGGCGCAGCGAGGCGTTGTCTCGCCAGGCAGAGTGCAATGTCACCGACCGGTTTCGCGGTGGCATCATGTCATTCGATTGCAATGTAACCTACGGATCGTCGGGCGCTCCGGTGTTCATGCGTTACGGCACGCGTGTCCGGATCGTGTCGCTGATCTCCGGCGGAACCCGTCTGGGCGAGAGCGATGTGGTGTCCTATGGCATGGAACTGCCCGCCATCGTGGACACGCTGAAACAGCAGCTTCGCGCCGGTGGATCGCGACCGGCGGCCAGCGACGGCGCGCGCCGTATCCAGGTTGGCCAGCGAAACGCGACCGGAGCCCGTTTCGTCCGGCCCTGAGCAGGGTTGAAACGCCTGAATTACATCCCCAGATACAGCATGTCGGAACGCCGGTGACCGGGTTCCGTATCCCGCCTGTCCCAAACGGGAAGGCTTCACATATTGTTGTCGCTCGATGGAGGATGACCATGCAACGTTTCGATCTTGCACCCCTGTACCGTGCATCCGTTGGTTTCGACCAACTCGCTGACATGATGGACCGCGTGTTTGCGCAGGATGTCAGCCAGCAGACCTACCCCCCTTACAACATCGAAAAGACCGCCGATGACAGCTATCGCATTTCGATTGCCGTCGCGGGCTTCTCGGATGCCGACCTTGGCGTCGAAGTGAAGGAAAACGCGCTTGTCGTGACCGGCCGCAAGGCCGAGGACGCCGCGCAGCGTACCTACCTGCACCGCGGCATCGCCACTCGCGCGTTTGAGCGCCGGTTCCATCTGGCCGATCATGTGCGCGTCACCGGTGCCAGCCACTCTGACGGGATGCTGCACATCGACCTGAAGCGCGAGATCCCCGAGGCGCTGAAACCGCGCCGGATCGAGATCGCCAAGGGCGAGTCTTTCGACAAGGACGTTGTCGACGCGCAAGCCGTCAACTGATCCGCCTCTACAGGTTCATGCCCAGCCCGGCGCGTCTTGCGCGCCGGGCTTTTGTTTATCTGGATTTGCGATGTGACGCGCCGGATTGAAATATTTGCCAACACCAAAGTGACACGACGTGGTTTGGTGTATCCTCCTAACAGGTCTATGTTTTTTCAAACCGAAACCGGAGTGTGACATGGCCAACCGCTGGAAGAACGACCTGACCCATGAATCGGTGACGCCCGCCGGGGCGTTTTTCAACCGCCGCCAGCTTCTTGGCGGGATCGGGGCAACGGGCGCGCTGGCGGCGCTGCCGACCGGGTCTGGTGCGCAAGCGGCACTGACCCCGAACAGCCTGGAAGATATAAGCACCTACAACAACTATTATGAGTTCGGCACCGGCAAGGACGACCCGGCCAAGTATGCGCACATGCTGACAACCAAGCCCTGGCGCATCACTATTGACGGCATGGTCGACAAGCCAGGCGAATACGACCTTGCAGACATCCTGTCGCAAATGACGATGGAAGAGCGGATCTACCGCTTCCGATGCGTCGAGGCCTGGTCGATGGTGATCCCGTGGAACGGGTTCGAGCTGGCCGATCTGCTGACCCTGGTCGGCGTGAAGCCCGAGGCGACATACGTCGCCTTTGAAACCGTGCTGCGCCCCGAGGAAATGCCGGGCACCCGCTTCCCTGTGATCGAATGGCCTTATGTCGAGGGGTTGCGGCTGGACGAAGCGATGCATCCGCTGACCCTGATGGCAACCGGTGTTTACGGAATGCCGCTGCCCAACCAGTGCGGCGCGCCGATCCGGTTGGTGGTGCCGTGGAAATACGGCTTCAAGTCGATCAAGGCGATCACCCGCATCACCCTGACCGACACCCAGCCGCCCACCACTTGGAACAAGGCGAATGCCGGCGAGTATGGCTTCTATTCCAACGTCAATCCCGAGGTGGACCATCCACGCTGGAGCCAGGCCAAAGAACGGCGCATCGGCGCGGGCCTGTTTGCCGGCCGCGAACCGACGCCGATGTTCAACGGATATGCCGAAGAAGTCGCCGGCCTCTATGAGGGCATGGACCTGAAGGCCAACTTCTGATGACCCGCGCACAACGCATCAACACGGCCCTGCGCCGCGTGCCGTCGTGGCCGCTGTACCTGCTGGGCGCGATTCCCGCGGTCTGGCTGCTGGCGCAGGCGCTGACCGGCGGGCTTGGCCCCGATCCGGTCAAGGCGCTGGAACGGCAGTTGGGCGAGATCGCCCTTCAATTGCTGGTCGCCGGGCTGGCGATCACGCCGGTCTTGCGGCTGACACGGGTCAACCTCATTCGGTACCGCCGGGCACTGGGCCTGCTGGCCTTCATCTATGCGGCCCTGCACCTGACGGTCTGGCTGGTGCTGGATGTCCAGATCCCCGCGCAGATATGGGCCGATATCGTCAAGCGCCCCTATGTCACCATCGGCATGACGGCTTTCGTGCTGATGATTCCGCTGGCGTTGACCTCGAACGCCTGGTCGATCCGTAAACTGGGCCCTGCTTGGCGGCGGCTGCACAAGCTGACCTATGCCGTGGCCCTCATGGGGGGCGTGCATTACCTGATGCTGGTCAAGGGATGGCAGATCGAACCGATGCTGTATCTGGCGGGAATCGCCGCTCTCCTGCTGATGCGGCTGCGGGTTTCGGCCGCTTTGGGTGCAACGGCGGCCCGCGCGCGCTCCGTTTAGGAATGCGATTCGCTCGGCAGCGCGGCTCGCGTAGCCGCAATATTCTGGCCATTTGGTTACAGTGCGTTCACTGTGATCCGGTTTTCGGGCGAAATTACCGCAATTGTTTAGGGATCACGCGGATTCGCGCTATGACTCACTCCTGACATGTCCTTTGCCGAGATGGAGCGATCCATGAAACGGATTCTTGCTGCCCTGGCTGCCTCAGCCTTTCTTTCCGGTACCGCCGATGCCGCGGTCTTGACCAATGGCGACTTTGAAACCGGCGATTTCACCGGATGGACAACCGGGATGAGTGGCATCCACGGGCAGAACCTGGTCACAGCCGTGCAATCGTTCGACGTGACCGGTGCCGGCGCCAGTCTGGCCGCTGTCGTACAACCAGGCACCGATGTGGTGGGTCAGTATGCTGGCGCCTTCCTGACCCAGACGTTCACCGCCGTTGCGGACGGGCTTTATGACTTCAGCGTCGACATCGCCAGCTATGACAACGTCGGCGCCGGCAACATGGATGGTGGGTTGGTCAATCTGGTGATTGCCGACATGATCGTATCCAGCGTGAACTTTGCCGACATATTCCTGGGAGTGGCAGAGCGCGCCACGCTCAGCGCCAGCCGGACCCTGGCTGCAGGTTCCTATGACTTCACCATCCAGGTGCTGCGCCAGTTCAACGCCGATGTCACGACGCCGCTGATCTTTGCCGACAATGCGTCGGTAACCCATCAGACAGTCGCCCCTGCCGCCGTGCCGCTTCCGGCAGGAATGCCGCTCATGCTGTTGGCGCTGGGCGCGATCGCAGTCATGGGATCGCGCCGCCGGTCCTGACTCGCCATTGGCCGGGGCATTTTCAGGCACCCTTCCACTGACGTTGGGTCAGTGGCTTCAGCAGAAGCCGCCCACTGATGTATAGGCGCGTTTCAGATCCACAATATATGGTAGGATCTCCCCCGAAAATTGGCTGTTTGCGCAATCTTTCAACCCATTTTTGTGCCTAAGCTTATGAAAAATAACGACTTTGCATTTTTTTCGCAAAAACTTCGCTTTCCCTGAAAAAAGGTCTTGCGGA
>JAGRMT010000220.1 GCA_020441125.1 Roseivivax sp.
TCTACATCCTGCCCAAGCATCTGGATGAAAAGGTCGCCCGTCTGCACCTGGCGCGGATCGGCGTAAAGCTGACCAACCTGTCGACCGAGCAGGCCTCTTATATTGGCGTCAAGCCCGAGGGCCCGTTCAAGCCGGAACACTACCGGTATTGATCCCCGATCAGGCCCCGCGGCACATGTCGCGGGGCCAATTCATTGACAAACTTCGCAAAAAGTTCCGCGCTTTCGCAAAAATTTAATCGACGCAAATTCGGAACCATCCTCTTTGCCAGCGCTTGTAGGGGCATACCTGCAACCAAGGAGGATTTGACATGACAATCCGCAACCTGTTGATTTCGGCCGCTGCAACCGCTCTGCTGGCCGGCTCGGTCCAAGCACAGTCGACCGAAGGCACCCAGACCCAACCGCAGGCCGTCGCGCCGATGGCCGGTACGGGGCTGATCTACAACAAGGACACGTTCGATGCCCAGCTTGAGGCGATGACTGTCTCTGACGTGCTGGGCCTGGTGGTGGAAAGCCCCAACGGCAGCAACATCGGCGAAATCGACTATCTGCTGCGCGGCGGTTCCGACGGCATCGACGCGGTGATCGGCATTGGCGGCTTTCTGGGCCTTGGCGAATACACCGTCTCCGTGCCGCTGTCCGAATTCAGCTATAACGCCGAAAAGAACGTGCTGGTGCTGAACACCACCGAAGAGGCGCTGAAACAGCAGCCCGAATTCGACGAGACCGGCGTCGAGTCGCTGCCCGGTGACATGGTGATCGGCGACATCGTCAGCGCTGCGCCCGTGGCCCCGATGCCGCAAACCGCACCGGCGGCCGACCAGTCAGCCAGCGTGGACACGACCGCACCGGCGATGCCGAAGGCCGAGGGTCACAGTGACATGACCGCGTCGGCCAACACCTCGGCCACCATGCCGGCAGAGGGCGACGGCAAGATGGAAACCGCGGACGCAGGCACCGCCGCGACGATGCCCCAGACCGGCACCGGCACGACGATGGCGCAGACTGCACCCGTCCTGTCCGAGCCGAGCGAGCATCAGCAGCGCGCGCAGGTGGCATTGGCGCAGATGACCGTGGGTGACCTTCTGGGCACCAACGTTCAGGATGCCAAGGGCGAGGTGATCGGCGAGATCGACTATATCATCGCCCCTGCCACCGGCCCCGAAGCGGTGATCGGCATCGGCGGTTTCCTGGGCCTTGGCGAATACACCGTGGCCCTGCCCCTGTCGGCATTCGAGATGATCGACGGCGGCGACGCCTTTATCGTCGACATGACCGAAGAGCAGTTGAAAGCCATGCCCGAGTTTGACGAGGCCGGCGTTCAGGGCCTGGATGACGACGTGGTGCTGTCGCAGTACTTCGCCGCCGAGTCCTGATCCGGCATTTCGGCGAACGGATCGGCCCGGATCGCAATTGCGGTCCGGGCCTTTTTTGGCAGATCGCCGCCCAAGCTGGCCCGACGCGCCGGAAATGACGCGAAAGGCGCCCGCTTTCCCCTTTACGGAATGGCTTTTCAACTCCTACTGTGCCTCCCACGGGCGTGCGAAGGCCACTTTCGGCATGCAAATCAGGGATGAGGGGCACCAAACATGGGTAAACGCGACGAGTTGATCGCAAAATACGCTGACGATCTGCGCAACAAATGCGGCATGGAGCCGGATATGGCGCTGCTGACCAAGGTTACCATCGGCTGCGGGCCGGCAATCTATAATGCCGATGCCTCCACCGTGGCCGCATCGCAGGCGGGCGAGCTGGAGACCGTGAAGAACAACTTCCTGGTCAAGAAACTGGGCCTGACCGACGGACCCGAGCTGACGGCCGCAGTCAACGCCGTGATCGAGACTTACGGCAAGTCAGAGCGCAACAAGTATCGCGCCGTGGTCTATTACATGCTGACCAAGCATTTCAAAAAGGAAGCCGTCTACGGCTGATCCCGCTTCGGGCGAATGCCAAGACCGGGGCCGCGCTTTGCGCGGCCTTTCCTATTTTAAGCATTCTCATTGTATTTTAAGTACTTGAGCTTTGCCCCAAGGGCAATTTTGGGGTATCTAGGGGTCCGCGGTCAGGACGGCCCGTCAATCTCCATTTCTAAGGTTTTCGTGTGACGATGTGGGAGCGCACGGGGTGTAGGGGGTTCCGCTATCGTCCGGAACCCCCGCTTTCCCCTGCAAGGCACAGCCGTCAGAACAGCGCCAGCACCAGCCCGATCACGCCGCAGCCGGCAATGGCGTAGCCGCCGTCGATCACCGTCAGCAGGAACGGCCGCATCCCGTAGGCGTTGTTGATCATCACCCACGGCGCGATGAAGAACGCGCCGATGCCCAGCCCCGTCAGCAGCGACTTGCCCACGGTGTCGATCCCGGCCGACACCAGCAGGTGCCGCATCATTCCCGCGACCAGCAGCATGCAGATCGCCGACAGGATGAACGGCAGCGGGCTGCCACCCTCGGGCCGTCCGTCGGCGCCGACCTTGACGCCCGACGCCGCGATCCACGGCTTGGCCAGCGCCATGTACCACGCCGCCCCCAGCAGCCACGACGCCAGCGCCGCAACCACCACCCCGATCAGTCCGATTTCCATTTTGGCCCCCTGTCCCGTTCGCCGCGGTCAGGATGCGCCCAAACCTGCATTCCGGCCAGAGGTTTCTGCCGCCTCAGGCGTCGATCCCGGCCAGGGCGCAGACGATCCGCCACTCCTCTGGCGTGACCGGCTGCACCGACAGGCGCGAGTTTTTCACCAGCACCATGTCCGACAGGTCCGGATGCGCCTTGATCTCGTCCAGCGTCACCGGCCGCTGCGCCGGCGCCACGGCGCGAATGTCAACACAGTCCCAGCGCGGGTCGTCGGTCGTGCTGTCGGGATGCGATGTGGCGCAAACCTCGACCACGCCCACCACCGCCTTGCCGACCTGCGAGTGATAAAAGAACCCCCGGTCGCCCAGCGCCATCTGCCGCATGAAGTTGCGCGCCTGGTAGTTGCGCACGCCGTGCCATTCCTCGCCCGCCGCACCCTTGGCGACCTGATCGTCCCAACCCCAGGTGTCGGGTTCTGACTTGAACAGCCAGTACTTCATCCGCCGATAACCCGGTTCCAGGCGATCAGTTCGACGCTGGCGAACAGCCCCGCGTGCCCATAGGGATCGCCCGACGCCCAGGCCTGCGCCGCGGCCATGTCGGCCACCTCCAGGATGACGAGCGAACCGCACATCTGCCCCTCGGCATCCAGCAGCGGACCGGCCTGCGACACCACGCCGGTGTCCTTGATATAGGCCAGGTGCGCATCGCGGTTGGCCTTGCGAACCTCCAGCGCACCGGGCTTGTCCTTGGCGATCAGGGCGAATTTCATGCGTGTTCCTCCTTCAGGGGGCGCGACAGCAGCGCCGTCAGCGCATCTTCGACAGTGGTTTTCCCGGTGACCAGCGCCGCCACGGCGCGGCACAGCGGCATGTCCAGCCCCTCGGCCTGCGCGATGCGGGCCATCGCCTGCGCAGTGGCCACGCCTTCGACGGTGGCGGCGGCATCCTGCGCCGCGCCGCGCCCCAGCGCCAGCCCGTGGCGATAGTTCCGGCTGAGGTCCGACGTGCAGGTCAGCGCCAGATCGCCCAGCCCGGACAGACCGGTCAGCGTTTCGGGCTGCGCGCCGCGCAGCGTGGCAAAGCGGGTCATCTCGGCAAAGCCACGCGTCATCAGCGCGGCGCGGGCGCTGTCGCCCAGACCCGCGCCGATGCAGACGCCACAGGCGATGGCAATCACGTTCTTCAACGCGCCGCCCAGTTCCGCCCCGCGCACGTCGGGCGTGGTGTAAAGGCGCAGCGTCCGCGTCGACAGCAGCGCCTGCATCCGCTGGCGCAGGTCGGCATCGGCGCAGGCCAGCGTCAGCGCGGTGGGCAACCCCCGCGCGATGTCTGCGGCAAAGCTGGGGCCGGTCAGCACCAGCGGCGGCACGGAAAGATGCGCGGCGATGGTGCCCGATGGCCCATTGCCGGTCACAAGGTCGATCCCCTTGCAGCAAGCGACGGGCGCGGCCTGCGTGGGCGGCAGCGTCGCCAGCAGCCCGCCCAGCGCCTGCGCCGGAACCGCCAGCAACAGCGCCTCGGCCGCAACGGTGTCGTGCAAATCCGCCGTCACGATCACAGCGTCGGGCAGCACGGCGCCCGGCAGACGGGGCGCGATCCGGCTGGACCGCATCGCCGCTACGGCATCGGGATCCCGCGCCCAAAGCACGACGTCATGCCCGTCCTGCGCCAGCACGATCGCCAGCGCCGCGCCAAAGGCGCCAGCCCCCAGAACCGCGATCATGCCTTGGCCCCCTTCTTGCCCGAACCCAGCAAAGGCGCCGCGCCGCTGTCCAGCGGCCAGCGCGGTCGCGCGGTCATGTCCATGCCGTCGCGCTGGCCTGCTGCGTAAAGCTCTGCCCCCGCATAGGCGATCATCGCGGCATTGTCGGTGCACAGGCGCAATGGCGGCGCAACGAAATCAACGCGCCGCGCCGCGCACAGGTCGGTCAACGCCGCCCTGATCGCGCCGTTGGCCGCCACGCCCCCCGCGATCGCAAAGGCCGGCGCGTTGGGCGCTTCGTCCAGATAGACCGCCAACGCCCGCGCCGTCTTTTCCGCCAGCACGTCGCACACCGCCGCCTGGAACCCCGCGCACAGGTCGGCGCGGTCCTGCCCATGCAGCCCGCCCTGCGCCGCGACCAGCGCGTCGCGCTGGCGCAGCAGCGCGGTTTTCAGGCCAGAGAAGGACATGTCGCACCCCGGCCGGTCCAGCAGCGGGCGCGGAAAGGCGAACCGCGCCGGATCGCCCGCGCGCGCCTCTGCCTCGACCGAAGGCCCGCCCGGTTGCGGCAGGCCCAAAAGCCGCGCCGTCTTGTCGAACGCCTCGCCCGGTGCGTCGTCGATAGTGCCGCCCAGTCGGGTGAAATCCTGCGGCCCGCGCACGATCAGGAACTGGCAATGCCCGCCCGACACCAGCAGCATCAGGTAGGGATAGGCCAGCCCGTCCGTCAGCCGCGGCGTCAGCGCATGACCCGCCAGGTGATTGACCCCCACCAGCGGCTTGCCCGATCCCGCGGCCAGCCCTTTGGCGCACATCACGCCCGACAGCACGCCGCCGATCAGCCCCGGGCCGGCCGTGACGGCAATCGCGTCCACCTGCGCCAGCGTCAGCCCGGCCTGGGCCAGTGCCTCGGCCACGCAGATGTCAATCTTCTCGGCATGGGCGCGGGCGGCGATCTCGGGCACCACGCCGCCAAAGGCGCTGTGCAACTCGGTCTGCCCCCAGACGACCGAGGATAACACGTCGCGCCCGCGCACCACCGCCGCGGCGGTGTCGTCGCAGCTGCTTTCCAGCCCAAGAACCGTCAACGGTCCGTCCATGCGCGCCATCGTTGCCTTTTCCACGCCGCACGGGGTACCACCCTGATCAAGATGCCACAATCCCGCCCGCGCCATGACTGACCTGCGTCCCGTCCTGTTGCTGACCCGCCCCGAGGACAGCGCGCGCACGTTTTGGGACAGCCTGCCCGAAGCGCTGCGCACCGGGTGCGATTGCGTGATCGCGCCGCTGATCGGGTTTCGCCCCCTTCCCGCCGCCACCGACCTGACGGCGTATGACGGTCTGGTGCTGACCTCGGCGCAGGCGCTGGCGGCGCTGCCGTCGCCGCCGCCGCCGGGCATGACGGCCTATTGCGTTGGCGCGTCCACCGCCCGCGCGGCACGTCGCGCCGGACTGGCGGCCGTTTCGGCCGAGGGGGACGCGGCAGCGTTGGTGGCTTTGGTGGCGCAGCAGGCCCCCGGCGCCCGCCTGTTGCACCTGCGGGGCACCCATGCGCGCGGCGATGTGGCCGCAACGCTGACCGCCGCCGGCGTGCCCACAGACGAGGCGGTGGTCTACGACCAGCCGGCGATCCCCCTGACAGATCAGGCCCGCGCGGCGCTGGATGGTACCGCTCCGGTGGTCGTGCCGCTGTTCTCTCCGCGTACGGCCGCGCTCTTTGCCGCAGGCCACGCGGGAAAAGCTGACCTATATTTGGCCTGCATGAGTGCAGCCGTCGCCCGCGAGACCCAGTCGCTGCGGGCCAAGGACCGCGCCGTCGCGCCTCATCCGGATGCGGCGTCGATGCGGGATACCGTCGAAACGCTCGCGTTCGAGGCTGGTTGCTTGAGACACGGCCAGCATGGCCTATAAGGTTGACTGAAGCCCTCGCGTGGCAATCGCGCAGCGGGCAAGCGAAAGGTAGGGTTCCGTGGCAAAAAAAGACAAGCCCAAGGCATCGCCGGACAAGCCGGCGGAGACGGGACCGGACAGCGTGAACCCGAATGACATCCAGGATGCGGTGATCATCGACCTGGCGCCGGGCGAACAGAACCAGGCCACTGAAATGCAAGACAAAACCCCCGAACCTTCGGTCGAAACCGCCGAATCGCCCGCCGCACCGGCCGGCGAACCGCTGTATGAGCCTGAGCCAGAGCCGGCCCGGCCCGCGTTCCAGCCCGAACCTGAGCGGGCGCAGACCCCGCCGCCGGTTGCCGCAGAGCGAATCGTGGAGCGCCGGGCCGGGTTTGTGCCGATGCTGCTGGGCGGTGTCGCCGCCGCCGCGCTGGGCTTTGGCGTATCGCAATACCTCGGTCAGGCCGGCAAGGCTGACGAGGACGCCTTCCGCGCAGAAATGCGCAGCGCGCTTGCCGACCAGGCCGCGCGCTTGGGTACCGTGGACGACAGGCTGGGCCAGGCAGAGGGCGCCGTCGCGGCCATCGACCTGGCGCCGCTTTCGGGCGCGCTCGACAGCCAGGGCGGTCAGTTGCAGGGCCTGTCCGGAACACTGGACACGGTCAGCGGCCAATTGGCGACGCTGGACGAACGCCTGACCGCGCTGGAAAAGCGCCCGGTTACCGAATCCGTCTCGCCCGAGGCCATCGCCGCCTATGAGCGCGAGTTGCAGAACCTGCGCGAAGCGGTCGCAACCCAGCGTGCCGAAATCGAGGCAATTGCCGCCGATGCGCTGGAATCGCAGTCTGCGGCCGAGGAGCAGGCCGCGCTGGCCAAAGCCCGTGCCGCGCTGGCCGAGGTGATTGCCGCGGTCGACACCGGCACCGAGTTTGCCCAGCCGCTAGAACTGTTGTCAGATGCCGGCACCCAGCCCGCCGAGGCGCTGGACGCCGTGGCCGGTCAGGGCGTTCCGACCCAGGCCGCGCTGGTCGAGACATTCCCCGATGCCGCACGCCAGGCGCTGGCAGCGGCGCGGGCAGAGGCCCCTGCGGCGGACGATGGCGGCGGCGGCATCGGCGCCTTCCTGAAATCGCAATTCGGCGTTCGTTCGCTGTCCCCGCGCGACGGTACGGATCCTGACGCAGTGCTTTCGCGCGCCGAGGCCGCGGTCAAGGACGCCGACCTGCAGAAAGCCCTGGACGAGATCGCCACCCTGTCCCCCTCGGCGCAGGCCGCGATGGCCGACTGGGTGGCGCAGGCCAAGGCGCGCCATCAGGCGCTGTCGGCGCTGGACGCGCTGAAGACTGAGTTGAACAAGGAGTAAGGGTCGTCATGCTTTGGTCACTTGCAAAGATCGTCGTCTTCGTCGCGCTGGTTGCGGCGGCGGCCCTGGGCGCGGGATACCTGCTCGAATCGGACGGTGGCGTTCGCATCGAAGCCTTCCAGCAAGAGGTGAACCTCGGCCCGCTTGAGGCGGTTCTGGCGCTGCTGGCGCTGCTGGTCGCGGCCTATGTGCTGTTCAAGCTGGTCTCGTTGCTGATCGCCGTCGTGCGGTTCATCAATGGTGATGAAACCGCGATTACCCGCTATTTCGACCGCAACCGCGAGCGGAAGGGCTATCAGGCGCTGAGCGAGGGCATGATGGCCCTGGCGTCGGGAGAGGGCCGCCTGGCCATCGCCAAGGCCGAGAAGGCGCAGAAATACCTGCAATCGCCCGAGTTGACCGACGTGCTTCTGGCCCAGGCGGCCGAAGCTTCGGGTGATCGCGACAAGGCAGAGCGCGTGTACAAGCGCCTGCTGCAAAACGACAAGACACGCTTTGTCGGCGTGCGCGGACTGATGCACCAGAAACTGGCAGCGGGCGAAACGGAAACGGCGATGAAACTGGCCGAGAAGGCCTTCGAGCTGAAGCCAAAGCACGAAGAGGTTCAGGACACGCTGCTGAAGCTGCAAGCCGGGGCCAACGACTGGTCCGGCGCGCGCAAGACACTGAACGCCAAGCTGAAGTACGGCAGCCTGCCGCGCGATGTGCACAAGCGGCGCGACGCGGTGCTGGCCCTGTCCGAGGCCAAGGGCGTGTTCGAGGACGGCCACTCCATCGAGGCGCGCGAAGCGGCCATCGTGGCGGCCAAGCAATCGCCTGACCTGATCCCCGCCGTGGCGATGGCCGCGCGCGCCTATGTCGAGCAGAACCGCCCGCGCCTGGCCACCCGCGTGATCAAGAAGGCCTGGGAAATGGAGCCTCACCCCGACCTGGCCGCAGCCTTTGCCGAGATCGAGCCGAACGAGACCCCGGCAGAACGGCTGAAGCGCTTCAAGGCGCTGACCGCGATCAAGCCGAACCATCCCGAAACCCGCCTTCTGGTGGCCGAGCTGAACCTGACCGCCGAGGATTTCCCTGCGGCCCGGCGCGCTCTGGGCGATTTGGCAGAAACCCATCCCGACGCCCGGGTGATGACGATGATGGCCGCCATCGAGCGCGGAGAAGGCGCCTCCGATGCGGTGGTGCGCGGATGGCTGGCGCGGGCGTTGACCGCGCCGCGCGGGCCGCAGTGGGTTTGCGACAACTGCAACCACATCCACGCCGCCTGGGCGCCGACCTGCATGAACTGCGGTGCATTCGACACGCTGAGCTGGAAAACCCCGCCGCAATCGGATGCCGCCCTGCCAGGCAGCGCCGAAATGCTGCCGCTTCTGGTTGGCCAGCCCGACCCGGCCCCCGCCGACGACCTGCCGGTGCCCACCGATGGCACGGTGATCGACGCCGCCGACGAGACCGCGGAGCAGGCCAGCGCAAAATCGGCCTGAGCCGCTGCGAGCGGCGAAAAAATCCGGGCCACCGGCTTGTCGTTTCCCGGAGGAGATTGTATGGCCAGCCGACCTGACCCGGTACGCCGGGTCAGCGCCGCGGTCGCCGGGCGCCTGAAGCCCGGACAGAGAAGAATGCCGGTGTAGCTCAGCTGGTAGAGCACGTCATTCGTAATGATGGGGTCGGGGGTTCGAGTCCCTTCACCGGCACCATTCTTCTC
>JAGRMT010000221.1 GCA_020441125.1 Roseivivax sp.
GTACTCCTTCGCGATATCCCGGTTTCGGGGCAACGATAGGGGCTGCGCGGCGATTGTCGAGGGGGCAGGGCGCGCCCGCCGGTCAGAAAGCCGAGCGGAACCCGATCGACAGCGACACCTCGTCCGTGGTGAAACGGCTGACGTTCGAGTCGGTCTGTTCGGCCGTCAGCGTGACCGTGGGGACAAAGCCCATATACTCCAGCGGGGTCAGCCCAAAGTCGATTTCCGCTGCCAGCCGGGTATCTTGCCGGCCGCCAGGCACGCCGATGAACCCCACCGCGTAAGAGGGGTAATGCTCCTCGCCCCAGCTGATCCGCCCGCCCAGCGTGACCGGTCCCAGCGGGGCGGCCTTGCGATAGCCCAGCGTCAGCGTCGTGGCGGTCTGCTCGGCCTGGCCGTTGTCCGAAAGCGAGGTGCTGCGCGCAAGCTGGGCGGTCAGCTGATCGCGGTTCGCCAGCGCGGTCTGCCACGACACCGCCAGCGCCCCGGTATCGACATCGTCGCGCCCGTCGGCAAAACCGAACTGCCGCTGGATCGTGCCGCTGTAAGTCATCCGCGCGGTCTTGCCGGCGGACAGGCTGTAGGACAGCGAGGCACGCGCCACATCGTGCGACCGTGTTCCGCCGCTCCAGACCCGGCCCAGCTCTGCCTCGGTCTCGACCAGCCCGCCACGCGGACCGGCCAGCCGGGCATGACGCAGGCCCAGCTCGGCATAGGTGGATCCGAAATCTGCGTCATCGACCCCGGGCGCCTTGGCGTGTGCCTCGTCCGACAGGTGCACGCGAGTCAGTTGCAGCGCGCCGGTCAGGTCTGTCTGGGTGCGGTTGTCCCCCGCCAGCCGATAGCGCAGCCTGGCCGAGCCGCGCGCCACCGTGCCCGGCAGGGCCAGCGCGCTGCCCGACAGCACGCCCACCAGCGGCACACCGTCGATCACGTTGTACCGGTCGGAAGAGCCGCCATTGACGTTGTTGGACGGCGCGACAGAGAACGACAGCTGTACCGCCGCGCGCGCCGCCTGACGAACGTTGCGAAAGCCGATCACCGCGCTGGCCTTTTGCTGCGGGCCGGGCGCGGCCTGCATGGCGCGGCGCATCCAGAACTGGGCGACCAGAAAGCGGTCTTGCCGGGCGGCGGCCAGTGCCGCCACACGCGCGGCCTCGAACCGCTGCGTATCGCTTTGGGCATAATGGAAGGCGCGGCGCGCTTCGGGCCCGGCAACCCGCGCCTGACCGGCCTGCAACAGCGCGGTGGCCCGCACCAGGTGGGCAAAACTGTCACGCGGGTATTGCGCCAGGATCGCGTCGGCCAGCGCCAGCGCGGTTTCCGCCTGACCGGCGGCCACCGCCCGAAGCGCCAGGTTCTGCGCTTCGCGCAGCGTCGCCATGCGTTGTTCGGTGGCCGCAGCCGGCGCCCCGGCCAGAATCGCGGCCAGGATCAGTGCCGTTACGGCTGGACGATGTCGCACAGCACCGAGTCGCCTGCCTGTCCACACTGGGTCAGGACAAAGACGCCAACCTCTTCTTCGTCGTCGATGTTGTTGTTGAAGTTGGACAGGGCCACCACGCCCGAGACCGAGCTGGCGCCGCTGCCGCCGAAGACGCCGCCGTAATCGCCGCTTTTGACACCGATGTCGCCGATGATCTCGACATCGCCGGCAAACTGGCCGGTGGTCGGGTCGATATCGGTCACGATCAGCTCAAGGTTGGGCTGGCGCGAGGCGACCGACAGGTCGGCGGGATTGATCAGGTCACGGTTGTAAATCTCGCCGTTCACCGTGTTGTCGGCAAAGTTGGCGTTGAGGAAGATCAGCGCCGAAACGCGGAACGCCTCGCCGGGAAGCTGGGGCAGGGTGGTCGGGTCGACGCCGCCGGGGATCGGCAGCAGCCCCGCGCCCAGGGTGGTGCTGATGTTGGTGATGCCGGCATAATTGCCCGCGTAGGACACCTGGCCCTGACCGGCGCCGGAACCCACCGTCGGCGGGGTATAGCGGCCGGTCTGTTCGTAAAAGCCGCCGGCGAGGTAACGGTTGAACTGCCCGCCGTCCTGCACGATCGCCGCACGGGTGGTCCCGTCGGTCGAGCTTTTGGTCAGCGCGACGAACATCCGGTCCAGCGGGTCTTCCTGGATCGAATAGGCCTCATACCCGTTGGTATCGAGCGCGGGGCGGCGCACGAAGGTCACCTCAAGCGGGGTACCGTCGAGCGACTTCATGTTGACCAGCACGGTCGATCCGTCGGGCACCGAAATCGAGTTCAGATTCTGCCTGAGAACGTCATCGGTGGTGCCGGGATCGGTGGGATCTGTGGGGTCGGTAGGGTCCGTGCCGCCGACCAGCGGATTGCCTCCGCCGCTGTCGCACGCAGCCAAACCCAGCGCTGCGACCAGCGCAACTGAAAACCGTATCATATGCCTGCCTCGGATCGTCTGCCCGTTTTCTTGTTGCGCGTCAGGCTGGCGGGGGGCTGTGGAAAAGTCAACGGAAAGCCGGGCAGGCGGTCAAATTTCCGCCCCAGATGCGGCGCATTTGCCGCCACAGCATATGGCGGTACACTGGGGGTCAGCCTCCATATATAGTGGCGCGCGACTCAGAACGTGCCAGAAGGATTCGCCCCATGCCGCTTTCCCCCGAACAACAGGCCGAAATCGACGCGCAGCGCAGCGCCGTGACACCCACCCTGCGCGCGGTTTCGCCGGGGATTGAGCAGCACCTTTACACAGCCCATCCGGTGCTGGATCACGGCTTTGTCCGGGTAATCGACTACATGGGCGACGACGCCGCGATCTGCCAGGCGGCGCGGGTCAGCTATGGCAAGGGCACCAAGTCGGTGCAGAACGACGAAGGGCTGATCCGCTACCTGATGCGGCACTGGCACTCGACCCCGTTCGAGATGTGCGAGATCAAGCTGCACGTCAAACTGCCGGTCTTTGTGGCACGCCAGTGGATCCGGCACCGCACCGCCAACGTCAACGAATACTCCGCCCGCTATTCGATCCTGGACCGCGAATTCTATATCCCCGCGCCCGATGCGCTGGCCGCGCAGTCCGAGGTGAACAACCAGGGCCGCGGCGCCGCGCTGGAGGGGGAAGAGGCGCAGCGCGTGCTGCGGTTCTTGACCGACGACGCGATGCGCGCCTACGACCATTACGAAGAGATGATCAGCCAGGACGGCCAGCAGGGTCTGGCGCGCGAACTGGCGCGGATGAACCTGCCGGCGAACATCTACACGCAATGGTACTGGAAGGTGGACCTGCACAACCTGTTCCATTTCCTGCGCCTGCGCGCCGACGCCCACGCGCAATACGAAATCCGCGTCTACGCCGAGGCGATGTGCAGGATCGTCGCCGACTGGGTGCCGTTCGCCTATGGCGCGTTCGAGGAATACCGGCTGGGCGGTGCCAGCTTCTCCAAGTCGATGGTCGACTGCGTACGGCGGATGCTGAAGGGCGAAGCGGTCACGCAGGAAACCTCGGGCATGAGCAAGCGCGAATGGCGCGAGTTTCTGGACGTGGTTCAGGACTGAAACACGGATCGCGAAGACTCTCGCCGCACAGCCTGGGCGGGAGTTTTTCGCGATTTCCGATGTCTGTGCTGCGCTCTTGCAATCCGGGTGGAGCTGCGCCGTTACCGCTGGTTACACCGCTGGTCATTTCGTTCACATTTCGCCCGCCCAAACGATCTTGGTCCGGGCGTGATCTTCTCGCCACGCCTCCCGTTGTGGGAAGGGGGGCGGCGGTCTGTATTATTGTTGAATAATACAGGAAGTTTGGCCGGCAACCCTCTACATATGGGCACAATTTGGCTAAAACGGGCCACATCTGTCACGCATTGCTGCAATACTCGAAACAATCGCACAAATAATGTGATGGTGAAAATCGCCCTGACTGGCTGGTTTCCGCCGACTGGAAGGCTAACCTCGGGTTGTGCTTGATTGAAGCACGAATATGTGACGGGGGAGCAGTTATGCCCATCATTGACGGTAACGCACAAGGAACGGCCGACTACTTGGTAGGAACAGCCGGCGACGACCTTATCCGCGGTTTCAGCGGCAACGACATTCTTCTTGGCGGGCGTGGCGATGACACGATCATCGGCGGCTACGGCGAGGACGTGATGCAAGGCGGCCTGGACGACGACACGTTCGTGTTCAGCGCTGGTCACATCACCGACGACAGCATGGACATCATCACGGATTTCGACATCCGCCAGCATGACAAGCTGCAGTTCCTGGACAGTGACGGCGCTGCCCTGGAAATCATGTCGATCTGCCTGGTGAAGTCGACGATCGAGACGATGAACGGCTTCGATCTGCGCAACAACATCGACTATGGCACGGATATCGTGTTCACCATCCGCAACGCGGCCACCGGCGACACCCAGCAGGTTCTGCTGCTGGACGCGTGGTCGGGCGGCATGAACGCCCAGTGGGAAGCCTATCTGAACGAGCAGTTCGGCCGCGGTTTTGACGGGTACTGCGATGACGCAGACCTGTACTACAACCTGCCTTCGAACGTCGGCCAGTACGACCTGGCCTGACCCAAAGTCATTTGAGTACCCGGGCCGGGCCTTGCGCCCGGCCTTTTTCTTGCGCCGCGCCGGTCATGGGATCCCCATTGACCGGCGCGCTTTTCCGCAGCATATCGCCCGCCATGACACCGCTTTCGCATATCCGCAACTTCTCCATCGTCGCCCATATCGACCACGGGAAATCCACCCTGGCCGACCGGCTGATCCAATCCACCAACACGGTGGCCGAACGGGACATGAAGGCGCAGCTTCTGGACGCCATGGATATCGAGCGCGAGCGCGGTATCACGATCAAGGCGAACTCGGTGCGCATCGAATATGTCGCCAAGAACGGCGAAAGCTATGTGCTGAACCTGATCGACACGCCGGGCCACGTCGACTTTGCCTATGAGGTCAGCCGCTCGATGCAGGCGGTCGAAGGATCGCTGCTGGTGGTCGATGCCTCGCAGGGTGTCGAGGCGCAGACGCTGGCGAACGTCTACCAGGCGATCGACGCCAATCACGAGATCGTGCCCGTCCTGAACAAGATCGACCTGCCCGCAGCCGAGCCGGAGCGGGTGAAGGAAAACATCGAGGACGTGATCGGCATCGACGCACAGGACGCGATTCCGATTTCCGCCAAGACCGGACTGGGCATTCCCGACGTTCTGGAGGCGATCGTCCACCGCCTGCCGGCGCCCAAGGGCCAGCGTGACGCGCCTCTCAAGGCGATGCTGGTTGACAGCTGGTACGACCCGTACCTGGGCGTGGTCGTTCTGATCCGCGTCATGGACGGGGTGATCAAGAAGGGCGACCAGATCAAGATGATGCGCACCGGCGCGTCCTACAAGATCGAGAAGCTGGCGGTGCTGAAGCCGCAGATGGTCGACTTCCCCGAGCTGGGACCGGGCGAGATCGGCGTCTTCACCGCGCAGATCAAGCAGGTGCGCGACACCAAGGTCGGCGACACGATCACCCATGAGCGCAAGCCCTGCGCCCAGGCGCTGCCGGGCTTCAAGCCGTCGATCCCGGTGGTGTTCTGCGGCCTGTTCCCGGTTGACGCCAACGACTTCGAGTCGCTGCGCGACGCGATCGAGAAGCTGCAACTGAACGACGCCAGCTTTTCGTCCGAGATGGAAACCTCGGCCGCGCTGGGCTTCGGCTTCCGCTGCGGTTTCCTCGGCCTGCTGCATCTGGAGATCATCC
>JAGRMT010000002.1:0-869 GCA_020441125.1 Roseivivax sp.
GTCGCCGTAAAGACGGTCGTCGCCGGTTTCACCGCTCAACAGGTCCGCGCCGTCTGCGCCCGTCAAAGTGTCGTGATCTGGTCCGCCGTAGAGCCCGTCATTAGCCCCGGAGCCAATCAAGCGGTCAGGCCCCGATGTCCTGCCATCCGTAAGTGGATCGACACGCAATCGGTAGTCCTGGTACAACAACGGCGTGGGCACCTGCGAATTCTGGCCAACACTGACATAATGCGTCCCGGTTGCGGATGCCGTATACAGAATTGACTCGTGGCCTGAGCCTGAACTGTCGGTTTGAATTTCCAGGCCGGACTGGTCGAAAATCGTCAAGACGGCCGAAGAGGGGAAAAAAGGCCCGCCGTCAAAGGCAAGGTCCAAGATGTATGTCTGACCTTGCTGAAATGAAACGGACACAAAATCGGCGTCCCGCCAATGCTCTTGCGTGGAATAAAGGCTGCTTCCAATGTCCAGTTGGGTGGCCGTGCTGATATCGTTGGCCAGTTCACGCACGACGGTGAGGTCATATCGCCCCGTGCCATTGGGGAATACCTCGACAAATCCGATGTCGGAGCGGTTCGGTGTGAACGGCAGAAACCAGGGGGTGTTGAGGCCATGGACGGGAACCGAGGTCAAAAGCCTTTGCCCGTCGTCGGCGTAAAGCCTTACATGGCCTGCCAAACCGTCTTTGACGTCCAGAAAAACCAAGTAACCGTAGCCAACAGCGAAGTCATGGGCAAAAAAGTCCACGTCGCCGTCATAGTCTATGGCGCTGGAAAACGTGTTTCCAGCTTCGATGGTTGTGCCAGTGGCGATCGAATTGCCGATTTCTTCGATCATGTCGATCCGGTATCCGCCGGCGTGTCCGGCCCGCG
>JAGRMT010000002.1:1003-25627 GCA_020441125.1 Roseivivax sp.
GCTGGTGTCACCGGCTATTGCGAACTGGTACCCGCGACCGGCAACAAGATCGACGCGTAGCCAGTCGGTGTCTGTGTCGTCCGATATTCGTCCGAAAAAGCTGTCGCCCGGCGTCAGACTGTATTGCGTCGTGATATCGTCAGGGGCATCGCTTGCCTCGGTGATCGTCGCCATTTGCATCGCCTCCCCTTGCGCGGGCTATGGATCAGAAAACCAAATTTCTCTCTCCGCCTCTTCGTTCGGGCTCAGACCAGAACCATGTCATCGGCGATCTGGGCCAGGGTGACGTGTTCCAGCGTGACGGTGACGCCCTGGTCGGAGAACACCACGTCGGCGCCGGACTGGGTCATGTGGCTGCGCGCGTCGGCGGCCGAGGCATAGCCGAAGCCGGTGAATTGCAGCATGTCCCAGGGTTCGAGGTCGGTCACGCTGGAGGTGCCCGCATCAGCCTGGGCAAAGACGAAGCTGTCGGCCATGATGCCGCCGGTCAGGCTGTTGGTGCCTGCGCCGCCGTCCAGAGTGTCGCCTGCGCCCTGGGCCCGCATCCAGGTCTTGAGGGCGTCCGCGGTGCCGTTGATGAATTCCTGGCTCTGGCTGAAGCCCTGAACCACCGCGACGCGGCTGGCGCCGCCTTGCAGCTGTGCCGTCCAGCCGGAGAGGCCGCCGGGATCGGGGGCGCGGCCCAGCACGTTGTTGTACAGAAGCGTAACAAAGCCGGTGTCGTCGAGCGTGCCGTACCGGGTCTGGAATTCCTGGCTGGCGACGAAGCCGGTGACCACGGCGTTGAACGATCCGCCCGCGCCCAGCTGTCCGGTCCAGCCCAGCAGTCCGCCCAGGTCCGGCGCCCGGCCCAGCGTGGCCTGGTAGAGGCGGAACACGTCATCGGCCCAGACCGCGGGGTTGAGCATGTCGGCATAGGTCTGCGCGCTGCTGGCGGTGGCATTCTGGAACTCGGTGCTTTCTGAAAAGCCGATCACCACGTCGGCCCGGGTGCTGCCGGCCTGAACGATCGCCAGCCAGGCGGCCACCTCGGCCGGGGCTGGGGTACGGCCCAGCACGTTGTTGTAAAGCAGGGTGACAAAGCCGGTATCGTCCAGCGCGCCGTACCGGGCCTGGAATTCGGCGCTGTTGGTAAAGCCGGCGGTGGCCTCGGCCAGCGTGGTGCCGTTTTGCAGGCTGGCGATCCAGCCGCGCAGCCCCTCGATATCGGGGGCGCGGCCGAGCGTGGACTGGTAAAGCCGGTAAATCTGGTCCGAAAGGATGGTCAGCGTGGCATCAGCGGGGCTGTCGCCGATCAGAACGTCGTCACCCGCCGCACCGGCGATCTGGTCGGCGCCGCTGCCGCCGATCAGCGTATCGGGACCGTCGAGCCCGGTCACCGTATCGTCGCCGCCTGCTGCCAGGATGGTGTTGGCCAGTGCCGTGCCGGTCAGGGCTTCGGATGTATCATCGCCCAGGATGGTTGCGCTGGCGGCCGTGCCAACGGTTTCGGGCAGTTGATCGAAGGTGGACTGGAATTGTGCCAGGGATGAAGAGCCTGTCGGGACAAACACCACGTCAACTACACCGCTTTGCAGCGCAGCGAAGTGTTCAGACACGGCCAACGGGACCGGCGTATATGAGATGTTCAAGCTGCGGAACAGAGCACTGACAACCGCATCCAGGGCGCTGCCAGTCTCTATCGCCACTGTCGCGCCGTCCAGTTCCGTGATGCTGGCTACCCCAAGGGCTGCGGGTACGAAGGCGTAATAGGTACCGGCCGGCGTCGGGTTGGATCCACCCCCGGTGCCGCCATCGGTTCCGCCGCCTGTGCCGCCCCCAGTGCCACCGCCCGAGCCGCCGCCCGTGCCGCCACCGGTTCCACCGCCGCTGGTGTCGCCACTGACGACAGCGTTGAACAGCGCCTGCGCCTCGGCGCCCAACTGGGCCAGCCGGGTGTTGGTGTAGCTCTGTGCCGCGGTTGTCCAGGCATCCTGCGTGGCGCCGGAAATGCTGACCACTTGCCCGCCTCCGGCCATGAGGGTGCGGGCGAGCAAAAGAAAGTCCGATGCATCAGTGGATTCGACGGTGTCGCCCAGGGTTCCCGAAGTTACGGATTGGGTCGGGGCAAGCAGGGCCTGCTGCTCGGCCGGGGACAGGGCGTTGAACATCGCGGTATTGGCGACCAGCACGCGCGGCTGGGTGTACAGAGACGATCCATCGGCAAAGGACCAGACCGCGTCCGAGACCTCGTATATCCGCTGGCTGTAGGCGGCTGACGCGGTGGTCAGCACGGCGTCGACAACGCCGGTTTGAAGCGCAGAGTAGATTTCCGTAAAGGGCAAGAAGACCGGCGTCGCACCCAAGGCCGAAAGCATTCCGGCGGTATAGGATCCACCGTAATGTGCGATCTTCAGCCCGCTCAGGTCCGACAGAGCGCCGCTCGACCCTAGCGTTCCGATTAGAATGGCGGGTTCCTGGAACCACGCGGCCAGCACCGTCAGACCCTGCGCGGCAAATCCGGCGGACTGGATATTGGCGAACAGCGCCGATGACGTTGCGCCGCCGGGGTCAAACCCCATCGGCAGCGTGACGGCCTCTAGCGCCGGGAAATCTGTGACCGTGGGGGTAACCCAGGCGAGATCGACAGTGCCGGCTATCACCGCCGCCATCGTCTCGTTTGTGGGCACCAGGGTGCCGGGATCGAAGACGGTCACGTCGATATCGGGGCTGGTCGTCGCGTCCAGTGTGGCCGCCCAATTGTTCAGCAGCCCTCGTGTCGGCGCGCTGGAAAGCAGATCCGTGGCCAATGTGAACGTGGTCGGCATGGGTTACCCCTCCGAAATTTCGCAATGAATGTTGAAGTTATGCAATGATCAAAGGCTAGAATTCGGGCTCCGCCCGGTCAACCGTCGCGGTTTGCCAGGGCAACCTGTGCTGGTTGCCCTGGCAGGGTTCCTTGGGCGGTGATCAGGCGAACATGTCGTCGGTGATCTGCGCCAGCGTGGTGTGTTCGAACGTGATCGTGACGCCCTGGTCGTTGAAAACGACGTCACTTCCGGTCTGGGTCATGTGCGACAACGCATCCGGCATGCCGGAATAGCCGAAGTTGTTGAACACCAGCCCGTCCCACGCTTCCAGGTCCAGCACTGTATGTGTGCCGCCATCTGCGGTATCGAACACGAACCTGTCGGCCAGAATGCCACCCGACAGAACGTTGGTACCCGAGCCGCCGTCGAGCGAGTCGTGCCAGCCCTGCGCCCGCACCCAGTCCTTGAGCGGGGTGGCGGTGTTGTTGATGAACTCCTGGCTTTGGGCAAAGCCCTGCACCACCTGTTCGCGGCTTGTGCCACTGCCCAGAAGGTTAAGCCAGGCGTTCACGCCTGCCGCTTCACCGGCCCGGCCCAGGACGTTCTGGTAGAGCAAATTGACAAAGCCGGTATCGTCGAGCGTGCCGTAGATGTTCTGGAACTCCTGACTGGCGACGAATCCCGTGACGACATTCAGGAAATTGCCGCCGCTTCCCAGATTGTTGGCCCATCCGAGGAAGCCGCCGATATCCGGTGCGCGGCCCAGAGTGGCCTGGTAAAGGCGGAACACGTCGTCAGACCACAGCGCGGGTGACTGACCCTCGGTGAACGACAGAGCTGCGGCGTTTGTGTTGTTCTGGAACTCGGCGCTTTCCGAAAAGCCCAGAACCACGCTTTGCCGCGACGAACCGCCGTCAAGCTGGGCCGTCCATCCGGCCAGCCCGTTGGCATCTGGCGCCCGGCCCAGCACGTTGTTGTAAAGCAGCGTGACAAAGCCGGCGTTGTCCAGCGCACCATAGGTGTTCTGGAATTCCTGGCTGCCGACAAACCCCGCCGCCACGCCGTCGAGCGTGTTGCGCCCCTCGGCCAGTTGCTGCGTCCAGCCCGAGTGCCCGCCAGTGTCCGGCGCGCGGCCCAGCGTGGCCTGATACAGCCGGTAGACCTGCCGCGCCTCGACCCCCGCCATGCCGGGTGCGAAACCGTCGCCATGCGCAAAGTCGTTGCCGGCGTCACCCTGAAGCCAGTCGGCATGGGCGCTGCCGGTCAGCCTGTCGTTGCCGTCTTCTCCGCGCAGCCGCCAGCCGGTGGCAGAGCCGAAGGCGTTCAACGTGTCATCCAGCGTGGTGGCGCGGATGGCTTCTATCCCGGTCAGCGTATCGGTATCGCCATGGGTGTCGATCACCGTGCCCGTTGCCAGGTTGGCGACGATGGCCTGGTTGGGGCTGGAGCTGTCCCACCCGATTTCCCAGCGATAACTGACCTGGTCCCAACCGCCTCCACCGTTGATGGTGTCGTTGCCACCGTGGCCTTCGAACTGTTGGAAATGGTCTTCATCGCTGCCGTTCAGCAGGTCGGCATCCTGCGAGCCGCCAAAGGCGTGGACATAGGTGAAGGTGTCGTTGACCCGGCCATCGCCGCTGACGACGGTGCCGTCACCGCCGTCGTTCGAAGTGATGGTCAACCCGCCAACGCCTGACACGTCGCCATAGCTGATGTCGGTTCCGTCTCCGGTGGCCCAGGTTCCGGCATGGCCCAGAATGGTATCCTGGCCAAGGCCGGGCGTGACGAAGTCGCCGTATTGCTCTTCCGAGGTCAGGCCGCCCGACGCGTCAAGCCAGTCATTCCCGTCACCGCCGCGCAGGTTGTCATTGCCGCCGTTGCTGATCAACCGGTCGTTGCCGGCGTCGCCGCGCAAGGTGTCATCGCCCGATCCGCCCGTCAGCGTGTCGTCACCGTCGCCGCCGCGAAACTGGAAGCCGGTCGTGGTGCCTTCGGCGGTCATGGTATCGGCCCAGTCGGTACCATCGACCCGCTCGATGTTCATGACCTGGTCATCCCAGCCATAGGTATCGGTGATGATGCCGGTAAGAAGGTTGGCGTTGATGCCCACCTGGCCGCCGCCGTACCATTTTTCATCGCCGTAGTTGACGAAGTCCTCGCTGCCGCCTCCGCCGTCGATGGTGTCGGCTCCGTCCAGACCGGAAAAACCTTCCCAGCGGTTTTCGTCAGATCCCCGGATGTTGTCGCCCTGCAGCGACGCTTCGAAGTAACCGACGTATGTGAAGGTGTCATTCACCATGCCGCCGGCCCCGGTGACCGTGCCGCTGCCGTTTGCGCCTGATGTGATTGTCAGGCCCGAAGAGCCGCTGACTTCGCCATAGCTTAGAGTAATGGCATTGTTCATGGCCCAAAGGCCGGCATGACCCAGCACCGTGTCATTGCCAAATCCGGGCCGAACGTAGTCGCCCCAGCCTTGTGTCGATGCGTCACCGCCAGAGGCGTCAATCCAGTCATCGCCGTTGCCGCCGTGCAGCGAATCCCGTCCGTCTTCGCCTTCCAGCGTGTCGTTGCCGTCGTACCCGCGGATATCGTCATCGCCGGCCCGTCCGCGAAAGCGGTTGTCGTTCCCGTCGCCGTCGAGATGGTCATTGCCTGACGAACCCCGCGCCCTTTCGATACTGGTCAGGGTGTGGGTGTAGGATGTGCCGTTCCAGTCGAATGTCGCTTGGTTGTTTCCCAGGTTCAGGTTCAGGTTGGTGATCTGGCTGTTGTCGTAGCGTACCTCGTCGCTGCCGCCACGGCCGTCGATCCGGTCATTTCCGGCGCGAGTACGGAACCTGTCGTTCTGCTCGCTGCCCAGCAGGGTATCGGCGTTGTCGGTGCCCTGGATCTCGATAAGGCCGGCGGTGCCGGAAATCGACAGTGTTTCCTGGTTGCCGAAGCCGTCGTTCCAGATCGTCTGCGCCGCCAGGTCGACATAGGCGCCCTCGGTCGGATTGCTGCCAAAACCATACGAAAAGTCGAGCCTTACCGTGCTCGAGTCCGTGAAGACGATCGAGTATATGTCTACACCCTCGCCGCCGGTGATGCCGAACCAGCCGCCGGGAAGGGCGTTCACGGTCACCGAGTCATTTCCGGTGGTTCCGACCAGGCCCATGCCGTCACCGGTCGGGGTCCAACTGTCGACCGCCCGTGCCGGGTTGATCAGCGTGTCGGTACCCGCGCCTGACTTGCTCACGGTGCCAGTATTGGCCACGAAATCGATATTTGCCGTGATCGGGCCGGCGAGATTGAAATAGACCAGTTCGTAAAACGACTGGGGCGTTGAACTGGTGAAATGGATCCGGTCGTTGCCGGCGGACCCTTCGATGCGGTCGTAACCGGTGTTTGCTCCCGGATCGATGGTGTCATCGCCAGAGGTACCAATCAGCGTATCGTTGTTTGCCGTACCATTAATAACAGCCATGGCATTCCCCCTTTTCTCATGGGCCGGAAATTCGGCCCCAGTCGAAAAGTCTATGTCAATTTGTCACAGTTACGTTACGTAAAAGCGGAAAATGGCCGGATTTTGCGCGTTTAAATGGAACTTCTTGGCGCCAAAGCGCCGTGAAAGTTGCGGAAAACGGGCGACTCTGGCGATCCCGGAAGGACTCGAACCCTCAACCTGCCGATTAGAAGTCGGCTGCTCTATCCAGTTGAGCTACGGGACCGCGCCGGCTCAAAAGCCCAGAAACCCTGTCCAAGATCAAGGAGAAATCGGCATGGCGTCTTGCAGGTCCGGTCTGGCGGTCTAGGATCGCCCGCAACAGGAAAGGACCGCACGATGAAGACCAACACCCTGGGCCGTACCGGTATCCCGGTGACCAACTATTGCCTTGGCACCATGACCTTTGGCACCCAGACCGGGCCAGAGGAAGCCCACGCCCAGATCGACCGGGCCCTGGAAGCCGGCATCACCTTCATGGACTGTGCCGAAATGTACCCGGTGAACCCGGTTCGGGCCGAAACCGTAGGGCTGAGCGAGCAAATCCTGGGCGACTGGTTCGCCCGGACGGGCAAGCGCAAGGACTGGATCCTGGCGACCAAGCATTCGGGCGAGGGACAGGCCGCGGTGCGTAACGGCGCACCGATCACCGCCGAGACGATCCCGGTGACGCTGGAAGCCTCGCTCAAGCGGCTCAAGACCGATTACGTCGATCTCTATCAGTTCCACTGGCCCAATCGGGGATCTTACCATTTCCGCAAGAACTGGCACTTTGACCCGACGCGCCAGAACCGCACCGAGACGGTGCAGCACATGCACGATGCGCTGGGTGCGCTTCAGCGCGAGGTGGACCGGGGCACGATCCGCGCGTTCGGCCTTTCCAACGAAAGCGCATGGGGCACGGCGATGTGGCTGCGCGTGGCCGAGGAAACCGGCGGGCCGCGGGTCGCCAGCCTGCAGAACGAGTATTCGCTGCTGTGCCGACTGGCCGATACCGACCTGGCCGAGCTGATGGTAAACGAGGATGTCGGGCTGCTGCCCTATTCACCGCTGGGCGCGGGGCTGCTGAGCGGCAAGTATCAGAACGGCGCCATGCCCGAAGACTCGCGCATGGCGATCAACGGCAACCTGGGCGGGCGCAAGACAGACCGGGTGTTCCCGGCGGTCCAGGCCTACCTGGACATTGCGCGCCAGCATGGGCTCGACCCGGTGCACATGGCGCTGGCCTGGTCGGCGCAGCGGCCGTTCGTCTGTTCGACCATCTTCGGCGCCTCGACCGTGGCGCAGCTGGACCACGTGCTGGCCGGGGTTGACTTGGTGCTGTCGGACGAGGTGATGAAGGCGATCGACGCCGCGCACAAGGCGCACCCCATGCCTTATTGAGAGGAGAGGCCCGCGCGCAGCTCGGCGATCACGTCCGGTGTCTGGCGCGCGGTCACCTCGGCCTCGCGGATCAGCGCGTCGACATGCGCGGTCAGCGTGCGGATACGCTCGCTGTCGCGGAACACGATATAGGTGCGTCCGATGTATACCGCCGCCAGCAGCGGGCCAAAGATCGTCATCCCGGCGGAAAACACGCGCTTGGCGTCGAACATGTAGACCCGCAGACGTGGATAGAGCTGGCGGCACAGCGTCTCCATCCGGTCTAGTTGCTCTTGCCGTGCGGGCAGGGGCAGACCGGCGTAATAGCCCTCGCCCCGCGCCATGCTGGCCATTTCGTGCAGGGGCAGGGCGATTTCGTAATCCGATGGCGACTCGCGCATCCAGTTTAGCCGGTCGGTTGCCGCGTTGATCGCCTGCTCGGCGGTGCGGCCCAGGTGCGGAGCATATTCCCATTCCAGCACGGCTCGGGTCTTCAGGATGTCGGGCAGGGTCGCGGGCACAAACCGAATCTTGTAGCCCGCCGCCTGCCGGTGCCAGGCAAAGATCTGTTCGTCGATCAGCGCCCGCGGTGCGTCGGTCATCTCCATCGCGCTGGCCAGCAGTGCCTGGGCGCTTTCGGGGTGATCGGACAGACCCAGCAGCCAATCGGCCGAAACTCCCAGCGCGGCGGCGCAACTGCCCACCACATGGGCGTTGGGCAGGCGCGGTCCGTCCTCTGCCAGCAGCTGCGACACGGTAGAGCGATCGACGCCCGCCTCGCGCGCCAGGGCGCTTTGCGTCATCTCGGCGCCGGTCATCGCCTGGCGCAAACGGGTGCGAAACAGCGCAGCGCGCGCACGTTTGTCGAGGATTGTCTTCATATGTTTCAGATTATCACCAAAATGCGGTTTTTGCTAACAACATTCAGAATTCCCGGCGTCTGCGGCTTTCGTTACCTCAGTAAGAAAAAGACGACGGGACAACACGATGGCAATGGCACCGCGGGCGGTGCGTCGGTTCGAATGGCCGACGGTGTTCATGGTAATCAGCGCCTATGCGCTGTGGGGGCTGGGAACGACCTGGCTGGCGGGCGTGTCGCTGCCGCTGGCGATGATCGCGGTGACGCTGGGCGCGGCATTGCATTCGTCGCTGACCCACGAGATGCTGCACGGCCATCCCTTTGCCAACCGGCACCTGAACGCCGCGCTGGTGTTTCCGGCACTGTCGGTGGTGGTGCCCTACATGCGGTTCCGCGATACCCATCTGGCGCACCACCAGGATTCGATCCTGACCGATCCTTACGACGATCCGGAAAGCAACTATCTGGACCCGGCGGTCTGGGCGCGGCTGGCGCCGTGGCACAGGATGGTGCTGCGGGCGAACAACACGCTGGCCGGGCGGCTGCTGATCGGGCCGCTGGTGGGGCAGATCGCTTTCATGGCCGGCGATGCCCGGCTGATCCTGCGCGGTGACGGGCGGGCTCTGGCCGGTTGGCTGTGGCATGTGCCGGCGGTGGCGCTGGTGGTGGCCTGGATGATCTGGATCGCCGAAATGCCGCTGTGGGCCTGGGCGCTGTCGACCTACGCGGCGCTGGCGGTGCTGAAGATCCGAACCTTCCTGGAACACCAGGCACATGAAAAGGCGCGCGGACGTACCGTGATCATCGAGGACCGCGGACCGCTGGCGGTGATCTTCCTGAACAACAACCTGCACGTCGTGCACCACATGCATCCGCGCGTGCCGTGGTACCGGCTGCCTGCGTTGTACCGGGAAAACCGGGCGCGCTATCTCAGCCGGAACGAAAACTATCTCTTCCGCTCTTACGCCGAGGTGTTCCGGCGCTATTTCTGGCGCGCCAAGGATCCGGTGCCGCATCCGCTCTGGCCAAAGCCGTAACGGGCTGGCAAGAGCGCAGACATGTCGCTCTGGATATTCGTGACCATCGCCGCGGCGGGCTTTCAGACCGTGCGCTTCATGCTTCAGAAGATGCTGACAACGGTACGTCTGTCGGCGGCCGGGGCGACCTTTGCGCGTTTCGCCTATTCCGCGCCGCTGATGGCAGTGCTTCTGACCGGCGCGCTGGTCTCGATGGGCCGACCCTTGCCCCCGATAGGCGGGGCGTTCTGGTTCTGGGCCGTGTTCGGCGGGCTGGCACAAATCCTTGCCACGGTCTGCGTCGTGGCGCTGTTCAAGCAGCGCAACTTTGCCGTCGGCGTGACCTTTTCCAAGACAGACGTGATCATGACCGTGTTCATCGGTCTTGCGGTGTTGGGCGACACGGTCAGCGCGCATGGCATGGCGGCGATCCTGATCGGGCTGGTTGGCGTGCTGCTGTTGTCGCAGGCCGCAGAGGCCGGGGCGGGCTGGTGGCGCGGGCTTTCCTCGCAGGCCACGCTTCTGGGCGTCGGGGCGGGGTTGTTCTTTGCGCTGTCGGCGGTGGCTTACCGCGCCGCGGGTTTGCAGGTGGCGGCAGAAGAGCCGGTGCTGCGCGCGGCGGTTTCGCTGGCCTTTGTCACCGCGTTTCAGGGGCTGGGCATGGCGGGCTGGCTGTTCTGGCGCGACCGGGGGCAACTGGCGGCTGTCTGGTCGGCGCGGCGCACCGGCCTCCTGGTGGGCCTGACCAGCCTGGCAGGATCATTCTGCTGGTTCTGGGCGTTCTCGTTGCAGGGCGCGGCCTATGTGCGCGCGGTCGGCCAGGTAGAGCTGATCTTCAGCCTGGCGGCCAGCACGCTGGTCTTCCGCGAACCGATCAGCCGGCGCGAACTGGCGGGCATCGCCATCCTGTCGGCCAGCATCGTGCTGCTGGTCACCCTGGGCTAAGTCGCCTCAGTCGGTCAGCGGATGTCCCTTGATCCGCAGGAACAGGCTTTCCTCATCGTCATTGCGGAAAAACGGGACAGAGGCCGGCGGCCGCGGATCGCCGGTGCGCGCGGCGACCTCGGCCAGCACAACTTCGGTGATGAAGGGCAGGTCGAAGCGGCGCACCTCGTCCAGCGGAATCCACTGCAGGTGGCTCAGCTCATCCTCGGCGGCCGAGAAATCGTCAAGGTCGCCGGCGATCGCGCCGGCGTCCAGCAGGAAGAAGCGGGCGTCAAAGCGCCGAGGCCGGCCCGGCGGCGTGATCGCCCGGAACACGAATTGCAGCGGCGCGGCAGTGGGCAGCAACCCACGATCGGCAAAGCCGTGCCAGGCCTGCGGTGTGGGTCCGGGCCAGCTACCGGGCACCCCCAGCGTCAGGCCGGTTTCTTCCCACAGCTCGCGTACGGCGGCGGCAGGCAGGGCGGCGGACAGATCGCGCGCGCTGTCCTCGCGCAGCCGGGTGGCGCACAGCGGCGACAGCGGTGCGGCCATCGGCACCTCGGCATCTTCGCGATCGACGGCGCCGCCCGGAAAGACGAACTTGTTCGGCATGAAGGCGGCAGAGGCGCCGCGCTGGCCCATCAGCACGCGCGGACCGGTTGTCCGGTCGCGCAGAACGATGACAGTGGCGGCGTCGCGGATCGCAGGCGGGTTGGGTTGCAGAGGCGTCTCTCCCGTGGCTTGGGGTCAGGCCGCGGTGCGCGAAAACCCGTGCATGTACCGGGCCCATTGGAAGGCCACGATCATCCCCTTCAGTCTGGGCAATAGATAAAGCGACAACCCGATACAGCCAACCGCGAAAATCGTGAACAGGATCAGCGGCTCTGGCCGCCAGGTGGTGAAGACCCACAGCAAAGTGGGCGCCATCAGGTGGCCGACGATCAGGATCGTCAGATAGGCCGGGCCATCGTCAGCTCGGTGATGGTGCAGTTCCTCGCGGCACACCGGACAGGACGATCGCACCTTCAGATACCCGCTCATCATCGGGCCGTTGCCGCACTTGGGGCATTTGCGGCGCCAGCCGTTCCACAATGCGGGCTTCATCGGCCGCTCGGCCGGTTGGGTACTGGAGTCAAACATGGTGTGTCCTTATCGCTTCGCGGGACTCTGGGCGATGTTAGCGTCAGAAAAAAGTGGCCAAACTGTCCTTGCGGCGGCGTGTCGCAAATCACGCAGCCGTGACGACTATTTTCGATGCGTAGCGACGGAACCTGTTGCGGGGCGCGTATCAGTCCCCGGAAAGCGGCAGAAAAGGCCGCCGGACAAGGACAAAACCGCAAAGGAACCGATACCATGAAGAAAGCCCTTGCACTGAGCACGCTGATCGCCCTGGGCTTCGGCGTCAATGCGATGACCGCCACGGCGCAGGACGCTCCCGGCGCAGTCGCGCCGCAACCGGCGCAGATGATGGACTTCGCCACCCTCGATGCCGACAAGGACGGCAAGGTGACGGCCGAGGAACTGCTGGCGCACCGCACCGCGCAATTCGCCGCAGCGGACGCTGATAAGGACGGTGCGCTGTCGCTGGAAGAACTGACCGCCTGGACCGAGGCGCAGCGCGCCGCGCGGATGCAGACCCGGATGCAGCGGATGTTGACGGCGCTGGACGCTGACAAGGACGGTACGCTCAGCCCCGAAGAAATGACCGCACGCATGGGCGACGGCTCGCGCTTCCTGGAACGGATGGACAGCGACGATGACGGCGCGATCTCGGAAGAAGAGTTCGCCCAGCTTGACGACATGCGCGCCCGTGGCCGCGACATGATGCGCGACCGGATGAAGGGTGAGCGCGGTGGCCGGATGATGGACGGCGAGCGCGGCGGCCGGATGATGGACGGCGAGCGCGGCGGCCACCGGCACGACGGAGAGCACGGCGGGCACGGCAAGGAAGGCCGCCGCTGGATGTTCCAGCACGACAACTGAGCAGACCGGGACCGGCGGGGATGGCCCCGCCGGTTCTGACCGGGCACAAAGCCCATTGCGCGACGTGTGACACGGGACTAGGCCAGCGCTGGTGATGACCATGCCCTTCGACGCCGAGGACGAACTGGACGACGCCGCCTTGCTGGCCCGCTATGCCGCGGGCGATGCGGCGGCCGCCCGGCAATTGACGCTTCGGCTGACGCCGCGGGTTTTTGCCCATGCATTGCGGCTGCTGGGAAACCGGGCCGAGGCCGAGGACGTGGCGCAGGAGGCTCTGATCCGGCTGTGGCGCATCGCGCCCGAGTGGCGCGCCGGCGAGGCCAAGGTCTCGACCTGGCTTTACCGGGTGACCGCGAATCTGTGCACCGACCGGTTGCGCCGCCGCAAGTCGGTGCCACTGGACGACGCGCCCGAACTGCCCGATCCGGCCCAGGGGGCCGAGGACGGTTTGCAGCAGCAGGCGCGGGCCTCGGCGCTGCAACAGGCGCTGGGGGCGTTGCCGGACCGGCAGCGCGAGGCGGTGGTGCTTCGGCACATCGAGGGGTTGGGCAATCCCGAGATCGCCGCCATCATGAATATCGGACCGCGGGCGGTGGAAAGCCTGATCGCGCGGGGCAAACGGGCGCTGACCGAGATGTTGGCCGGGCGCCGCAACGAACTGGGGTATCACGATGACTGACGATCCCGACTTTCTGGACGATTTCTTTGCCGCGGCGCGCAAGACGCGGCCCGAACCCGGCGCCGATCTGCTGGCGCGGGTTCAGGCCGATGCGCTGGCGATGCAGCCGGTGGCGGGCGCGCGCGCGGCGCCGGCTCGGCCGGGGTTGTGGGCGCAGATCGTCGCTGCGCTTGGCGGTTGGCCGGCGGTGGCCGGCCTGGCCACGGCGACGGTCGCGGGCGTATGGATTGGCGTTGCGCAACCGGCCGGGCTGGCCGACAGCCTGAGCGCGGTGCTTTATGGCAGCGAGACGCTGTCGGTCGACCCGATCGGGGCGTTCGACCTGGTATTGCTGGAGGGGTAGGGGATGAGCGAGACCGAACAGACGGGCAAGACCGCGCGGCCGGGCCGCTGGCTGCGCATCGCGCTGGTGGTGTCGGTGGCGCTGAACCTGGCGGTCGCCGGGATGGTGGCCGGCGCGGTTCTGAAGGGACCGCCGATGCGCGATCGGGGCGAGGGCGGGCGCGAGCTTGCGCTGCCGTTCACCCGGGCGCTGTCGCGCGACGATCAGCGCGCATTGCGCCGTGATTTGCTGCAAGAGTTGCGTGCCATGCCGGCCGACCGAGAAGGCCCTGCCCAGGCCTACCGCGAGTCGCTGGTGCTGCTGCGCGCGGATCCCTATGACGCGGCCGCGGTCGAAGCGCTGATGGCGCGCCAGTCGGAACGTGCCCGCGAACGGCTGGAGCTTGGCCAGCGTGTGCTGGCCAAGCGGCTGGCGGCAATGAGCCCTGCCGAACGCGCCGCTTATGCTGACCGTCTGGAATCGCAGCTGGACGCCTTCGAGGCACGCACCCGCGACTGGCATCACGGTCGCAACTGACGCGTGGCTTCAGGCCGCCGGCCGCCCGAACAGAACCGGCGCTTCGCTTGGGTCCTGATGCGCCGCCGCTGCCGCGAGGCGGGCGTGCTGGATCAGCTGCTCTGTTCGGCAGATCGCCGTTCCGGTGAACGCGATATAGCTGAGCGCAACGCCTACCGACAGCCGCGCCGCGATGCTGGCCTGCGTGCCGGGCAGCCCACAGGGCGAATCGGAAACCGCGTGACACAGCCGCAGCGCGGTTCGCCGCGCTGCCGCGCCGCCCGCGCCGGGCAGCAGCACCAGAAACTCGGTCTCGGTCAGGCGGGCCAGCAGCACGTCGGCCGGCAGATTGGTGCGCAATCGCGCAGCGACTTCGGCCATTACGGCCTCTGCCTGGGCGGCGCCGTGGCGCGCTGTCAGGGTGCCGACATCGTTCAGCTCGGCGACCAGAACGGCAAACACATCGTCCTTGCGCGCGGCCAGCGACACCTGCCGGTTCAGCACCGGCAGCGCGTAGCGCGCATTGGGCAGGCCGGTCAGGGCATCGCGGCAAGAGATCGGGATGCTGCGCCGGTTGCTCAGGCGGGCCTTGATCCGGCGGGCCGTCTCCTCGACATCGCGCAGCCCGTCAATCACGTCGTCAGCGCCGGCATCCAGCAACGCGGCCACCAAGGGCGCGGGGCAGTCGCACACAGCCACGATCAGCACCGCGGCCTTGCCCACTTGCGAGGTGCGCGTCTGTTGCACCCGCTCCAGGATCTCTGCCGGGTCGCACTGGGCGTTGGGCACCAGCACGAAGGCATCGTAGCGGCCCAGCGTCTTGCGGTCCGGCAGATCGCAGACCGGCAGGCGGTCACACTCGCCGCCCGCGATCCGGATCAGCCCGTTGCGGATGGCACGGCCGCGATCGGGATCGTCGCACAGAACACCAATACGCAGCGGCGGGGTGTACAGCGCCGCCCCTTCGGAAAGACCATTGCCCGTCATCAGGAACATTTCCTCCAACATGAGAGAACGGCGCACACGCATCAGGGCCCGCATCCGCGCCAGCAGCAGGGCCTGGTCAATCGGGCGCGAGATCACATCATCGGCCCCGGCGTCGAAGGCACGCACGCGCGCCTCCATCGTGTCGGCGGTCAGCGCAAGGATCATTGGTGCCTTGGGCACCATTCCGACCCGCGCAAAGAAGTGGGCAACCGCCTCTGTCTGGTGGCTGGTATTGGCGAGGATCACATCCGGCGCATGTTGTCGGACCTGGACCATCGCCTGGTCTGTCGTCTCTGCCAAGGCCACGCTGTAGCCGGCCGTGGTCAGGATCGACCGCAGGACAACCCGGTTGGTGGGTATTGGGTCCACAACAAGGAGTTTACCGCGATTTATCATCTTACTATTTTCCTGTTCGCATTCTTGCTACTTCCGCGACTGCAGTTTCTAAGTGTTTCGGTTAATAAAGCGTTTTCAGGAGATGGAGCCTTGGGAATCTCGCAGGATGCCGCCGAGGAAATCGGCCTTCAGGCCCTGACATGGCTGGTCGGGAACGAGCAATTGTTGCCCGTCTTCATGGGGTCTACCGGGGCCGGCGAGGCCGAGTTGCGCCAGGGTCTGACCGACCCGGGAATGCAGGCGGCAGTGCTCGAATTCATCCTGATGGACGATGCCTGGGTTGTGGCATTCTGCGACCAGGCCGGGCTGCGTTACGAAATGCTGAGCCAGGCGCGCGCGGCGCTGCCGGGCGGCGAACAGGTGAACTGGACCTGAGCGGCAGATGATCACGGCAATCCTATTCGACAAGGACGGCACGCTGTTCGATTTCCGGGCCACCTGGGATGTCTGGGCGGGCGGCGTGCTTCGGGCGCTGGCGGCCGGCGATCAGGGGCGGCTTGCGGCTTTGGCCGGCTCGATCCGCTATGACGTGGACAGCGGCCAGTTCGCCCCCGACAGCCCGGTGATCGCCGGAACCAACCACGAAGTCGCTATGCGGTTGTTGCCGCATCTGGCTGGCTGGGCGCAGCCCGAGCTGGAGCAGTACCTTTCGGCCAGCGCGGCGCGCGCGCCGCTGGCGCCGGCGGTGCCGCTGCGCCCGCTGATGGAGCAGTTGATCGCCATGGGTCTGCGCCTTGGCGTGATGACCAACGACTCCGAAATCGGCGCTCGGGCGCACCTGCACAGCGCGGCTGTGCTCGACCTTTTCGATTTCGTTGCCGGGGCCGACAGCGGGTTCGGCGCCAAGCCTTCGCCGGCGCCGCTGCTGGCCTTCGCCGAGGCCGTAGGCGCGGTTCCGAACCAGACGGTGATGGTCGGCGACAGCACGCATGACCTGAAAGCCGGGCGCGCCGCGCAGATGATGACCGTCGGCGTGCTGACAGGGCTGGCCCGGGGTGACGAACTGGCGCCGCTGGCCGATGCGGTTCTGCCGCATATCGGGCACCTGCCATCCTGGCTGGCGGCGCGCCTGGCAGCCTGATCGGCCGGTTTCAGCCACCAAAAGCGACGCGACGCGTCGCGTTCCGGAAGGAATGCGGCGCTGGCCGGTGGTCTTGTTGACCAAGCACGGACAGGCGGCGGAGGCGACCATGAAAGACCAGGAGGCATCCCAGCGGCGCAAGCGCAGCGGCGGCCGGGCGGGCCACGCCGAGCGGCGCGGAACCTCGGCGATCGAACAGATGCCCTGGACGCTGCCGGTGAACCGCGATCGCCCGACAGAACCGCTGGGCCCAGAAGGTGTGCAGGCGGTGCATAACGCCGCGATGACCATCCTAGAGGATATCGGCATCGAGATGCTGAACCCCGAGGCGCTGGCTATCTTTGCCCGCAGCACCGGCTGTACCGTCAACGGCACCAACGTGCGCATGGGGCGCGATCTGGTGATGGAGATGGTCGCTTTGTGCCCGTCCAGCTTTACCATCACCCCGCGCAATCCAGAGCGGCAGATCACCATCGGCGGCGGGCATATCCTGTTCGGCAACGTGTCTTCTCCGCCCAACTACTGGGACATGGAGATCGGCAAGAAGGTTTCAGGCACGCGCGAGCAATGCGCCAACCTGCTCAGGCTGACGCAGTACTTCAACTGTATCCACTTTGCCGGCGGCTATCCGGTGGAACCGGTGGATATCCATCCCTCTGTCCGGCACCTGGACGTGCTGTTCGACAAGCTGACGCTGACCGACAAGGCCGCCCATGCCTATTCTCTGGGCCGCGAGCGGGTCGAGGACGTGATGGAGATGGTGCGCATCGCCGGCGGGCTGAGCCACGAGGAGTTCGAAGCCTCGCCACGGATGTACACCAACATCAACTCCACCTCGCCGCTCAAGCATGACTATCCGATGCTGGACGGCTGGATGCGTTGCGCGGCGCGCGGGCAGGTGTGCATCGTGACGCCGTTCACGCTGGCCGGTGCGATGGCGCCGGTGACGATGGCCGGGGCGGTGGCGCTGTCGCTGGCCGAAGCGCTGTCGGCGATCGTGCTGGCACAGCTGGTCCGGCCGGGCACGCCCTGCGTGATCGGCACCTTCACCTCTAACGTCGACATGAAGTCGGGAGCGCCGGCGTTCGGCACGCCGGAGTACATGCGCGCGACCCAGATCACCGGTCAGATGGCGCGGTTCTATGACTTGCCCATGCGGTCTTCGGGCGTCTGCGCCGCCAACGTGCCGGACGGACAGGCCATGTGGGAGACCGAACATTCGCTTTGGGCCGCCATCCAGTCTGGCACGCATATGGTATATCACGCCGCCGGTTGGCTGGAGGGCGGGCTGATCGCCAGCCCCGAGAAGTTCGTGATGGATTGCGAGGTGCTGCAACAGCTGATCCGCTACATGGATCCTCAGCTGTGGGACACTTCGGATGCCTCGCTCGCGGTGGATGCGATACGCGAGGTCGGCCACAACGGCCATTACTTCGGCACTCAGCATACGCAGGATCGCTACACCACGGCCTTCTATCAGCCGTTCCTGTCAGACTGGAAGAACTACGAAGCGTGGGAGGCTGGCGGCGCGATCTGGACGCCCGAGCGCGCGCACCAGGTTTACAAGAATATCCTGGGCGAGTTCACGCCGCCGCCGATGGACCCGGCCATCCGCGAGGAACTGGAAGCCTTCGTCATCCGGCGCAAGGCCGAGGGCGGCGCCCCGACCGATTTCTAGGCCGCCGCGTCGCCCTTGCGCCGGGCGCGCCCGCTGGGGCAGGCTGGCGCCGGAGTAGGAGGCCGGTATGGACCAGACAACCGCGTTCCGCGCACAGATGACGGCGCTGGGTGCCAGCGCAGGATTGGCCCTGTGGGTACTGCTGGACTGGTTGCCTGACCATCTGGAGGCGGACCGGCTGCGACTGCTGATGGTGGTGGCGCTTGGGGCTGCGTTCTGGACCGCGCTGACACTGGGCGGCGCTGTCGCACTGCGGCGGCTGGCGCTACCGGCGCTGGCGCTGGGGGCGGTGCTGGGGGGGATGGTCTGGTGGGCCTCTTTCCGGTTCGACGCGGTCGATCCCTTCCTTGAGCTGCTGTACCCGGTGGTGGCCACCGGCATGGCGCTGACCATCGCGATCCCCTTTCTTGGCGCCGGGCTTCGCGGCCGCTGGACCGACTATCCCACCCTGTTCGAGCTGACATGGTCGATTGTCGCCCGGGTGCTGGCCGCCTTGGTGTTCACCGCGATCGTCTGGTCGGTCGTGTGGCTGTCGGACGCGCTGCTGAAGATCGTCGGCATCGACCTGATCACCCGGCTGCTGCAAACCGACTGGGTGCCGTTCGTGCTGTCGGGCGCGGTCTTCGGGCTGGCGCTGGCGGTGGTGCACGAGATGCGCGCGCTGATCTCGCCCGATCTGTTGTTGCGGCTGCTGCGGTTGCTGGCCCCGGTGCTGCTGGCGGTCACGGCGGTGTTTCTGGCGGCGCTGCCGTTCCGCGGGCTTTCCGGGCTGGTGGGCACGCTGTCGCCCGCGGCCACGCTGCTGGCGGTGGCGCTTGCGGCGGTGGTGTTGGTGACGGTGTCAGTCGACCGTGACGATGCCGAGGCCGTGGCCGGCGCGGGTATGCGCCGCGTGGTGCGCCTGCTGGCGGCGCTGACGCCGGTGCTGGCCCTGCTGGCGCTTTATGCGATCTGGCTGCGGATCGATCAGCACGGGCTGACGCCGCGGCGGATCTGGGCGCTAACTGTGGGCGTCGTCACGCTGATCTACGGGCTGGCCTATACGCTGTGCGCTGTGCGGTCCGACTGGATGTCTGGGCTGCGACGGGCAAATGTCGGCATTGCGATGCTGGTTCTGCTGGTGTGCCTGGGCTGGCTGACGCCGCTGTTCTCGCCCGAGGCGATCAGCGCCCGCAGCCAGCTGCGCCTGCTGGCGGTCGCCGAAACGCCCGACCGTTCGGCCCTCTACGCGCTGGCGCATGATTGGGGCCGGCCCGGACGCGCCGCGCTGGCGCGGCTGGAGACCGAACAACCGGCGCTGGCGCCGCTAATCGCCGAGGCACGTCAGGCGTCATCGCGCTGGCTGTTCGAAAGCGGGGTCGTCACCGCCGAGGCGGGCGGGGATCTGTGGTCGCAGATCCGGGTGGTCCCGGCGGATGCGCTGGCCGGCCCCGAGGTGCTGCGCGATCTGCCCGACTACCTTCAGCGCGAGCTGGCGCAGGCCTGCGCCGAGGGCACGCCGGTGCGTCCGGGCTGTTTGCTGCTGGCGCCGCCCGGTGCAAGCGGGGTGCTGTTGTTCACCCTGATCGGCAATGAACGCGCGCAGGTGCGGGCGATGCGCTGGGTCGATGGCGCCCTGTCCGAGGGGCCGCTGCCGATGGTGCCGGGGCAGGGCGAGGCCTATGACCTGGACGCCGCCGTGGTCGAGGAAATCGCCGCGGGCCGCTACGTCTGGGGGCCGGTGCCCCTGGATGGGCTGACCGTCGGCGACGTCGCGATTATTCCGGACAATTGACAACGTTGAGGCGGCGTTAATCCGTTCTGTCCGACTGTACGGCCCCGGGCAAAGGGCTGACACGGACCGACATGATACACGGATTGATATTCCGCAGTTTCCAGAATTTCGTTTCATTGACCTATGGCGCAGAGGTTTGGTTGCGCGTGGCCAGCAATGCCAACCTACCCTCGGCCGATTTCGAGGCGATGCTGAACTATGACGCCTCATTGGTACCGGGCCTGCTGCGTGCAGCCAGCAAGGAACTGGACAAGCCCAGCAGCACACTGCTGGAGGATATGGGCACCTTCCTGGTAACCCACCCGCGGATGGAGCCGATGCGGCGCCTGCTGCGTTTCGGCGGGTCCAGCTATGACGAATTCCTGCACTCGCTTGAGGATTTGCCCGGTCGCGTGCGATTGGCTGTCTCAGATGTGCAGATGCCGCGGCTGGTGCTGTCGGACAGGGGAGCCAACGGATACGACCTGTGCTGCACCAGCCCTTACCCGTTCTTCGGGCTGGTTCTGGTGGGGATGCTGCGGGCTCTGGCGGATGATTACGGCGCGCTGGCGCTGGTAGAGCATCGCGGCCGGATCAAGCATGACGACCTGATCGACGTGACTTTGCTGGAGGCCGATTTTGCCCAGGCGCGCCGCTTTGACCTGGCGGCGGGGCTGCGCGACAGGCGGGCTGGCGCGGAATGAGCGATCTGTCTGCGATTCTGAACCTGCTGTGCCCGATGCACGCGCGGATCGACGGCAAGAGCCGCATCGTGTCGGTGGGCCCGACGCTCCACAAGCTGCGTCCGGACAGCCCGCTGCCCGGCCGTATGCTGGGCGAGGCGTTCGAGGTGATGCGTCCGACCGGTGGCGAAACGGTCGAGGTCTTGTTGCTGGAGCCGGGCACCTCGATGCGTTTGCGGTTCCGCGATGAACCGCAGACCGGGTTCAAGGGCATCGCCGTGCCGGACGGGCGGGGGGGTGTCCTGCTTGACCTGTCCTTCGGCATCGCGCTGGTCGAGGCGCTGCAATGCTACGAACTGACCAATGCCGATTTTGCGCCCACAGACCTTAGCATCGAGATGTTGTACCTGATCGAGGCGAAATCGGCGGCGATGGACGCCTCGCGCACCTTGAACCGTCGATTGCAGGTGGCCCGAAGCGCGGCCGAGGAACAGGCCGCAACCGACAAGCTGACCGGTCTGAAGAACCGCCGGGCGCTGGATGCGGCGATGGACAGGCTGATCGCCACCGATGATCCTTTCGCGATCATGCATCTGGACCTGGATCACTTCAAACGGGTCAATGACACGTTGGGCCATCCAGCAGGGGATTTCGTGCTTCAGGAAACCACCCGGCGCATTCTGCGGGTGATCCGCGAATCCGACCTGGCCGCGCGCGTCGGCGGGGATGAGTTCATGCTGGTCTTTCGCAACCGGCCCACGTCCGATCGGCTGGGCAAGATCGCCGAACGGCTGATCACCTCGCTGGAAAGGCCGATGCTGTGGGGCCGGCAGACCTGCGCGATCTCGGTCAGCGCCGGGATCGCCATCCGCCGGCATGAGCGCGAGTCCGAGGCGTTGATCGCGCGGGCGGACGCGGCGCTCTACATGGCCAAGCGCAAAGGCCGCGCGCAATACCAGTTCGCGCGCGATTAGGCATTGCCGTCTTGCCGCCGGGGCTGGTCCGGGCCAAGCTTGGCCCGTCCTGCCCTTGCACCCGGATTTTTCGATGACGCGCCTGATCGTTTTGGTATTGATTGCCTTTTGCCTGATTGCGCCGCCGCTGCCGTCGCCGGCGCAAACGACCCAACCCACCGGCACGATCTCTGTCACCGACGATGCGCAAAGCGATGCCGCCATCGCCGTGCGCATTCGCGAGATCCTCAAGGAACTGGATGGCTACGAGGACGTGACGGTGACCGTCAGCGCCGGCATCGTGACGTTGCGCGGCACCACGCTGGACAGTGCCACCGCGACCCGGTTGAACGATATCGCCGGCCGCGTCGAAGGCGTGGTGGCCATCGAGAACGAGGTGCAGGAAACCACCGACGTAGTGCGACGGCTGGACCCTGCGGTGACGCGGTTCCTGGCGCGGGTCAACCAGGCCATTGCCTTCCTGCCGCTTTTTGCGGTGGCATTGGTGGCGGCGATGCTGGTGGTCGGGCTGGGCTGGCTGATCGCGCGGATGCGCCAGCCTTGGGACCGGATCGCGCCCAACGCCTTTATCGCCGATATCCTGCGCTCGGTTATCCGGCTGGGTTTTGCCATCGCCGGGCTGGTGGTGGCGCTGGATATTCTGGGGGCGACAGCGCTGCTGTCGACCATCCTGGGCGCGGCGGGGATCATCGGCCTGGCCATCGGCTTTGCCGTCAAGGACACGGTGGAGAACTTCATCGCTTCGGTCCTGCTTTCGATCCGCCAGCCGTTCCGCCCGAATGACGCGATCGAGATCAACGGCGACGAGGGCAAGGTGATCCGCCTGACCAGCCGCGCGACGATCCTGCTCAGCTGGGACGGCAACCACATCCGCATTCCCAACTCGACGGTGTTCAAAAGCCGTATCGTCAACTTCTCCCGCAACCAGGAGCGGCGCTTCAAGTTCACCCTGGGGCTGGCGCCAGACAGCGACTTTGCCACCGCGCTGAAGGTGGCAGAGCGCACGCTGAAAGGCCTGCCTTTCGTTTTGCAAACGCCGGCGGTGGATGTCTGGATCGACGGCGTCGGCGACAGCACGGTGAACATCACGCTGGTGGGCTGGATCGACCAGACGCAAAGCTCGCTGGTGGGCGCGCGGGGCGAGGCGATTCGCCAATGCCTGGCGGCGCTGTCCGCCGCCGGTATCGAAATGCCCGAGCCGACTTACCGATTGGTGACGCAGACCGCGCATGCGCATCCCCCAGCCCAGCCCGCGCCCGCCGCGGCCCCGGCCGGTCATGTGCTGGAGGTGGAAGCGAAGGCAGAACAGCAACTGGAGGCTATCGTGCGCGCCGAACGCAAGGAGACGCGCGACCAGGATCTGCTGGCACCGGACGCGCCGCGAGAATAGCCGGCAAGGCTCAAGTTTTTTGCGATGGCCCCTTGAACCCCTGCCGCGCTTTGAGTAATCAGCGCGGCACGTTGGGGTGTAGCCAAGTGGTAAGGCAACGGTTTTTGGTACCGCGTACCGTAGGTTCGAATCCTACCACCCCAGCCACTTTCCGATAGTTGAGCCCGGCCAAAACAGTTGTCGGACATCGGCAAGCGGCTGCATCCATGCGCCGGGCCTGTCACGGTATGTCGATGCGCACGATGCCTGTTTTCTGGCCCTGCTCGACATAACGGAACGCCTCGACGATGTCGGCCAGCGGATAGGTCCGGTCGAACACGCCGCGGAACTTGCCTTGGGCCATCAGCGCGGACAGCGATCGGACGAAGCCGGGCGCGTCTTCGGGGAAGGGCACGCTGACGCGCCGACTGCCCGTCAGGCTGTACCAGCCGCCCAGCCAAATGTTCGACCAGTAGGGCCCTAGGTCCGTCGCGGCAAAGAGTCCGCCGGGTTTAATCAGCGGGCGGCAAGCGAACCAAGAGCTTTTGCCCACGGCGTCGAAGACCAGGTCGAAATCCTGCCCGAGGCGGGTGAAGTCCTGTGTTTCGTAATTCACCACATGGTCTGCGCCCAGCGATGCGGCAAGCTCAAGGTGCCGGGTTCCGACGACGGCGGTCACCTCTGCCCCGCGGGCCTTGGCCAGCTGGACCGCGGCGGTGCCAATTGCGCCCGAAGCGCCGTAGACCAGGCAGCGCTGACCCGGGTTCAATCGATCGGTCGTGGAACTGGCGTACCATGCCCCTTCGGCGACCACGGCCTCGTCAAAGGGCAGGGTATCGGGGATGGGCGCCACGGCACCCGTGGCGGGCAGGCAGACGTATTGCGCGTGGGCGCCGTAAGTGAACGGCAGCAGGCCGAACACCCGGTCGCCGGGCTGGAACGCCGTCACCGCCTCGCCCAGCGCATCGACCTCGCCTGCGAAGTCCATGCCCAGGATCGCCATCTTGGGCTGCAGCAGGCCGGTCATCGCACGGGCGAAGAACGGATAGCCGCGCAGCGTGGCAGTGTCGGTGCGGTTGGCGGTCGCGGCGCGTACGCGCACCCTTATCTCACCCGCGGCAGGCGCGGGGATCGGGACCTGACGCAGGGCGATGGTCTCGGGCGGGCCATATCGGTCGATGACCGCCGCCGTCATGGTCGGGGCATCCGTCATGGCTCACCCTAACCCGTCCGGCGGCGCATCGCCAAGCGTTGAAGGTGCTATGCTTCCGATACCCGCGTTTGAGCGGGCGGCCAGACCTAACGCAGGCGCTGTTCGGTTTCGGGATCGAAGAACAGCGCGTCCTGTGCAGCAAAACGCACCTGAACAGGGGTGCCATCGTCGATCATCTCATCGTTGCGCGACTCGACGATAAGACGCTCGCCGTTGGCGGTGTTCAGATAGTCGTACGACACCCCGCCCAGACGTTCGCGGATATCCAGCACGATGTCCGACGGCCCCTCGACGATTGACAAGTGTTGCGGCCGCAGGCCGACCAGAACCGGGCGGCCCTTGGGCGGCAGCGCGACCGACGTCTCGATCACCGCATCGCCCAGCGCCGGGATGGTGACGCGCCCGTCACCCACCACGCCTTGCAGGAAGTTCATGCTGGGCGATCCGATGAACCCGGCCACGAACTTGTTGTCGGGGTTGCTGTACAGCTCCATCGGGCTGCCCACCTGCTCGATCCGGCCGGCGCGCAGTACCACGATCTTGTCGGCCAGCGTCA
>JAGRMT010000002.1:25635-39988 GCA_020441125.1 Roseivivax sp.
CTGGTCGTGCGTGACGTAGATCATCGTGGCGCCGATTTCCTTGTGCAGACGCGCGATTTCCACCCGCATGTCGACGCGCAGTTCGGCGTCGAGGTTCGACAGAGGCTCGTCGAACAGGAATACTTCTGGCCCGCGCACGATGGCCCGCCCGATGGCGACGCGCTGACGCTGGCCACCGGACAGCGCCTTGGGCTTGCGGGCCAGGTAATCGTCCAGCTTCAGGATGCGGCTGGCCTCGGTGACCTTGGCCTTGATTTCGGACTTGGCGACGCCGTTCATCTTCAGCCCGAAGCCCATGTTCTCTTCGACGGTCATGTGCGGGTAGAGCGCGTAGGTCTGGAATACCATCGCCACGCCCCGCTCGGCCGGGTCGAGGTTGGTGACGTCCCGCTCACCGATGCGGATGGCGCCGGACGTGGTCTGCTCCAACCCGGCGACCATGCGCAGCAGCGTGGACTTGCCGCAACCCGACGGGCCGACGAAAACGCAGAATTCACCGTGGTCGATATCAAGGTCGACCCCGTGGATGACCCCGACGGGCCCGAATTTCTTGACGACATTGTTCAACGTGACGCCGGTCATGGCTTCCTCCCATCAGACCCGTTCGGGAAAGCGCCAGCTTTCCGCGTGTGTTGCGATCTTGCCCGCTGCCTCCAGCAGCATTCCGGCACGCGCTTCCAGCTGCTCCAGCGTCGATCGGTTGGTCGACGTGGTCAGCGACATTGCCCCAAGCGGCCGCCCGCCCCGGCTGAGGATCGGCACGGCGCAGCAGATGATGCCCGGCTCGTGCTCTTCGCGGTCGAAGGCGTAGCCACGCTCGCGGATCCGCTCCAGTTCGGCGCGCAGCTCTGCCTCGTTTTTCAGGGTGTGCGGCGTGTGCTGGTAATAGGTCTGTTCCTTCAGCGCCTCGGCCAGGGCCGGCTCGTCCAGGAAGGCCAGCATCGCCTTGCCGACGCCGGTGCAATAGGCCGGGCCGACCTTGCCCGCCTGGGCAAACATTTCGATGGCGCGCACGGCGTTACGCTTGTCGACATACAGCACATGGCCGCGGTCCAGCTGCGCCAGGTGGATCGTCTCGCCGGTCTCGCGCGACAGCGCGTCGATATAGGGGCGTGCCAGCGGCGCCAGCGAGCTTTGCGACCAGGCGCTGTGCGCCAGCCGCACCAGCCGCACGCCCAGCATGAACGCGCCGGTGTCCGGGTCCTGTTGCAGCATGTGTTGCTTGGTCAGCGTCTGAAGCAGGCGGTAGAGCGTCGCCTTGGGATAGCTGGAGTGTTCCAGCAATTCGGAAAAGCGCACGGGCTTGCCGTGCCCGGCGACCATTTCCAGCACATCCAGGGCCTTGCCCACGGTGCCGTCCGAATGCCCTTCCGACGCCAAGATCGCCTCCTGTGCGACTCAGTTGACAGGAATCATGATACCGGACATAGTTTCCACTATTCAAGACGAAGTTTCACATAATGGAACAGACCGGGAGGAAACAATGGTCCATTATCTGAAGGGCAGCCTTGCCCTTGGCGCTATCCTGCTGTCTTCGACGGCGGCGATCGCGCAACAGCGCGTGGTCAAGTACAACGCCGACTACGATCCGGCGCCACTGGCCGCGATGGAGCAGATCATTGCCGATTTCGAGGCAGCGAACCCTGACATCGACATCCAGCTGAACAATTTCGACCACGAAGGCTACAAGACCGCGATCCGCAACTTCCTGACAGCGGACGCGCCTGACCTGGCGAACTGGTACGCCGGCAACCGCATGGCGCCGTTTGTCACCTCGGGCCAGTTCATGGACGTGTCGGACGTGTGGGAAGCCAACGGGCTGAAGGACAGCCTGGGGTCTGCGCTGGCGTCGATGACCATCGACGGCAAGCAGTGGGGCATTCCCTACACCTATTACCAGTGGGGCATCTACTTCAACAAGGACGCCTACGCCGCCGCCGGCGTCGAGGTGCCCGGCCCCGAGGGCGTGAGCTGGGAGCAGTTCGTCCAGAATTGCGAGAAGTTCGCCGCCGCCGGCATCGACTGCATCACCACCGGCACCAAGGCGCTGTGGCCGGGGGCGGGCATCTTCGACTATATGAACCTGCGTACCAACGGCTATGAGTTCCACATGGACCTGACCGCCGGCAAGGTGGCCTGGACCGATGACCGGGTGAAGGCAACCTTCGCCGAATGGGCCAAGGTACAGCCCTACATCACCAAGAACCACGCCGCGATCGACTGGCAGGACGCAGCCGCGCTGCTGGTTCAGGGCAAGGCCGCGAACTATGTGATGGGCAACTTCGCCGTCGCCGTCTTCAAGGAAGGCGGGATGACGAACGATAACCTGGGCTTCATGGGCTTCCCGGAAATCACCCCGGGCCTGGCACGGGCCGAGGAAGCGCCGACCGACACGGTGCACATCCCGTCCGGTGCGACCAACCCCGACGACGCCAAGAAGTTCCTGGCCTATCTCGCCACCGCCGAGGCGCAGAACAAGATCAACGCCGCGATGGGTCAGCTGCCGATCAACAAGGACTCGACCGTCGCCGACGATCCGTTCCTGCAGGCCGGTTTCAAGATGCTGTCGACCGCCGATGGCGGCATCGCGCAGTTCTTTGACCGTGACGCCCCGGCCGAAATGGCCAAGGCCGGCATGGAAGGCTTCCAGGAGTTCATGGTCAAGCCCGAGAACCTGGACAAGATCCTGGATCGGCTCGAAAAAGTCCGTGCGCGGGTCTACTGATCCGGCGTGACTGTCCGGGCGTCCCTTCGGGGGCGCCCTTTTCTTCCCTGACACCAATGGGGGCTGACATGTCCGTCTCTGTCTGGAAAGCGAACCAGCGCCGACTGGCGCCCTGGCTGTTTCTGGCGCCTGGCCTGTTGATGTTCGCGATCTACGTGATCATCCCGATCTGCCAGAGCATGTGGATCAGCTTCTTCGATTGGGACGGGCTGGGCGAGAAGCAGTGGATCGGAACGGCGAACTACGTCGAACTGGTCGATGACGACGCCTTCTATACCTCGCTCAAGAACAACGTGATCTGGCTGGTGCTGTACATGCTGTCGGTTCCGGCCGGGCTGATGATCGCGATCTTCCTGAACCAGACGATCACCGGGATGCGGCTTTACAAGTCGCTGTTCTTCTTTCCCTTCGTGATCAGCCAGGTCGTCGTCGGCCTGATCTTTTCCTGGTTCTACGCACCCGGGTTCGGCTTGCTGTACAACCTCATCGAACTGGTGACCGGCACAGGCGTGGCGGTGCTGGCCGATGACCGGTACGTGACCTACGGCATCATCGCCGCCGGGCTGTGGCCGCAGATTGCCTATGTGATGATCCTGTACCTGACCGGGCTGAACAACGTCTCGCCCGACCAGGTAGAGGCCGCGCGGCTGGACGGCGCCAAGGGCTGGAAAATGCTGTGGCACGTGGTGTTGCCGCAACTGCGCCCGGCGACGTTCATCGCCGTGGTGGTGACGGTGATCGGCGCGCTGCGGTCGTTCGACCTGGTGTCGGTGATGACAGACGGCGGGCCCTACGGCTCCAGCCGGGTGCTGTCCTTCTACATGTATGAGCAGGCGCTGTCGGAATACGGCTATCGCATGGGCTATGGCGCGGCGATCGCGGTGGTTCTCTTCGCCATCATGATGGTCTTCATTTCGGGCTTCATCTGGAAGATGTGGCGCGACGAGACGGAGCGCTGAGATGTTCCCCAGACCGATCGAACAGACCGCCCCCGCCACGCAGTTGCTGTACAAGATCGCCGTGCCGGTGGCGCTGCTGCTGTGGCTTCTGCCGCTGCTGGGCGTGGCGATCACCTCTGTCCGGCCGGCGTCGGACCTGGCGCAGGGCAACTACTTTGGTGTGCCGTCCCGCCTGGCATTCGAGAATTACCGTGACGTGTTCGTGAACTCGCCGATGGCGGCGTATATGCTGAACTCGTTCAAGGTCACCATCCCGACCGTGATCGGCGCGGTGGCGCTGTCCTGCATGACCGGATTCGCGTTGGCAGTGTACCAGTTCCGCTCGAACTTGCTGGTGTTCTTCATGTTCGTGGCGGGCAACTTCGTGCCCTTCCCGATCCTGATGGTGCCGGTGCGCGACCTGACGCTGCAACTGGGCATGTACAACACCTGGTACGGTTTGGCGCTGTTCCATGTCGCGTTTCAGACCGGGTTCTGCACGCTGTTCATGCGCAACTTCATCAAGGCGTTGCCGTTCGAATTGATCGAGGCGGCGCGGGTCGAGGGGGTGAGCGAGGTCAAGATCTTCTGGCACGTGGTGCTGCCGCTGATGCGTCCAGCCATCGCGGCGCTGTCGGTGCTGATCTTCACCTTCATCTGGAACGATTTCTTCTGGGCCACGGTGCTGTCGAATTCGCCCGCCTCGCAGCCGATCACGGCCGGGCTGTCGTCGCTCAACGGGCAGTGGATCGCGCAATGGCACCTGGTCAGCGCCGGGTCGATCCTGGCGGCGGTGCCGCCTGTAGCGATGTTCTTCCTGATGCAGCGGCACTTCATCGCCGGTCTGACACTGGGAGCCGTGAAGTGAGAACCACCCGGCTCGACACGACCAGCCAGACCCTGGTCCTTGCCTTGGAGGGCGGAATGCCCACCGCGGTCTACTGGGGGCCGCCGCTGCCGATGGACGAGGACCTGGCATCCTTGGCCGAGGCCGCGCGCAGCGACATCACCGGGGGTATGCTGGACAGGCTACCGCCGCTGTCGCTATGCCCCGCCGCTTCGCAAAGCTTTCCCGGCCAGCCCGGGCTGGTGGCTTACAGGGACGGGGCGCCGCTATACCCCGCCTTCCAGCATTTCGCCGATGGTACCAGCCGGGACGGCTGCGAGGCGCATATCACGGTGCGGGACGATAGCCTTGGCCTGGGCCTTCTGTTCCATTTCGAAGTGCTGGAAGATGTCATCGTCGCCCGCACCGTTCTGGAAGCGGACAGCCCCATAACCCTGCACCACCTCGCCGCGCCGGTATTGCCCGGCCCCCAGTCCGGCGAGATCCTGCATTTCTCGGGCCGTTGGATCGGTGAGTTCCAGCCGAACCGCACCGCTTGGCAGCCTGGGATGCTCAAGCGCGAGGCGCGTACGGGCCGCTCGGGCCACGAACACCCGCCGCTGGCGTTCTTTCTCGAAGAAGGCGCGACCAACACCCGTGGCACCGCCTATGGAATGCACCTGGCCTGGCCCGGCGGCCACGTCATGCTGGCCGAGGAACTGCCAGACGGACGGCGCCAGATCCAATGGGGCAAGGCGACCGGCACGCAGGGCAGCGGAACGCGGTTCGAATCCGCCGAGCTTCTGTTGTCCGTCTCGGACAGCGGCCTGAACGGCTGCGCCATCGCTTTTCAGCGCCACATCCGCGACTTCGTGGTTCAGTGGCCCGATCCGGACCGACCGCGCCCGGTGCATTACAACTGCTGGGAAGCGGTCTATTTCAAGCATGACCTGGCCACGCTGAAAGACATCGCCACCCGTGCCGCCGCCCTTGGCGCCGAGCGCTTCGTTCTCGATGACGGCTGGTTCGGCAAGCGTGACGACGATACATCCTCGCTGGGCGACTGGCATGTCGACCGCCGCAAGTGGCCAGACGGGCTGACCCCGTTGATCGACCATGTGCATGAAGAGGGCATGACATTCGGGCTCTGGGTCGAGCCGGAAATGGTCAACCGCAACAGCGACCTCGCCCGCGCCCATCCGAAGTGGATTCTTGGCCCCGAGGCGCAGATCGAAGGCCGGCAGCAGCGCGTTCTGAACCTGGCCTTGCCAGAAGTCCGCGATCACCTGTTTCAGGCTCTCGACGCCATCCTTGCGGCGCACCGGATTGACTATCTCAAGTGGGACCACAACCGCCTTCTGCCTCTCCCCGACGCCAACCAGGCAACCGGAATTCTTGAGCTTCTCCATCGGCTTCGCGCCCGGCACCCGCAGACGGAGATCGAGTCCTGCGCCTCGGGCGGCGGCCGCATCGACGCGGGAATCCTGCGTCACACGCATCGCGTCTGGCTGTCGGACAGCAACGACGCGCTGGAGCGGCTGCGGATCCAGCATGACGCGGCGCTGCTGCTGCCGATGGCGGTGACCGGCAGCCATGTCGGCCCGCGCGAATGCCACACCTCGGGCCGGGTGTTTGACATCCGCTTCCGTGCCTGGGTCGCCGCGCAGCGGCACATGGGCTTTGAGATGGATCCGCGCGAGCTGACCGAGGCCGAGGCACAGGTGCTGACAGAGGTCACCGCCTGGTGGAAGGCGAACAGGTACTGGATGGTCCGGGCCGATATCCTGCGGCTGGACAGCGCCGACGAGGCGGTCATCGCCGAACAGCAGCTGGCCGAGGATGGCCGGCACTTCGTGGTCTTTGCGGGCAGGGCCGCGACATCGCGGCAGATTTCGCCTCGGCCCTTGCGCTTGACGCGGCTGGTGCCAGAGGGAAGATACCGCATCAGCCTGCTTAACCACGGCGACGCCCCCCGTTTGTCGCGCGGCAACCAGGCGATCAAGGCCGGCCCGCTGGACCTGAGCGGACAGTACCTGATGAACCACGGCCTGACCTTGCCCTGGAACTTCCCTGACCGGATGTGGGTCGTCGAAGGGCAACGGATATGACCGGCATTGACCAACCGTCCGGAAGCGGGCCCGCTTCCGGCAAGCACTATGCGGCGGTGACAGGATGAGCACATCAATACCCCACCCCGACTGGATCGCGGTTGACTGGGGAACATCGCATCTGCGCCTGTGGCGCATGACCCGTTCCGGCACGGCGCTGAGCCGGACCGACACCGACCAGGGCATGGGCGTGCTGACGCCGGCCCGGTTTGAACCGGTGCTGCTGGACCTGGTGCGAGATGATCTGCCGACCGATGGCGGCCACCTGACAGTGATCTGTTGCGGCATGGCCGGTTCGCGCCAGGGTTGGGCCGAGGCACGCTACCAGGTGGTGCCGTGCAAGCCGCCCGGCATCGCCGAGGCAACGCGGGTGCGTACCGCTGACGCGCGGCTTTCGGTGCATATCCTGCCGGGGTTGAGCCAGGCCGCGCCCGCCGACGTGATGCGCGGAGAGGAAACCCAGATCGCCGGGTTTCTGTCTGGTCAGCCAGATTTCGACGGGGTCCTGTGCCTGCCTGGAACACATTGCAAATGGGTGCATATCAGCGCCGGAGAGGTGGTCAGTTTCCGCACCTTCATGACCGGGGAGCTGTTCTCGCTGCTGTCTGACCACTCGGTGCTGCGCCATTCGGTGGCCTCGTCCGGGTTCGACGAGGCGGCCTTCGCGGGCGCGGTGGCGCAGGCCTTGTCACGGCCGCAGGCGCTGGCGGGCGATCTGTTCTCGCTGCGTGCAGAGGCACTGCTTTCCGGGCTCGACGGGGTGGCGGCGCGGTCGCGTCTTTCGGGGCTGCTGATCGGGGCCGAGCTGGCCGCCGCTCGGCCCTACTGGCTGGGCCGCGATGTGGCCATCCTGGGCGAAAGCGGCATCGCGTCGGCTTATGCGGCGGGGCTGTCGGCGCAGGGTGCCGCGCCGCGCATGGTCAACGCCGAAGAGATGACCCTGAACGGGTTGCGCATGGCCTATCGTCAGCTGAGGGAGCACGCGCTGTGAGCCGAGAAATCATCGCTATCCTGCGGGGAATCCACCCGCACGAAGCCGAACCGATCACGGCAGCGCTGATCGCGGCCGGGATCACCCGGATCGAGGTGCCGCTGAACTCGCCTGAACCGTTCGACAGCATCCGGCGGATGCGGGCGGCGGCGGGCGGGCGGGCCGTCGTTGGCGCCGGCACGGTGCTGCATGTCGACGAAGTGGAACGACTGGCCGAGATCGGCGCGCAAATGGTCGTCTCTCCCGACTGCAATGCAGAGGTGATCGCGGCGACCAAGCGGGCAGGGCTGCTGTCTTATCCCGGCGTCTTTACTCCGACAGAGTGCTTTGCCGCGCTGCGTGCCGGGGCGGACGGGATCAAGATCTTCCCGGCCAGCCAGCTGGGTTCGGCCGGGCTGGCGGCGATCCGGGCGGTTCTGCCGCCCAAGACCAAGACCTATGCCGTGGGCGGCGTCGGTCCGGCGGATTTCGCCGAGTGGCAGCGCGCCGGGGTCACCGGCTTTGGCTTGGGCACGGCACTGTACAAGCCCGGCTTTGACACGGCCGAGGTGGCGCATCGCGCCGCCGCGGTTGTGGCAGCCTATGACAAGGTTTTTACCGCATGACCGCCCTGCGCCGCACTCTGGGTGTCTGCTACTATCCTGAACACTGGCCAGAGGCGCAGTGGACCGAAGACGCACGCCGCATGGCCGCCGCCGGTCTGACCTGGGTGCGTATCGGTGAATTCGCCTGGGGCCGGATCGAGCCGGAGCCGGGACGCTTCGACTGGGGCTGGCTGGACCGGGCAATTGCCACGCTGGGCGCCGCGGGGCTGAAGGTGGTGCTGGGCACGCCCACGGCAACGCCGCCCAAGTGGGTGCTGGACCGCCATCCCGACATGCTGGCCGTCGACGCCGAAGGGCGGGCGCGCAAGTTCGGCTCGCGCCGGCATTATTGCTTTAGCCATGAAGGATACCTGGCCGAAAGCCGCCGCATCGTGACAGAGCTGGCCCGCCGCTATGGCCGCAATCCGCACCTGGGTGCCTGGCAGACCGATAACGAATACGGCTGCCATGACACGGTGCTGTCCTACTCGGATTCGGCGCGGCAGGCGTTTCGCGAATGGCTGCGCGGGGCTTTCCCCGCAGAGCGGGGCAACGGCGGCGATATCGGCGCGCTGAACCGGGCCTGGGGCAATGTCTTCTGGTCGATGGATTACGCAGATTTCGACGATATCGACCTGCCCAACCTGACGGTGACGGAACCGAACCCGGCGCACAGCCTGGCGTTCCGGCGGTTTTCCTCGGCCCAGGTGGCGCGCTACAACCGCGCCCAAGTCGAGATCATCCGCGCCTATTCGGATGCGCCCATCGCGCATAACTACATGGGCCGGGTGACAGAGTTCGACCATTTTGCACTGGGCGCCGATCTGGATATCGCCTCGTGGGACAGCTATCCGCTGGGCTTTCTGGAAGACCGCGTTGGCGCCAGCGCCGAGGACCAGCGCCATTTCGCCCGGCAGGGCGATCCGGATTTCCAGGCATTTCACCACGATCTGTACCGCGCCGTCGGGCGCGGTCGCTGGTGGATCATGGAGCAACAGCCCGGCCCGGTGAACTGGGCGCCCTACAACCCGGCGCCGCTGCCGGGGATGGTCCGGCTGTGGACCTGGGAAGCCTTCGCCCATGGGGCCGAGGCGGTGTGCTATTTCCGCTGGCGGCAGGCGCCCTTTGCGCAAGAGCAGATGCACGCGGGATTGTTGCGCCCCGACAGCCGCGACGCCCCGGCCCTGGCCGAGGCGCGGCAGGTGGCAGACGAGCTGGCCGCCGCGCCAGAGGTGTGCCCGGCCGCCGCGCCGGTGGCGCTGATGTTCGACTATGACGCCGACTGGGCCTGGACGGTTCAGCCACACGGGCGCGGGCTGGCCTATTTCCAGCTGGTGTTCGACCATTATCGCGCGCTGCGCCGGGCCGGGCTGTCCGTCGACATCGTGCCGGCCGACACGCGCGATTTCGCGGCCTACCGCGCCGTCCTTGCGCCCGGGCTGATGCATATGCCGGACGATTTGAAACAGGCGCTGACCAGCAGCGGTTGCGCCGTGGCGCTGGGGCCGCGCAGCGGCGCGCGCGATGGCCAGTTCACCATTCCGGTACCGCTTCCGCCGGCGATCCCGGGGCTGGATGTCACCGTTGCCCGTGTCGAGAGCCTGCGCCCGGACATGCCGATCCCGGTCAGGGGTGGCGGCGCGGTGCGCGGCTACCGCGAAGAGCTGGAAACAGCGCTTGAGCCGCTGTGGCGCGATGTATCGGGCGCACCCGTGGCCGTGCGGGCAGGCCGTGCCACCTATGTCGGCGGCTGGGGCGACGACGCGCTGCTGGATCGTCTGGTGGCCGAGCTGGCCGGCCAGGCCGGGCTGACCGTCACGCCGATGCCGCGCGGGGTGCGCACCCGTGACACCGGGGCCGAGCGGTTCTGGTTCAACCACAACCCGCACCCGGCAGACACGCCGGCTGGCCCAATCCCGGCAGCAGGCGTGTTGCGCCAGCCGCTTCAGAGCGTCTCGACAGGCAGCGAGAACACATAACCCGCGCCGTAGACGGTGCGGATGATGGCGGGTTGCTTGGGATCGTCGCGCAGCTTGCGGCGCAGGCGGCTGATGCGTGCGTCCATGCTGCGGTCAAAGGGTTCGTCCTGCCGGCCCTGCGTGGCGTCCAGCAGCTGGCTGCGGCTGAGCACCCGCCCGGCCGAGCGGACGAGGGCGAAGAGCAGTGTCGCTTCTGATGCACTGAGATCGACTATGGTGCCATCGATATGCATCAGCTTGCAGGCGTCGAAATCTGCGCCCCAGTCGCCAAAGCGCACAGTGCGCTGCTTGGCGGCACTGCGCAGCTGTTCTGCGGCCCGGCTGCGACGCAGTACGGCGCGCACACGGGCGACCAGTTCGCGCGGTTCGAAAGGCTTGACGATGTAATCGTCGGCGCCGACCTCAAGCCCGACAACGCGATCGGTGATCGTGCCGCGCCCGGTGACGATGATCTTGGGCACCGCCAGGGGCAGCTTGCATTCACGCACCAGAGACAAGCCGTCGCCATCGGGCAGGCTTAGGTCGATCAGGCAGATGTCGGGCTGTTGCACCTGGACCTGCTTCTCGAAGTCGCCGACCCGGCGAAAGTCCACCACCTGGAATTCCTGCTGTTCAAGGGTGCGGACGATCAGCCGGGTGATGTCTGGATCGTCTTCGAGCAGGTAGACTATGCGTTTCACGGTGTCATCCCATCGGCCAGCACGCCGGACGATCCGGCAATTGCCAGGCTTTCGCGCAAGGCACTGGCTTCAAAAGGCTTTTTCAAGAATGGAACATCTGGCAACTGATCGGAGAGCGACAGTTCGTCGGTCTTGCCGCTCATCAGCACGACATGGATGTCGAGCTTGGCTTGCTGGATGCGCCGCGCCAGGTCGACGCCGTTCATCTCGCCCGGCATGTCGATGTCGGAAACGACATAAGCAACGGTGCTGATCTGCTCGATCAGCGACCATGCCTCGTCGGCAGAGCTGGCTTCGATGATGGGAAAGCCCACCTCGGCGATCTTGCGGCGGATAGTGCGGCGAACGTCCTGGTCGTCCTCCACCAGCAACACGATGCCTTCGCGCAGCGCCGCCGGTTCTGTCAGCGGCACCGGCACGGCGCGGCGCTGCGACACGCGGCCTTGACTGCGGACCGCGTCGGCGGCGGTGGCGCAGGGCAGCAGGATGGTGAAGGTCGTGCCCTTTCCAAGGGTGCTGTCGACCCAGATCGCGCCGTTGGACTGGCGCACGAAGCCATAGACCATGGGCAGGCCCAGGCCCGACCCGGTGCCGGCGACCTTCGAGGTGAAGAACGGTTCAAAGATCTTTTCCACCAGTTCATGCGACATGCCGCAGCCGTCGTCCGTGAAGTCGATGCGAACGAATGCACCCGGCGGCAGGCGTGACAGTTCCGCCTCTTCCGCCGACAGGTCGTAAGACGAGGTGCGGATCGTGATCGTGCCGTGGTCCTGCGTGGCGTCTCGCGCGTTCAGAGACAGGTTCAGCAGCGCCATCTCCAGTTGCGACTGGTCGACCATGGCCATCGGGGTTGTCTCGCTCTGCTCCAGCACCACGCGCAAGGTGGCCGGTATCGAGGAATGCAGCAGGTTGCAGATTTCCTCGACCGCGCTTGCGATGTCGGTTGGTACCGGGTCGAACTGGTCGCGCCGGGCCAGGGTCAGCAGCCGCTTGGTCAGTGCAGAGCCGCGCCGCGCGGCCGAGATCGCCGGCATGATGAATTCCTCGGCCAGCGCCGGATCCTCGACCTGTTCGCTCAGCGGGATCAGGTTGCCCAATATGATGGTCAGCAGATTGTTGAAATCGTGCGAGATGCCGCTGGCCATTCGCCCCAGCGCGTCCATCTTCTGCGAGCGCATCAGCGCCGACATGGTGGCCTTGCGTCGGGTCACGTCGATCGACACCAGGTAGAAGGCGCGCACCTGGCCAGAGGATTGCGAATCCGGACGAAGCAGGGTGCGCACGTCCTTGAATTGCCCGTCGGGCAGTTCCAGCCGCATTTCGAAATCCACCTGCACGCCGCGCTGGGCCTGTTCGAAATAGCGAGAGGATTCGTTCAAAGTCTCGGCCGAGAGCACCTCCCACGCGTTCTTGCCGATGACTTGTGCCGGTGTGCGCTGATAGGCGCGGGCAAAGCGCTTGTTGGCGTAAAGGATGTTCATGTCCCGGTCGATATGTGCGATGCCGGCGGGCACCTCGTCGGCGATCAGGGTCAGCCGGGCCTCTGTCAGGAACAACTCCCTGGTGCGTTGTTCAAGCGTGGCTTTCAGCTGCGCCTCGCGCCCGGCCTGTTCCGACACATCTGTGTAGGTGCTGACAAAACCGCCCGAGGGCAGGGGGTTGCCGGCAACCTCGATGACCATGCCATCGGGCCGGGTGCGCACGAAGCGATGCGGCTGAAATGTACGCGCCACGGCGACGCGTTGCGCGACCTGCGCCTCGATGTCTCCTTCGCCATATTCGCCGCGCCGCGCGTTATAGTCGATGAACGCCGCGAAAGGCGCGCCGACATAGGCGAGATCAACCGGATATTCATAAAGGTCCAGAAACTTGTGATTCCACGCGACCAGCCGCAGGTCGGAATCGAAGATGGTGATGCCTTGCGCCAGATGTCCCAGACCTTCCAGCACCAGCGTAGCCTCGCGGCTTGTACTCAGCTCTGACGACACGCTTCTGCCTCCCGGCGTGATGGACGAAAGGATGGGTTGGCCCGAAGATCGTCCACGTTCCGTGCCAGGCCAAGCGTAAACGCGAGAGCGTTACAATTGGGTACAATTGCTGCACATTTGGGCAAGATGACTGTGAGTATTTGGCCCCCGCGTCGGCCGGGTGGAGGACCCCGCCGCAAGACCGAGGGGGAGCCATGCCACACACGCGCATCTATGATGTCGGCCTAGAGGCCAACGCTGCAAACTATGTCGCGCTGACGCCACTGTCTTTTGCCGAGCGCACGGCGGCAATCTACCCGGAATACCTTGCCATCGTACACGGCGCGAGGCGCATCACGTGGGGCGAGACGTTTTCGCGCATGCGTCGCCAGGCCAGCGCGTTGCAGCAGCTTGGGATCGGAACGGGCGACACCGTGTCGATCATCGCGGCCAATATCCCCGAAATGTTCGAAGCGCATTTTGGTGTGCCGATGGCCGGCGCCGTGCTGAACACGATCAACACCCGGCTGGACGCCGAGGCGATCGCCTTCATCCTGTCCCATGCCGAGACCAAGGCACTGTTCGTTGATCCGGAATTTTCCGAAGTAACCGAGCGGGCGATCAAGATCGCCGGCAAGCGTGACCTGCTGGTGATCGACATCGAGGACGCCAGCTATGACGGCGGCCGTCGCATCGGGCAAATGACCTATGATGACCTGCTTGCCAAGGGCGACCCGGACTTTGCGATGGTTCTGCCCGAAACCGAATGGGACGCGATCAGCCTGAACTACACGTCGGGCACCACGGGCGATCCCAAGGGCGTGGTCTATCACCATCGCGGCGCGGCGCTGAACGCGATGTCGAACATCGTCACCTGGGGGATGCAGCATCACGCGCGTTATTTGTGGACGTTGCCGATGTTCCATTGCAACGGCTGGTGCTTTCCCTGGACGATCGCGGCAAATGCCGGCGTGTGCGTCTGCTTGCGCGCGGTCCGGGCCGAACCGATCTTTCAGCTGATCCGTGAAGAGAAGGTCACGCATTTCTGCGGTGCGCCGATCGTGCTGAACATGCTGGCCAATGCGCCCGACGCGCTGAAAGACTTCAACCATGAGGTCAAGGTGATGACGGCGGGCGCCTCTCCGCCTGCGGCGGTGATCGCCAACATGGAAGCGATGGGCGTCGAGGTCACGCATGTCTACGGGCTGACCGAAACCTATGGCCCTTCGGTGGTCTGCGCCTGGAAATCGGGCTGGAACGACCTGCCGGGGACCGACAAGGCCAAGCTGAAGGCACGCCAGGGCGTCAAGAACCTGGCTTTGGCCGGGCTGATGGTGGCTGATCCCGACACGTTGGAGCCGGTCGCCGCTGACGGCACCTCGATGGGCGAGATCTTCATGCGCGGCAACAACGTGATGAAGGGCTACCTGAAAAACCCCAGCGCGACGGAAAAGTCTTTCAAGGGCGGCTGGTTCGCCTCGGGCGACCTGGGCGTCGTTCATCCTGATGGCTATGTCGAACTGAAGGATCGGTCGAAAGACATCATCATCTCGGG